>JARHYY010000036.1 GCA_029258405.1 Helicobacteraceae bacterium | reverse complement strand
AACACCATTTTTGCCATTAATATCATATATATTTACGCCTTTGGTTTTATTGGCATTAAACTCTAATCTATTGTCTGTGCCATTATTGAGGCTTATGCGTTCTACATTTGAGATTTTACCCGGTGTTAGGTTTATAGATTCTGCATTTTATTTCATAAGTATTTATTTTGTTTTAATAGAATATATTATAGTTTAAAATCTTCAGTAATTTACATTTGTTGTTTGCATTACACAAAATATTATTAACTTTAAAAGGACATACTCGCAAGAAACCTTCTGCTTATTAATTTTTTAATATAGAAGGTTTCTTGCGTAAAGGATTAATTTATTTTCCTTTTACTGTAGTGCTTGTTGCTGGAAGTTTAGAAATATAATCAGCTACAGCTTCAATATCCTCATCTGTAAGTTTCCAAATTTTCATGTTATTGTACATAATTTGTTTTGCACCACCATTATCAGCTGTTCCAGCAGCATAACCTTTAAGGTTTTCTATGAGCAAATTTTTATCTGCACCATTGATAGTAACACCACCTTTACTGCCCGGAGCTACTTTATCTGCATTTGCTCCATGACAGGCAATACATTTTTTGAAAATAGTGGCACCATCAGCTGCCATAAGGGTCCCGCTTGCAAACACAAGCCCCAAGAGAGCAAGTTTTATCTTTGTTGTTTTCATAACAAATCTCCTTTGCACATGACTTTAAAACTTAAATTAAGTATTATTATATTACCATGTTTATTAATTATGGCTTAATTACATTATTGGTATTTGTTGCTTGCAATATATTACTTTAAATTTGCTTTCTTCCTCTAAAGGCACTAAATAGAGATACTTGATCAACATTCTCCAAATTTACACCAAATGGGATACCTTGTGCAATTTTTGTAAAAAACAGATTAAAATCTTTCAATTTATCTTCAATGTAAATAATAAGTGTATCTGAAGTAGCAGAAGGAGGATAGGCAAAAATAATTTCTCTTATACTGTAGTCATTAATAATCCTCCTTAAATCATTCAAACGAAAACTGTTTGCTGATTCTATAATAAAATAACGACCGTGAAAAAGTTTTGTTTCTTCGATAGTTATAACATCTTTAGGGTGAGCAACTATGCAAATTTCATGATTTTGCCG
This sequence comes from Helicobacteraceae bacterium, assembly GCA_029258405.1. Taxonomy (GTDB): domain Bacteria; phylum Campylobacterota; class Campylobacteria; order Campylobacterales; family Helicobacteraceae; genus NHYN01. Next base: position 16,988 of record JARHYY010000036.1, on the reverse strand, counting down.
TTTTGTATCAGAGCATATAGAACAGATTTCATCTTCGCATATACCCCCACAATCCCTACAGAGAACAACATGAGATAATGCATCTTGAATAGATTCTGATAGATTAAGTGCAACGGCTCTATTTTCAATTACGAGATTATAAGCAAGCCTCATTGCTGATTTTCTCCCAATAGATGGTAATTGCTCCAAAGTACTAACGAGCGTTTTAAATGAAGTGCTTGTGCCATTTATCATTTTAAAATATTATCCTATTTTTTTTAACCAATAATAAAATACTTTTGGGTACAATAAAAAATGTTTTTGCAAATAATATATTCTGAAGTCTTAAGGAGAATATTGATTGGAAGAATTTGAATATTATGAAGTATTGGGTGTGCAAAAAAATGCACATGGTGATGAAATCAAAAAAGCCTATCGTAAAATGGCAATGAAATATCATCCAGATAGAAATGATGGAAGTACTGAAGCAGAAGAAAAATTTAAACAAGTTAATGAAGCATATCAAGTATTGAGTGATCCAGAAAAACGCTCTTTATATGATCGCTATGGCAAACAAGGCTTACAACAGCAGGGTTACAGTGGTTTTTCTGGAAAAGATTTTGAAAATATTTTTGAAGATTTAGGCTCAATTTTTGATTCTGTTTTTGGTGGAGGCTTTTCATCGAATACAAGACGCAAGAAAACAGCAAAATATTCTGCAGATATAGCTATGGAGATAAATTTAAGTTTTCACGAGTCTCTTTTTGGTGTTGAAAAAAAAATTAATCTTGAATATAAAGACTACTGTAAAAAATGCAAAGGAAGTGGTGCAAAAAATGCTCATTTAGAAACTTGTCCTCAATGTGCAGGAAAAGGGCAGGTGTTTTTACAGCAATCTTTTCTTCGTTTTGCACAAACATGTCCAAAATGCCAAGGAAGCGGACAGTATATTAAAGAAAAATGCTCCCAATGCCATGGAAATGGCTATGAAAAATGCAATGAAGAAGTAACAGCTAAATTGCCCGCCGGTATTGATAATAACACCCAAATACGCATTTATAAAAAAGGTAATAGACTGTTTGAGGAAGAACGGGGAGATCTATATCTCATTGCACATATTCAAGAAGATGAACATTATGTACGACATGGTGATAATTTATATCTTGAAGTTCCTTTGTTTTTCACTAATGTACCATTGGGAGCTACACTTAAAATACCTTCCCCCTATAAAGAACTAGAACTTAAAGTTCCAGCTTTTGTGAAAGACAAGCAGCAATTTGCTTTTGAAAACGAAGGGGTAAGCAATCCACACAGTGGGCAAAAAGGTTTATTGATAGTCCAAATTAAAATTACTTATCCAACAAAAATCAATGATGAGCAAAGAGAATTATTAGAAAAGCTCAACACATCTTTCGGGTATGAAGCCACTACTCATGAAAATGGACTTACATCACTTTTTGAGAAAATTAAAGGTTGGTTCTCTTGATATTTTTTTTGTAATGTTATAAAATTGCAAAGTTTTTCTAAAGGATAAGAAATGGGAATTTCAACTCGAGGTATTTATGGGCTAAGTGCCCTATATTATATCTTGCTTAACAGTCAAACTCAGGCTGTTCAGGCAAGTGAAATTGCAAAAGCAATAGATGTGCCACAAAATTATCTTGAACAACTTTTGTTTGTATTGCGTAACAAGGGCTATTTGATAAGCGTTAGAGGACCAAAAGGAGGGTATAAACTTGCTGAAGAAACAGAAAACAAGTCATTGCAGGAATTATTAGATATTTTAGAGGGCAATTGGCTTAAGCAAATAGAAACAAAAAGCCCGGCACTAAACCTCTTTTGGAAAGAAACACAAGGAAAAATACGCTCTGCTTATAATCTTACTCTCAAAGACCTACTTAAATATGAAGAAGCAGTGTCACATAAAAATATGTATTACATATGAGCAAAAGTTAATAGGGCTACAAATCAATCTTATGTACACGATAGATAGAGCCCTATTTCACAAAAATAAAAAGATAAACAATACTATATATTTATATACAAAAAAGAGATAAAAACAAAAATATGGTGACCCCGAGGAGACTCGAACTCCCGTAGCCACCGTGAAAGGGTGGTATCCTAACCGCTAGATGACGGGGTCAAAAAGTGGTGACCCGTGTTGGATTCGAACCAACGGCCCATTCCTTAAAAGGGAATTGCTCTACCAGCTGAGCTAACGGGTCTTGTCTTTTTCTCTTTAAAAGGAAAGAGAATTATATATTATTTTTTATTGCTTGTCAAGTGCTTTATTGGAATCTCTCATTCTGCATTTATTAAAATTCAGAAAAAATCTTTTATTAAACTATTATTAAGAAGTATTAAAAAATACAATATTACAATAAGAATCATTCCAAGGTAACTATATACAAGAATAATCACAATCTTTAAAGGTTTGAGTATGATTAAGATTTTTAATCATCTATCTATTACATCTATCAATATCAATATTTACAAACAAAACTTCTAAGAAAAATACAACAATAATTAAAATAAGCAAGAAACTATACAACCATAAAAATATTGCACAAAACATCAATCAACATGAGCGCAAATATAAATAAAACTTTATATATGAGAATATTAAATAAACCTTAATAATTTATTTCTTCAATTTAAGATACAACTAGCAAACAAGGATAAAACAGTACTAATATTGCAATAAATTATTCTATTAAAAATCAAAGTAGGTAATTTTAAAAGTAAATGCAATATTGGCAGTATCCTTGTATATTTTTCACAATCAAGATATACATTTAAGTTTTTGCAATATAAAAAACTTTTTACATCTATAAAATTTTAAAAGCCAAAGTGCTTATTAATCGTACTTTTGAGTATTTTACACAAAACATTCCTTATCACTTAAATATTTATTTGATAAGTCTTTTAGCGATAGAGCTCTTTGATATTGTCTCCAAGTTTTCCCTGCTCTAAATTGAACAAGTAGCCTTCAACAACACAACTTGCCATTGTTTTAATATTCATTTTATCTCATTGAGATAAACAAGGAACTTTTGAGAAGTGTTTTATGTCATCTTTAGATTCTTTATTCATAAGAATCACTAACTCCTTTTATAAGGTTTTTCACTCTTTTATAAGAACTTTTTATTAGTTTCATTAAACTATTTGATTCATAATAAAACAACTTAAGGAATATTTTATTCTTTAGCAATACCCAACCCTTTGATATTATATCTCTACCCCCAAACCACACAAACATTTCAATACATAAACACTCCCTCATTTGAATTTGTAGGTTTATAGTGAGATATAGTATATTTTACTTAAACTCACTGTTTTATGCTTGTAAATATTTGTAGGGGAACAAGTTGCACAGTTATTGTGTTTGAGCTTATTAAAACTTTTACGCTTAAAATTTATATTATATTTAGTATTCCTATGCTATAGTTTTATCGTTAAAAGGTTTTAGCATCTTAAATACATCTTATTTTGTCCTCGATATATCTTCTTGAATTTGCTTTGGAATAAGTTTTATTGGTCTTTGAGGGCTGCAATTTACATTTCCATGGCTTAGCTAGAAATAGCAATATTCCAATAGAGCATTTGACAAGTATTCTCCAAAATAGTAATGGTTTTTACAAGCTGTATTAGATCTCTTGCATATACAAACACTCCATAATCACGAATAATCATAATTCTTGTCTTTTTCTCTTTAAAAAAGCGATAAATTTCTACTTCTGCCCTCTCATGCCAGCTTTCAAAATTTCTTGGGTTATATACAATAAACTCTTTGCCTAATTTTGAACCAAAATAGTCATGCGGAATAATAACATCATGTATCGCTGAATAATTCATGGTGAAAATTGGAAAACAAAAGGCAATGCTTTTTGCATCGCTTAAGTTTTGGTAAATAGATACATGAATTGGGGTGTCCATACTTGCTTCATTCCAACGATAATCTTTTTTACTATAAAGAGTAACAATATCATTTGTTGCCATAGAACCAAAGCAAGCATTATAAGAATTAATAAAAAAGCGATTATTGCTAAGCTTAGCAGAAATAGAGCCATGAAAAGCACCAAAAAAATTTTTTTCAAACATTACTCTTGAAATATTACATATTTCTTCTCTTAATAAATTTTCTGTGAAAATTTCAGCCATGTTCATTATCTTTAATAGCATCAGCAATAAGCTCTAAAGGATGCACAAAAAGCACTTTAACTCCAGATTGATGCATGGCATTATTAAGCTGCATGCGACAAGCATTACATTCAGCACTAACAATTTCTGCACCACTTTCTTTTATCATTAATGCTTTGTTCTCGCCAACTTTATGAGCATATTCGTATTTTTCTGTTTGCATGGTAATGCCCCCAAAACCACAACAGCTATTAGGATCGCTCATTTCTTGAATAGAATAATTTTGCTGAATTAAAAAACGAGGTTCTTGAAATATCTTAAGCACTTTACGTGCATGGCATGGATCATGGTAGGTAATAATTTTGTCTTGTTTTTTCTTGCTAGCAAGAATAGCATGCAAATGGGTGTGGGCATAAAGCCATTGACTAGCCATAGTAAATTTTGCTGTAATCTTTTGCATTTTTTCTTGAAGTTCTGGTTTGTCCTTAATAATTCTTTGCCAATCGTGCAAAATCATGGCTGCACAAGTTGCTTCAGGTATTAAGACGGCTTCTACAGAATCAATAAAACTTTCAAAATAAATAAGGTTTTTTTCAATAAGCTTAAAAACGGTTTCTTTATCTCCTGTAAAATACGCTGGTGCGCCACAACATTGCTGACTTTTTGCCAAGAAAACATCAATGCCTAATGTATCAAGAATAGAGAGTAAAGAATCACCCACACTCACATAATTATAATTACTTAAACAACCAATAAAAATCGCTACTCTACGAGCTGTTTTCTTGCTGTTTGATGATAAAATTTCTTCAGGATATTTTTCTAAAAAACTTTTATGATATGATTTTGGGATAACCCTTTTAGCTATAAAAGGCAAAGGAAATCGTGGCACTAAACCACCACCTCCCCTTATTTCTTTAAATAAAAGAGGGCTCAATAATGCCCCGCAAGCTGAAAAAAAGTTCATCATGTTTCTGTGCTTCAGAAGGTAAAAAAACAACCTCTTATACCATGCAATTCCAAAAGTCTTTGCAATGTCTGCCCTCACTTCCTCAATGATCTCATCTGTTGGCAATGAACTCGGACAAACATTAACACAGTGGGTGCATAAAAAACAACTTTCAAAAACATTTTTCATCTGCTTATCCAATTCTAATTGACCTTTTTGATATGCACCTAAGAGCTCAATAAAACCTCTTGGAGAATGGACTTCATCGCCACTAATCTTATAAATTGTACAATCAGGGATACATTTTCCACATTTCACACAAGCATCAGCAACAGATTTAAAATCAAACATTTTAATAATCCTATATTGTTTTGCTGAATTGTTTTTGAGTATGTACTGATTTTTTTAAAAAACTATCAAAAGGCATTACAAGATTACGAACAAGCAAAATACCATCAGCAGTAACTTCTAGAGAATCAGGCTTAAGCTCTACAAGCCCTATTTGCTCAAATTCTTTCATTTCGTCTAAGACATGCTTGAAATATTCACAAAAATTAATTTTAAATGTTTCATTAATGGCAGTATAATCAAGTTTAAGATTGCTCATTATTTCCATAATAATTGTTTTACGCAGATAATCTTCCTCGCTCAATGTAATGCCTTTGTATAAAGGTAATATGCCTTTATCAAGAGATTTTTCATATTCATGAAGCTCTTTATGGTTTTGGGCATAATAAAATTGTCCTTCTCCAATTGCACTTAACCCTATTCCAATCGTTTGAGTGCCCCTTTTGGTTGTGTAACCTTGAAAATTTCTTCGCAATGTTTTTTCACAAAATGCCTTATAGAGCTCATCATGAGGCTGTGCAAAATGGTCCATTCCTATCATCATATAGCCTCTTTCTTGCAAAAAATTAATAGTGTAATCTAAAATTTGCAATTTTTCACGCGGCGATGGAAGCTCATGTTCGTTAATTTTACGCATATTTTTTTTGAGCCATGGAACATGAGCATAGTTAAAAATCGCCAATCTTTCTGGTTTCATGCTATAAACAATATCTAATGTTCTTTTAAAACTTTCAAGATTTTGTTTAGGCAAACCATATATCAAATCAAAATTAATAGAATGGACACCAAAATCTCGAGCAAGTTTTAACGCATCGCTAACAAGCTCTTGAGATTGTATGCGATGAATGGTATTTTGAACATTAATATCAAAATCTTGTATGCCAAAACTTAGTCTATTTATTTTACCATCATGAAGTGTTTGCATTTGTTGCTTGCTAAAATATCTTGGGTCTATCTCACAGCTATTTTCTGCAAAAAGCGAAAAATGTGGAAAAACCTCATAAATCATATCAAGGATTTCTTTAAGCTCTGTATGGCTCATAAATGTTGGTGTGCCGCCTCCTAAATGCAGCTGCACAACCTCTCTTGAGCAATCCATATATTGCTTGAGCAAATGTAATTCCTTGTTGAGATATTTAATATAACGGTTTTTCTTTTCTTGCTTACTTGTGTAGATGACATTACAACCACAAAAATAACAGGCAGAACGACAAAAAGGAAGGTGGATATAAAGCGATAAAGACGATTTATCAGAGGTAAGAAATTTTATATAATCATCATAAGAAAAATTTTCATGAAATTCATTCGCTGTAGGGTAGCTTGTGTAACGAGGTCCGGGTTTAGAATAGGCGGCAAATTTTTGAATATCAATTTTTTTTATCATTAATCCCCCTTATTATGGCCAATCAATATCAAGTTGTACAAACAAATGAGGATGTTGTTTCTTGATAGATGCAATGAGGCATTCTGGATCAACCTTTAAAATTCCTTTTTTGCTTTTTTTTATTTCTGTAATGGCTATCTCCCAAATATCATCAAAATCTCTTGGCATCTGCCTAGCAATTTCTCTTTCTAGCTGCATACAAAATCTTTCTTCATAGCTTGAATGTAAAAGCTCAATCATATCTAAGAACATTTCATTAGGCATAAGCACCCATTTTTGTTCTTTGAGATGGAGAAAATAGGGTTCAGTGTCTTTATGGTTACCATTTAAAGGGGTAAGCACAAATGAGTCGCCCTCTTGCTGTGTGTCCATAAAGTTATTTTTTAAACCTCTTAAAATTCTCTTTTCAATCTTTTCTAAGAGTTCAACGCTTTTTGATAATTTTTCTTCTTTTAGTTTCTTTTTTGAACTAGCCACACCATTATTCCTTTTTGTATATGTAGACGGTTTTCTGCCTCTAAGAAAACTGCACTTCTTTCGCATTCTAGCACTCTATCACTTACTTCCTGCCCGCGATATGCTGGCAGACAGTGCAAAAAAATCGCATCTTCTTTTGCTAAAGAAAACAAAGCGGTATCTACACAAAAACCCTTAAAGTCTTTAAGCCGCTGCTGTTTTTCTTCCTCATATCCCATTGATGTCCAAGTATCTGTGGCTACTACATCAGCACCACTAACTGCATCTTTTGGATCACTCATTAAAATAATTTTTGCTCCGCTTTCTTCTGCGAAATTCAAAGCATCTTCATATATCATCATATTAGGTTCATAGCCCCTAGGGGTTGCTAAACGAAGTTCAAATCCCATCTTTGAAGCCAACATAAGCCAAGAATGTGCCATATTATTACCATCGCCTATATATGCAACAATAGGGTTTTTATCTTTATGGCATTCAATCATGGTTAAATAATCAGCAAGTATTTGTGTGGGGTGGTACAAATCACTTAAGCCATTAATAACAGGCACAGCAGAATAATCAGCAAACTCCATTAAATGCGTATGTGATGCTGTACGCATCATGACCATATCCACCATTGAAGAAATAACTCTTGCTGTATCCCTTACCTCTTCACCTCGCCCAAGCTGCAAATCTCTATTTGACAAGAAAAGCCCAATGCCTCCTAGCTGATATATACCCGCCTCAAAACTTACGCGCGTACGAGTAGAACTTTTTTCAAAAATCATTGCTAAAGTTTTGTTTTGAAGAAGATTCTCACAAATACCATCTTTAAATTTTTTTTTAATATTTCTTGATAACTCAACTATATCAAATATTTCTTCTTTTGTGAAATCTTTTAAAGTAAGAAAATGCTTCATCTCCTATCCCCTATGCTTTGTTTTCTAACTATTAAACACTACGCTCAAGCACCTTATTGATACGCTTAACAAAATCTCCCGCATCGGCTAAAGAGCCATTCTCAAGCAATAGAGCTTCTTCAAAAAGCAATAAGGCATATTCTCTTATTCTTGTATCATCATCTGCTAAGAGTAGCTTTGTGAAAATGCTATGATCAGGATTAATTTCTAAAATAGGTTTGCTCTCTGGGATTTGTGCTGTTTGCCCCATTTGCCTCATGAGATTTTTAAGTGCAATATTTGATGAATCGCTATAAACAATGCACACAGGAGAATCAACCATCTTTTTTGAAAGGCGAACATCCTCTACTTTTTCACTCAAAGATTCCTTAAATGTGCTTATTAATCCTTCAAAACGTTTTTCTTCATCAGCACTTACTTTTTCATCAGCAAATTCTTCATCAGCTTCTTTGCTATCAATGGCATAGAGTTTAACCCCTTGATACTCATGGACACTAGGCATTACAATTGTATCTATTTCTTCATTAAAGTATAAAACTTCAATATTTTTTTTCTTAAAGCGTTCAAGTAAAGGGGATTCATGAATGCTTTGCCCACTTTGCATTAATATATAATAAATAGCTTTTTGCCCTTCTTGCATTCTTGCTTTATATGTTTTAAAAGAAACTAATTCTTCATTAGTTGATGATGGGAAACGCATAAGCTCCATAAGTCTTTCACGATTCTCAAAATCTCCATATAGCCCTTCTTTAAGCACTCGCCCATATTCCTTATAAAAACTTTTATATGATTCTTCATCATTGGCAATATTTTCTATTTCGCTTAATATTTTTTTTGTTGAAGCACTTTTTATATTTGCTAATATTTTGTTTTGTTGCAAAACTTCACGACTCACATTTAAAGGCAAGTCTTCGCTATCAATTATCCCACGGACAAATCGCAAATAAGTAGGCAAGAGCTCTTTATCATCATCAGTGATAAAGACTCTTTTTACATACAATTTAACACCAGAGCGATAATCAGCACGATATAAATCAAAAGGAGCTTTTTTAGGAAAATAAAATAAGGTTGTATATTCTAACCCTCCTTCAATTTTTGTATGCACCCATAGCAATGGATCATCAGAATCATGGCTTAAAGATTTATAAAATTCTTTATACTCTTCATCTTTTATTGCACTCTTAGAAAGACGCCATAATGCGGAGGCTTTATTGACTTGCTCCTCTTTTTGTGTCTCCCCTGTTTCTTTATGATCTTTGTCATATTCTTTCTGTTTATAATGCAAAAAAATAGGGAATGGGATATGATCAGAATACCGCCTAATAATCTCTTTGATACGATAGTGCTCTAAAAACTCCTCTGCATCATCTTTAAGGAAAACAGAAATTCTTGTTCCAAATTCCTCTTGAGGGGCATCAGAAGTAGAGATTTCATATTCTCCTTTTCCATCACTTTTCCATAAATGAGTATTTTGCTCTAATGCTTTCATAGAGCTTACATGAATTTCTTTAGCAACCATAAAAGCTGAATAAAACCCTACTCCAAATTGCCCTATAAGAGCGGAATCTTTCTTTTTATCACCAACCATATTATTTAAGAAACCTTTTGTACCACTTCGGGCTATAGTTCCTAGATTATCGGTCAGCTCTGCTTCATTCATGCCAATGCCATTATCAGTAACAATAATTTTTCGTTCTTCTTTGTCAAGAATGACATTAATGCGTGGTGTATAGGAAAGATATTTATAAGAATCATCTGTGTGGGTTAAGTACTGCAATTTCTCAAGTGCATCTGATGCATTAGAGATTAATTCGCGTAAAAAAATTTCTTTATTAGAATAAAGGGAATGTATCATTAAATCCAGCAATTGATTTACTTCTGTCTGAAAAATATGTTTAGACATTTTTACTCCTCAATTAAATATGGCATTATAGCAAAATATAAGTTATGTTTTATTGTCTTTTATTTCCACTCATCATTTTTTTCTTGCTCAACAAAGAAATCTTCTATAATCTTTTTCTTCAAATGAGCCATGTAAATTAAATGTTTTGAATTTTTCTTAAGATTTTTTAAGATAAATTCTAACCGAGGTACTTGATCGCGAATACTTTCATAGTATTCCATTTGCGTTTTCAATTCATCTTGTGGTAATTCCTTGTAGTGTTCTTCAATTTCATCAAGTAAAATTTCTTGATATTCACTCCATTTCACTTCAAGCATACCTTCCAAGCTTCTAAAGAAACTCCCGCTAGCCATATTAGCAAAAAAATCTAAAATCTCCTCACAAGAATAATCGTGAATCATATTACCTATGATATCATAAATTTTCATAGCCTCATCTTTGCTTGAAAGAATTTTTTCCCAATAAGAGTTAAAGGGTGTTTGGGCTTTGCCCTCTAAGACATCTTGTTCTGTTTCTACAAAGCCTTGCTCTTGAAGAATGGTAGAAAATGAGCTTATCTTCTTCTTGCTCTCTTGTTCGAATAATTCTTGCAATTCTTCAAGGCTCATATTTTTCAACTTATCTTTATCATGACCGTGAATAATTAATTGAGAAACTACATCTTTATGCATATCACATATCCTCCAAAATATTAAATGCGTTATCAACAATAAATGCTTGCTTATGCTCCTTGATATCATGGCAACGAATAATATCTGCCCCTCTGCTAGCTGCTTGAATATGCAAAGCAATAGTGCCTGCTAGCCGATCTTTAACATCTGAAGGAACAAGAGCATGAATAAGCGATTTACGACTTGCACCCACTAAGAGCGGCAAAGAATAATGCTTAAAATGTCCAAGATAGGCGATGAGCTCTAAGTTATGTCTTAAAGTTTTACCAAATCCAATACCAATGTCTAATATTATGTTTTCAACATTTTTTTGTTTTAAAGTATCAATTTGTCGCTTAAAAAAGCTATCTACTTCAAGTACAACATTATCATAATGTGGGTTATTTTGCATGTCTTTAGGATTGCCTAACATATGCATTAAAACTACTCCACAGCGGTTTTGAGAAACAACTTCAATCATTTCTTGATTCATAAACCCTGTAATATCATTTACGATATGAAACCCAGATTCAATGGCTAAAGCAGCTACTTTACTAGAGTAGGTATCTATGCTTAAGGTAACCAACTTATGTATATTATGCCGTTTGACATCCTCAAAGAAAATCTTTAATCTTGATATTTCTTCTTCTTCGCTTACCCAATCACTGCCCGGCCTGCTTGATGCAGCACCAATATCAATAATATCTGCACCCTCTTGTATCATCTCAAATACCCTCTGCAAAGCACGGTGCCCCATAAACCGACTTTGTTCATAAAAACTATCTGGAGTTAAGTTCAATACCCCCATAAGCTTAGGTATTCTTGATGTAAATGCAAGCTCATGCTCTTGCAGTGCATCTGCCATCTTTTTTAAGCCAAATGGTTGGGTATAGAGCTTTGAGCACAAAATAGGCAATAATCTTTCAGAAACAATTAAAACAGCATCAAGGTACTGTGTATTGCCCATAATGGCTGATTTTGGCAATGCCACTTCAGCACCTAGGGAAAGTGCTTCTTGTTTTAGAATAAGGGCTGCTGGGGTTTTAATTTGATAAATCTCAAAAAACAAAAGATTGCCTTTTTGTTGCATAATTACAGCACCATTTTTATCACAATCTAAACGAGATAAATTATATGTTAGTCTATCAGCGGTGCTTTTTATGATTTGCATATATCAAACCTTTATTGAATTGTTTCGTACATTCCTTAAGATACGCAACAATAAAGGCACAAAAATATATTCTGCTTTTTCAAAATGTTCTGCTAAAGCAATAGCTTTATTAAAGCAATCTAAATCATTTGCCCTAAGTGGTATATTTTTTTTTGCTACTTCAAGTAATAAGGATGCTATTTTTTCTTTTACTTCTTCTTTGTTCCAATGGTGCTTTGAAATTTCCTTAAGAAAATTGTAGATATCATTAAACTTGATTTTTTCTAAATCAATAGGGAATGGTTCTATTGGTTTGCCTACCCTTTCATCAATGATACGCAAACGAGAACGCACAGTAGGTAAAATAGCAGAAAGATTTGAAGCTATCATGGCAAATGAAACATTCAAAGGCGGTTCCTCTAAAATCTTAAGCAAACAATTTTGTGCATAGTGGTTATAAATTCTTGCACCCATTATAACCCAAATATTTGAATCGCTCTGCAAAAAAGACATTCTTATAATTTCTTTAGCATCTTCAAGTTCAAAAATTTCATTGTAATAGGCACGATATACTTCTTGTTGAGAAGAAACCCTTAATGATTCTAGTGAGCATTTTAATGCATTAAAAGTATCAATGGGAACATCAGTAAGCAAAATAAAAGAATGTTGTTCCTCAAAAATATTCATTTAAACTCCAATGGAAATTTCTCCATGCAAAGCGGCTGTAATACTTTTATCAAAAATTCGTAACAATTGCAAAAGCTTTATATCAAGCAATTCATCATGAGCAACCAAAGAAAAACTATTTTCTCGATTTTCATCAAGAAGCCAATTAAAGCTATAATCATGCCCAAAAGCAAGCTTAGCACAAACGCTATCAGCCTTACCTACATACCAAAAGAGATATTTTTCATCAAAAGATGTTGAAAGCATATCTTGTATAAGCTCTATTCGTTCAGATGGATATGTGAGCTGTGTATAAAGGCTAGAGAGTGCATATAGCGGAATAAAAGGACGGATACATGAACGATTTATAAAGCCTATGGCATAATCTACAAACCATAATCTTTCATTATCGCTCATAATAATTATTGTGTATCCTTCAAGAATGGAAGCAATAGTATTCTGCACCAAAGGCACCCACTCGGTTTTTCTGTCTTCAAGCCACACAGGCTTACTTATATCATGACGAATAGTTTTAATAGTCCAAGAAAAAAAATCTTCTTTCTCCAAAAAAACCTCTCTACTTATCCAATTCAAATGCTCTATGCAAAGAACGAATTGATAATTCTGCATATTTAATATCAACAAGTACCGAAATCTTAATTTCACTTGTGCTTATCATCATGATATTAATATGCTCTTTTGCCAATGCACCAAAAACTTTACTAGCCACTCCTGTATGCGATTTCATGCCTACACCAACAATCGATACTTTTGCAATATCATTATCATATTCAATTTTTCCAAAACTATCACTATCAAGGCTTTTAAAGATATTTTTAGCTAATTCTAATTCTGTTTTTGGGATAGTAAAATCAAGGTCTGTTCGTCCATTATAAGCAAGAGTTTGAACAATCATATCAACATTAATATTAGCTTCTGCAAGCTTTCCAAAAATTTCACTAGCAATACCGGGTTGGTCCTTTACCTCTACCATACTTACTCGTGCTTGGTTTTTATCTAAAGCAATTCCGCTAATAATAGGTTGTTCCATAATATCTTCTTCCTTTGTAATTAAAGTCCCGGGGTTGTCGCTAAATGTACTACGAGTGATTAATTTGACACCTAGTTTTTTTGCAAGCTCTACTGAACGATTGAGTAATACCTTTGCTCCCATGCTTGCAAGCTCAAGCATCTCATCATAGCTGATTTTATCAATCTTCTTTGCATTAGGTTCAATACGCGGATCAGTGGTAAAAACTCCTTCTACATCAGTATATATTTCACATAAATCAGCATTTAATGCACCAGCAAGTGCCACAGCTGAAAGATCGCTCCCCCCTCTGCCTAAGGTAGTTACATCACCTTTTTCATTAACGCCCTGAAACCCTGCAACAATAACTACAAACCCTTTATGGAGTAATTTATTAATTCTTGTGGTATCAATGTATTCAATATGAGCCTTAGTATGTTGCGAGTCGGTGTATATCCCTGCATTTCTACCGCTTAAGGAAATAGCTTTATACCCCATTGTTTGCAACGCAATAGCTAGCAAGGCACTTGTTACTCTTTCGCCCGAGCTTAGAATCATATCTACTTCTCTTGGGTCTGGAAGGGCATCAAAATGGAGAGCATAACCTAAAAGCTTGTCTGTCTCACCGCTCATAGCTGAAACAACAACAACAATGTGGTGTTCGGGCTTTATAGATAAAGCGATGCGTTGAGCAACTCTATTAATCCTTTCTGGGTCGCCAACGCTTGTTCCTCCATATTTTTGTACAAGCAACATTTATAGATAGCCCCCTTTTTTAAAAAAGTCTAAAACTTGTTTGTATATAAAGCGTTTGAAATAAGTAACCTCATTAAAAATCATATCATATGATACAAAACGATATTCTTCAAATTCTGGTTCATTTGTTTGAATATTAATAGATGTATCGCTATGCAAACGCACTAAAAAATATTTTTGTATTTGCCCATCATAAGGATACATCTTAGATGCAACTGCTTCGGGGAAATCATAGGCAACCCATTGAGGGTGTTCAGCAATCACATCAACACAGTTTGTGCCAATCTCTTCTTTGAGCTCACGCAAAAGAGCTTGTTTTGGTGTCTCTCCCTTATCTATCCCTCCTTGTGGAAATTGCCACGCATCACCTTTAATATCAGAACGATTAGCAATAAAAAACTCACAGTCTTGAGGATATTTGCAAGAAAGAATGATGGCAGCAACATTCGGGCGATAATTTTTCTTTCTTTCATTTTGCACTAGAGTAATCACATGCCACCTCAACTCTTTTTTTGGTTTATGATTATAGAATATTCAAAATAAAAACTCTCTGATACAAAGGATATTTATGTTGCTTTACATACATATACCCTTTTGTGATTCAAAATGTGGGTATTGCTCATTCAATTCCTTAGTTACTTCAAAAGAATTCCATAAACCTTATTTTGATAGCCTGAAAACACAGTTTTTTTATATGATGCAAAAATATCATCAACCACAATTTGAAACATTATTTATCGGGGGAGGCACACCAAACCTTGTTGATTCAGCACTTTATGAACAGCTTTTTGCTTTTATTGCTCCTTATATCCAAGACAACGCAGAAATCAGCATAGAAGCAAACCCAAATTCCCTTTATCAATCATGGGCGGAGCATCTTAAAGAATTAGGTGTCAATAGAATTTCCTTAGGTGCTCAAAGTTTTAATAAAAAAAAATTACATTGGCTGCAAAGAACGCATTGCCCAACATCTGTGATTAAAAGCATTGAAATGCTCCATGCAATAGGGTGGCACAATATTAATATCGATATAATTTATGGCACTCCTTTTGATGATAGAGATAATATAATTTTTGAAATTGAAAATATAAAGTCATTACCCTTAACACATTTATGTGCATATGCACTAACTATAGAGGAAGACAGTAAGTTTTTTGAGCAAAACAAATCATTAAACGATAATATACAAGAAATGTATAATCATATTCAATCGCTAGGTTTTATGCAATATGAAGTAAGCAATTATACAAAGTGCAATGCTTATTGCAAGCATAATCTTGGATATTGGCAGCATAAGGAATATATAGGCATTGGCTCTGGTGCGGTAAGCTTTGTTAATTCGCAACGCCTTGTGAGCACAAAGCATTTAAATGAATATATTAAGAATCCACTACAACAAGACAAAGAAGATATTACAGAAGAACAATTATATTTAGAAAAACTTTTTCTAGGTTTAAGGAGCAACAAAGTGGGTGTGAGCAAAAATATCATAAAGAATAAAGAAAATCTCTATCTTGCTCTTCAAGAACAGCTTGTCTATGAAAAACAGCAAAAAATTTATGCTAGCAATCTTTTCTTAGCTGATGAGCTTGCTCTATTCTTAGAATAGAAATACCTAATATACCTAAAACAAATCGTAACTTAATATTATTTATAATTCATCACTTGTTTAAAAATAGGGGGCTATGTGATAATTATAAATATCTAAGGAAATAGAATATGAAAAAAATAGCTGTGTTTATTGATTGTGAAAACATAAATGCTTCTCATGTATCTTTTGTAATTCGTACTCTCAAAGAAAAAGGAGATATTATTAACATACAGGCTATTAATGATTGGAGTGATACACAAAATGGTTGGGATAAGGAGGTATGCAAACAATATGCGATTGAGCCTATTTGTATTTTTAAATATCAAAAATTAAAAAACACTTGTGATATGAGGCTGCAAAGAGCAGTCTTTGAATGCATACAAGCAAATGTAGCAAACTGCATAGCTATTGTATCAAGTGATAGTGATTTTATGGATTTAACAATATATATGCGTAAATGCGGAATTTATACTATTGGATTTGGTGAAGCTAAGACATTAGATACATTAAAAAACTCATATAATGAGTTTATAGAATTGAATAATATTCAAACAAAGACATTAAAAAATACACATGATAAATCTATAGAACCAAGCAACAAAAATACTTCAAATCAAAATATTGACTCTAATAGATTAAACATACTCGTAAAAGCTCTAAAAAACACAAAAGATAATGATACAAATGCTTGGAAATCAATAAGTATGGTTGTAGCTTCACTTAAAACTATGAATCCACAGTATACAAAAAGCTTCTTTGGTATAGGTTCATCATCTTCATGGAAAAAAGTGTTTGATAGCTATCCTCAATCTTTTGAAGTACGCTATAAGGATAGTAAAAAAACTATATTAGAAATTAGACTTAAAAATTCTTAGTGTTTCAAATAGCATTATACCACCCATAATTTGATCCATATTTATTAAAACTATTGCCCTTAAAACTTCTTCTTATTCACATCATCTAATATTTTATTAGCCACTGAATCGACAGCATTACTTATTTCTTGTGATTGATGAGCAATTTGTACATTTTGCTGTGTAATGTTTTCAAGCTGAACAACTGTTTCATT
>JARHYY010000006.1 GCA_029258405.1 Helicobacteraceae bacterium | reverse complement strand
AAAATGAATTTGTATCTTGTGAAATTTTATTGTGCTTAATTTCTAAAAGTTTTGCAAGTTCCTCTATTGTCATATGTGTTTTACTCATTATTGTAACTTATATAATCTTTGCTTGCATTATATCATATAAGAATATTTGACTAAACTTATTGCTCTATCATGTATAGGATAAAAGCTCTTGAATAGGGGTTATGCAATCTTTGTATTTGGTATAATTGTTGCTTTAAGAATAAAAAATTAAGGATAAAAGATGAATACATTAAAAAAAATACTTTTCATTTGTGCTTTTGGTATTCTTAGTAACAATATGCTTAAGGCAGAAAAAAGTGGTGCTTTCATTGGTGGGGGCATGAGCATGAATTATATAAAATATAATAATTGGATGTGTTCAAATAATGTATGTGCAGAGCGAATAAGAAAAGAAAAGGGAAAAGGTTTTTCTTTTGTAATTGGTGGTAAAACCTTTGAGCCTTATGCAAGTTCTGGAGCAAGATATTACATAGATATCCATTATGGTTTTTTTGACTTTCATAAACAAAATGGAAAAGTTGTCGATTCTTCTCTTATGACAATAAATATTAATGCTGATTATCTCTATAATTTCTATGATGATGATAATAGAATTTTTGGAATATTCTTAGGCATAGGGGGTGGGCTTGCTGCATGGGATCCTTTATATTATAACCTTAATCCTGATATTGCAGATACAACCTTTAAGCCTTATATGGCTCTGAATTCTGGCGTGAGATACCAATTTGGCAAACAGCTTGGTATAGAGCTTTATAGTAAGCTCCCTTTATTAAAAGCTACTCTTCCTGTTATTGATAGCGATTCTAAAAGCACAGGATTAAGAGCAAGATTACAACATAGATATAATATTGGCACACAGTTGATATTAAGCTTCTAGTTTCTAGGGATTGATAAATTTAATCTTATATATTTAAGTGGTAAGTTATAAAATATTTGCTACAATAAAAAAGCATATATGCTTTCTCTATTAAAAAATAAGGATTTATGTGAAAAAGTTGGGTAATGTTTTTTGTTCTATGGTATTCATGGGTTCTTTAAGTTATTCTACTCTTAAGGCTGAAGAAAGTGGGGTTTTTGCTGGGGTAGGGTTTAATTTGCATGATGTTAGTATTAAGGGTGGGGCAGAATCAAATGCGATTAGATCTATAGATAAAGATTTAGGTTTTAATGCCATTGGCGGTTTCAGGTATTTTGTTGATAGAAATTCAGGGGTAAGATTTTATGTAAATACAGATATGAACTTTGTAGATGTCGATAAGAAAACAGGAGAGGTTATAAAAGGTGCCTATAGGGTTATAGGGCTCAACACGGATTATATGTATAATGTTAATTATGCGGGTGGGGTTTTTGTTGGTTTAAATATAGGGGCATTGAGATGGGAAAAAGATTTATACAAGCCAGATTCTCCTTCTTTGCACTATTCGGAACCTAAATTACAAGACAAACTTTATACAGCCTTTAATGCTGGAGTGAGAGCACATTTTACAAAATATATAGGTGCTGAACTCTATGCTAAATTGCCTATTGGAAAAACAACTGTGAATTACTATGGTCCTAAGAAGCCTGAACCCCCTAAGCCTGGAGAAAAGCCTGAGACCCCTAAGCCTGAAGAGAATATGCAAAATGCTTATCAAGGTAGTGCTATTTTAAGGCAAAATTATACTGTTGGAGTAAGGATTGTTTTAAGTTTTTAGTATTAATACTTCAGGGCTTATTGTGTTGGTTTTATTTGATCTTGATGAAACATTAATAAAGGGTGATAGTGCTTATCTTTGGGTGCAATTTTGCTTTCAAAAACAGCTTGTAAATAGTGATTTTCTCCAGCAATCTCACGTTTATCAAGAGCAATATAGACAAAAAACACTCAATATAGAAGAGTATTTGACATTTTTTTTAAGTATTGTAAAAGGATTTGAGAAAAGCTCTATAGACATCTTGGTAGATGAATTTATAAAATCGTGCATCAAGCCCTACCCAAAGGCATTGGAGCTTATAGAATCATACAAAAATGAAAGGAAAATTATTATTTCTGCAACATCTGATTTTTTGGTTTCAAAAATAGCAAAGAGCTTGAATATTGATGAATCTATAGCCATTAATACAGAATTAAAAAATGGTATCTTTAGTGGAAAGTCTTATGGTGTCCATAGCTTTCAAGAAGGCAAGGTTACAAGGCTTAAAGAATATTTAAAAAATGACTATGAAATACTTATGAAAGATTCTTGTTTTTATACAGATTCTATCAATGATTTACCCCTATTGCAAGAAGTTACGCATAAGATAGCCTGCAATGCAGATGGAGCACTTTTAGAAATAGCAAAGAGACGACAGTACACAATAATGAATCTCTATCCCTAAGCATGTTTTAAAAAAGTAATGAACAGAAAAATGACGATATAAGAATTAAATTTCAGTAAAGAGTGTGTATGTTGATTTATATATTTTGTGTTATTATGAATTGGTTTATATTTTTGTTTATTGTAAAGAAAATGAATTATCCTTATGGTGGGAGTGATCATGCCTATCATTATAAGCTTGTAGTGCTTATAAAGGAAAATTGCATGCCCTAGTGTCAAATTTTAGCTATTATAATAAACATATTCTTATTATGGTATGCAAAAAATTCACAATTTCATAGACAGCTTCCAGAGCATATAGTCATAAGAGAACAGCTCATGAATTATCTCAATACACATTTCAATAAGGAATATATACATTTATTAAGCAATGATACCGAAATTACCCACCATTTTTATGTAACGCCATATGAACCACATGTGCCCAATCATTGTCAATTTTACAAAAATAGGGCAGATGTTTATTTGAATTTTTACAAAGGAGATTATCACCGTATTTCTCCAGAGTTTTTAAGAGATGAGATGAAATTATGCAAAAAGGGCATTATTATTCTTTATACAAACTTGCTTAAATTCTATGACGAGCAAGAATTAAAGCCCTATTTAGAGCATATTACTTTAACATACATTAAAAGTATTGGAAAGTTTAAGATTTTTAGCTTTGAAGTAGAATAAATGCAGGGCTCAACAAAACAGTAAGTATAAAGCAGTATAATACAATTACAAAAATCAAAAGGATAACTATGGATTTAAATGAGAGTTTAATAGAGCGTTTAGGGCCAAATGACAGAGCATTTCTTATGCGAGTCTTTGAAAATGGTATTGATCAATACAAAAAACGAATTTTGCAGCTTGGTTTTTGTGGTACAGATACTGTTGTTTTAGATGCTGGTTGTGGTTTTGGGCAATGGAGCTTGTCTTTTGCCCAATGCAATAAAAATGTAGTGTCTATAGAATACAGCCATGACAGAGTTTCGTTTTTGCAAGATATTGTAGCATCACAGAAAATAACAAATATCAAAGTGTTGCAAGGGAGCATTGAAAACCTGCCACAAGAAATAGATGAATGTTTTGACTATGTATTTTGTTATGGTGTGCTTTTTTTAACAAATTGGAAAGAATCTCTACAAGAATTACTAAGAGTTACCAAAAAAGGAGGATACATTTATATTGCCGCTAATGATATTGGCTGGTACTATAACCTTATCATCAATGAACCTAACAAAACAACAGACTACAACCCAAGACAACATGGAATAGATGCCTTTATAAATGAATACCGCTATAACAATGGAGAAAAATTTGAAGGAGATAGAGTGCTTAGACTCGAATTATTCAAAACGTTTTTAGAGCAAATGCCCCCCGCCGCCGCCAAGCAAAGAACTTGTCAGTTCGTTTTAGCATCAGCTGAAGGCACTTTAATATATGATAATGGAACATATAAATCTTGTCTTAATGAAGGATTTTTCAAGGCAGAATATTTCGGAGCACGAGGCGTTTATGAAGTAATAT
The DNA here is from genome assembly GCA_029258405.1 of Helicobacteraceae bacterium. Taxonomy (GTDB): domain Bacteria; phylum Campylobacterota; class Campylobacteria; order Campylobacterales; family Helicobacteraceae; genus NHYN01. Next base: position 5,450 of record JARHYY010000006.1, on the reverse strand, counting down.
TGCAAAAAAGCGTTGAGCTTTAGAGGTGCAATATGTCATATACAAAAATCAAAAATTTATTCAATCACCCTTTTAAACAATTTCTTAAAAATCTCCTACCCAATCTCATTGCTTTGCCATCTGTGCATATAAAGGGGGCTTAATGATAGCTCTTGTTGGAAATATGAATAATAATTTCTTTGCACTTACGCGTTATTTACGGGATAGGGGGCTAGAAGCTCATTTATTTTTACTCAATGTTGAAATGGAACATTTCCTCCCAGAAGCTGATACTTATGATCTATCACACAGAGCTTATACACATTCTTTAAGCTTTGGTAATGCCTATTGGTTTCTTAGAGAAATCAAAAACATAGAACAACATTATATGTGGCAGATAGAAGCATTAAGATCTTACCGTTTCATCATTGCTTGTGGCAATGCCTTAGCATTTTTAGAGTATTTTAATATCAAAATTGATATTTTTGTGCCCTATGGAAGCGATGTATATCAATCCCCCTTTTTTATACCCTCTGAAAACCCTAATCACAGAGCACATTTAGACTATTTTAGCACACTTCAAGCACAAGCTATCAAGAATGCACAAATCATTCTCACAAGCACAGATTTTATAGCCATAAATTGCTATAGTGATAGCTTAAAAAAACTTGAAGTTATGCAAAAAGTGCAGGCTTTTGAATACATACCCCTTATTTATGATGCAATTTACAAGCCTGAAAATATTGTGCATTTTTTTAACAAAAGCTATTGGAGCACAGATTTCAAAAAAATAACAGAGCAATCATCTCTTGTCTTATTTTCTCATGTAAGACATGCGTTTAAAAATGTAGATGAACAAACACAAAAAGGCAATGACAAGCTTATTAGGGCTTTGGCTATGGTGTGCAACGAGTTTAAGAGCCTAAACCCTCAAATGATATTTTTTGAATATGGGGTAGATGTTGCCTTTTCAAAAGAGCTTATCCATAAGCTTGGATTAGAAAAAAATGTAATATGGATGCCTAAGATGAATCGTAAAGATATTATGACAGGTATATATTATAGCGATATAGTTTGCGAGAGCTTTTCTGTAGGGTATTACATGGGCGGGGTAATAGCAGAAGCCCTTATTGCTCGTAAGCCTTTAATAAATTATATCCATGAGCAATATGCAAACCAGACACTGTATAAAAATTTCAACGCAAAAAGAGCAGATGAGATTTTTATACATATAAGGGATTATGTGCATAAAAAATATTCGTATAAATCTATAACAGCTGAAAATTATCAATGGCTTAAAAATCTTTCTGATAAGGTTTTAGACTTTTTAATAGAACTTATAACCCAATAGGCACATAGCTCTTGAAGCATCGAAAGTTTTTTTGGTGCTAAGATAATCTCTTGAGCTTTATATACAGTGAAAATTTTGCAAAAATCCTTTTAATTTCTTTAAAAAAAGACGATATAATAAGGTTATAAGCCTTATAAAAAAGCTTAAGGGTGGAGCATGTGTCGTATTGTTGGCGGTTTTGAGTTTGAAAGAGATTGTGGGCTTTTTGAGCATATTATTACTATGCGAGAGAGCATGCACAATGGAGGACCTGATGATGGCGGGGTGTATCACGCAAAAAACGCTAGGGTTGCTCTTGCTCATCGCCGATTGTCTATCATTGATCTTAGTAGCTTTGCTCATCAACCCTTTATAAGTGATGATGGGCGTTATGTGCTTGTCTTTAATGGAGAGATTTATAATTATAAAGAAATTGCAAGAAAAATATTAAAACAAGAGGTACAAAGCGATACAGAAGTGCTCTTGAAGAGTTTTTGTGCTCTAGGGGTAGAATGCGTAAAGCATTTTGATGGCATGTTTGCTTTTGTGATATGGGATAACAAAGAGCAAAAGCTGTATTGCTTTCGCGACAGGGTGGGCGTAAAGCCTCTGTACTATTATAGAGATAATGAAAAGTTTTTATTTTCTTCTGAACTCAAAGGGCTCTTTGCCTACCCAGCTTTAAAAAAAGAAATAAACACAGAAGCCTTAAGTTTTTTCTTTGCTTTGGGCTATATTCCAGCCCCCTTAAGCATTTTAAACCATGTTTTTAAACTTGAAAGCGGGCATTACTTGATAGTGAGTAAAGAGGGCGTAGAAAAGCATTGCTATTTTAATGTCAAAGATTTTTATAGCCACCCTCAAACATTGAAGCAGCAAGATTTTAAAGACACACTTTATAAAAGTGTGTCTTTGCGAATGGTAAGCGATGTGCCTGTATGTGTGCTTTTAAGCGGCGGGGTGGATAGCTCTTTGGTATGTGCGGTGCTTAAAGATTTGGGTTTTAATTTTGAAAGTTTTAGCATAGGCTTTAAAGAAGCTCAATTTGATGAGAGCAAGTTTGCTTGCAAAGTGGCACAAAACCTTGGCATACAGAATCATTGCTTTATCTGCTCTGTTGATGAAGCAAAAGATTTAATTTTTAAGCTCCCTTTTGTATATGATGAGCCCTTTGGGGATAGCTCTGCTATCCCCACCCTTTTGCTTGTCTCACAAATCGCCCAAAAATATAAGGTAGCCCTAAGCGGTGATGGTGGCGATGAGCTTGGGCTAGGCTATGAGCGATATTTTTGGACAAAACAGCGATATGAATCATATAGCTTATACAGAATGCTAAAAGCTTCTTGGCTCTTTTCTCTTTTTTCTGCAGAGATATCTTTAAAAATTCTCTTAAAGCTTGGAATATCAATGGGCATAGATAAATTTTTGCGTATTAAAAACCAGCTTAAAGCCCCTGATTTTATAAGTCATTATTTTACTGAAATCTCACATTTTAGACCAGAAGATGCTGCGATAAATGGCTTAGCAGCGGTGGGGGGGGCAGAATATAGCCTAAGTTGCCCCTATGCAACCATGAGCTATTTTGATTTTTGTAATTATTTACCCGAAGATATATTAACTAAAACTGATCGAGCAGGCATGAATTTTTCGCTTGAGATTCGAGAACCACTACTTGGTATTGATTTTGTTGCTTACATGCAGCAGCTTGCTCCTACACAAAAAACAAACAACAGCGAAGGAAAACTTCCCTTTAAACAATATCTAGAACAATTTTTACCTCATGAGCTTATTTACAGACCAAAGATGGGCTTTGGCGTGCCTTTAGAAGAATGGATGAAAAAAGATTTACGATATTTAATTGATATAGTAAAAGAATATAGCAAGGATTATTTAAATAAAGATTATGTAAATAACTTGTTATTTGCTTTTGATAATGGCGGGCGTGTAGATTTCGCAAAGATTTGGTATATATATATCTTTTGTGCATGGCGCAAACAATGGGGAATCTAAATTTTAATTTTAAAGGACATTTATGTATGTTCACATTTTAAATTTCAAAAAAACAAAAACTCAAAGTATTCTTAATACCTTATCGCTACACAATATATTTCATGATATAGTTTTTAAAGAAACATATATTGATAATTTTTTAGCGATACAATGTATAAGATCATAAAGCAATTAGAATATGACAATAGCGGGGGGGCATAATTATGTCTTTTAACTACCCTTTGATAACCCAAAAAGAAAAAGACTTTGCCATAAGTTTTATACATACTGCTTTGAAAGAACAGGATAATCTCTATTATTACCCAAAACCAAACCATTATACAGAAGTAGATGATTTTGAAAGGTAAATAAAGAAAACTAAAGCATTCAATCAACATATATTAATATCCTTATAGAGCTATTATGTTATAATGTTTGAGAGCATAACCTATATAAATGCTTAAGGAATATTAATGGATTTTAGTTATTTGTTAGGATATAAAAAATATTATATTTACCCAAATGGTGGTTGTTCGCTTATTATTTTTCGCATCTTAAAAGATTGTTTGCCTGCTGCAGAGTTTGAATTTATTGATGATAGTATGCCTGAAACTGCTCTTTGTAACAAAAAACAAGAAATACTTAATAGCGGTGCTTATGTGCTTGTTTGTGCGGGAGATGTGCAAGAAATACTTGTATCAAAATGCCTTGAATCTAAAGTGCCTTTTGCTGATGGCAGAGCATATGCCGCATTTTTATTAGGCAATATGATAGAGCAAGAAACAGTAGCTGGGGGGGGCTATGAATTGCTTGAGGATAATAGGGTGCTTCATATTTTTCCAAGCCCATCTATAATGCACTATTACTATTTTTTTGATTTATTTTGTCGCTATATTCGTGCAGAGGCATTGGAGTATCTAGCACATAGAGCCTTTTTATATTGCAAAAAAATTCAAAAACAGCTTAGCTTGCAGAACTATCACCTAGAAATTACTGAAGGTTTTTCTATCCATTTTGCCCCAAGTCGTACGCGAGAAATTGCTGAATCGCTCATAAAAGAGGGGTATGATATTGAGTACTATTTTGCTACATATTCATATTATGAGCAGTATAAGGAATATTGCAAAGACATTCCTGTAATTATTGCACCTTGGATTTTGGTTGATTTCTTTACTACAAAGAAAATGTGCCTTACACTCTCTGGCATTATACCCCAAATCGCCCTAGGTAGAAAAATCAATATTGGGCTTGGGCATACCTTTTCAGAAGCATTTCAGTTTTCTCCTATGGCGTGTAAGCAAGAGAACTTGCATGCTTTCATTCGTGAATATTTTTTTGGTTTTGACTATTATTGTGCTATTGATAAGCGATCACAACAATGCTATGAGAAGATTTTTAAAGAGCTTAATATATCTACAAAAATTTTAAAGGTTGGTTCATCTCGTCTTGATTTGAAGCTAAAGGCTACTCCAAAGAGCCATAAAATACAGCAATTTGTTTTTATCCCTCGTTCAACTGCTCTATCATATATTCTTGATGCTATAAAACTTTTTTTAAAACATTCTTTAAAGGTTGTGCTCCGCTTGCACCCCGCTACGCTTAATCTCAATAGCTATCTTGGAGCAGAAATTGCTTATAAGGATATGCTACCTGTAAATGAAAATTTTAGCCTTGATGAAAGTAGAGATATTGAACTTGATATGCTCTATAAAAGTATTGTTATTTCTGATTCTTCTAGCGTAGCATATAGCACACCATTAAGTACACTTATTCCTACTATTCTCTATGCCCCTCCTATTCCTACTTTTGATTTAAGAGTGCAAAATTTTGGGTTTTCTTATGATGACCCTATCTTGCATAGGGTTGCTTTTGATGCACAAACGCTTTTAGAAATTGCTCTTAATCTCCAAAAGAGCCTTAATGATGATAATGAACAAATACGAAGCAATATTGAACAATACAGAAAAGATATGGTTTTTAACCTTGGGCATTCTAAAGATGTTTTTGTACGCTTGCTTAGAGATATTCATAGCTCCTTGTAAAGCTCTCTTCAGCTGTGCCTGTAATACCTAAGAAATCACTTGTGGTACCATTTTGCCCAAGCTCTAAATCAACTTGCTGTGGTCCTGCTGCTCCATTGAGTGGGCGGAAG
>JARHYY010000140.1 GCA_029258405.1 Helicobacteraceae bacterium | reverse complement strand
CATAAATAGTGCATTAAGAGTCTATATATAGAGAGAGCAATATTTATTATGCAATAGTATGATGAGTTAATTATTATACAATATCTTATAATGTTATAGACATTATTAAGCTCTTACTACCTAAGGGTATAGAACTCGTATTTAAGCAACAAATTCATATGCTTGAAGTTAATGAATGCTCTCATTGTTTTTGAACACAAGAGAATAATAGTGCAGGTGCTAAATGTTAGGGATATAAAACATAAACAAACATATCTTAGTAAAACCCATTTTAGACAATAAACATAAAAGATATGGGCTCAACAAATCGATAAAGCACATTAATGAAAATTCTTATATCTCATGAGCATTTTCTGTAAAAAAGATTGAGTTCTTTTATGCTTAGGATTTAAAAAGAAATCATTTGAATTATTTTCTTCTATAAATTCTCCATCTTGCATAAAAATAATTCTATTTGCTAATACCCTAGCAAAATGCAATTCATGAGTTACAATCAACATTGTTGTATCTTTTATATCTAATATTACAGATAAAACCTCTTCTACTAACTCCGGATCAAGAGAGCTTGTTGGTTCATCAAATAATATAATACTTGGCTTAATTGCTAAAGCCCGTGCTATGCCTATTCTTTGTTGCTGTCCTCCACTTAGTTGATGTGGATAAAAATTTGCTTTATCAAGCAATCCGACTTCCTTTAGTCTCATTGTTGCAACATCAATAGCCTCTTCTTTGCTCATCTTTTTTACAATTATTAAGCTTTCTGTAATATTTTCAAGTGCATTTTTATTTGCAAATAAATTGTAATGTTGAAATACCATAGCACTTTTTTGCCTTAGGCATAGCATATCTTTTTTTGTATATTTTGAGTAATCAAGACTCGCATTATCTATTTTTATTATACCTTGCTGTGCTACTTCAAGTGCATTAATACATTTTAATAAAGTACTTTTCCCACTTCCACTTGGCCCTATAATTGCAACAATCTCACCCTTATACAAATTAAGATTAATATTATTCAAAATTTTATTTTTACCAAAGTATTTACTAATATTTTTTACATTAAGCATGTTTTTCCATACAATCAAATATAATTTTTTCTATATTTTTGTGATATTTTTTCAAGTTTAAAAAATAATGTTTCTAGTAATACACACATACCCCAATACATTAAAGCCGCCATGAAATATACTTCTAAGAATTTAGAACTTCTGGCAGATTCTATATCCGCTAATCCCATTAATTCTGGAACTGTAATAATAGAACAAAGAGATGTGTTTTTAAGTTGTAATATAAAAAAATTTAATAAATTAGGGAGTGTAAGCATTAATGCTTGTGGAAAAACTATTCTCCTTAAAACTTGAAATTCATTCATACCAATTGAACGAGCAGCATCTAATTGCCCTTTATCAACAGACAATATTGCAGAACGAAAAATTTCACACAAATAAGCACTTGCATACAAAGAAAATACAATCAAAGCATAATAAATAGCATCTATACCGCTAATATCTATATCTATTTCAAGCATTTTAAGAAAAATTGGAATCCCATAATAAAACATTAAAAGTTGCACAAGCAAAGGAGTAGCCCTAAAAAATGAAACAAAAATTATAATAAATTTATTTATAATAAAAATATTATAGAGCTTACCTAAAGCCAAAAAGAATCCAAGAAAACCACCAAAAAGAAAAGACAAAAACGCAATAAAAAAGGTTATAGGTAAGCTAGGCAACAATATTATTGCGGTATCTAAGAAATATGCAATATCAAACATTTACTTTATGAATGATCACTTTGTTTGATCTATGCCAAAATATTTTATTGATAATTGAGATATTTTGCCATCTATAATTGCTTCCTCCAATGCCTTGTTGATAATATCAGCCAATTCTTTAGAATCTTTTCTTAAAACAATATAAACAGGTGTTTTTTCAAATACAAAATTTGTAATATTTAATTTTATGCCTTGTGTTTTTGCATAATCAATCGCACTTATAGGATCATTTATCATTGCATCAATCCTACCATTTGCCAAATCAGCAATTAAAGATTGAGAGGTTTTATAGTACACTATTTTAATATTTTGTTTTGGATTATCTTTTACATATTTTTCAAGATTTATCGCATGATTTGAACCAACCGATACCCCGATTTTAGAATTTACTAATTCTTTAATATGCGTTACATGAGAATCTTTAGTTAATATTAACCCACTAACTCCATAAAAATAGGGCTTATTTGAAAATATATATTTTTCTTTCCTTTTTTCATTCTTTGTAATTTGATTTACTACCACATTAAATTTTCCAGAATCTAAACTTGTAAAAATTGCATTCCAAGGTACAGATACAATTTGCAATTTTGAATTTGGAATATAGCTTGCTACAATTCTTATAACATCATTGTCAAAACCACTAGGATTATTATCCTTATCAATATATGCAAATGGTTTATATGTATTTTCACTTCCTGCAATAATGGATACATCATTGGCATTTAAAAAAACAAAAAAACTCCATAAAACCGCAATCAACAATTTATATTTTGAAATTACAAACATTTTTATTCCTTAATTATTACAAAACTATAGAACATTATACATTCTTATTGCTTCATACAATGTAAATATAAATTATAATTATTAAAAACTATCATATTAAATAATAGTATATTGCATAACCTATACAATACTTTTGATTCGAAGGCATAAATTTAAGCTCTTGCATAAAGAACAAAGCAACTCCCTAATATAAACAAAAATCATAGTATTTAAAGAGCCATAAAATATTCCTAATATAAAGAATGCAACTCTCATAAAAAGAAAAATAGCTTTAAAGGTTTTTTGCTTTAATTAATAATCTTGCTCTAGAATTATGAAATTTTACTTCTATGTGCTTAAATTTTTAAAATGCTTGACGATATAGTTATTGTAAGTTCAAGGCAAGGCTTAGAACTTTTAAACTTTGATAGGATACAATAAAAGTTAGGGTATGGAGACCCTAATGTGTTCTACATAAATAAAAGGAGTTTATTATGGCTTTTAATATCAATACTAATATTCATGCGCTTAATGCACATGCGCAAGGTACCTTTACTCAACACACTCTTATTGGATCATTAGAGCGATTGAGTTCAGGTTTAAGGATAAATAAGGCAGCAGATGATGCTTCAGGTATGGCGATTGCTGATTCTTTGCGTTCGCAATCAAATTCATTGCGTCAGGCTATTCGTAATACAAATGATGGTGTAGGGATTATCCAAATTGCTGATAAGGCAATGGAAGAGCAAGTTAAAATCCTTGACACCATTAAAACAAAAGCTGTGCAAGCAGCTCAAGATGGCCAAACAACAAAAACAAGAACAGCAATTCAAGCTGATATTGGACGATTAATTCAATCATTGGATAATATCGCTCAAACCACAAGCTATAATGGGTTATCTTTGCTTGCGGGTTCTTTTACAAACAAAGAGTTTCAAGTAGGTGCATATTCTAATCAAGCTATCAAAGCTTCTATTGGTGCTACCTCATCAGATAAGATTGGACATGTAAGGGTAGAAACAGGTAACTATATCACCCAAACAGGTACAGTGAATTTTGGTATCACAGGCATTAACGGCAATAAAACAGTAGAACTTGAATCAGTAGTAATTTCTATGTCTGCTGGTACAGGGCTTGGTACATTAGCAGAGGTTATTAATAAAAACTCTGATACTCTTGGCGGTGTTAAAGCAAGCTTTAATGTAGAATCTGCTGGTTCACAAGCTGTTCAAGCAATTGCTCATATCTCTGGGCTTACTATTAATGGTATTCAAATTGGTAGCTTAAATGATATTCAAGCAAATGATAGAGATGGCAAACTTGTCAATGCTATTAATGCACGAAAAGAAGACACAGGTGTTCAAGCTTCTGTTGATCATTATGGGCGATTGCATTTAACAGCTATTGATGGTAGAGGCATTTATTTACAAGCAGACACAGGCCAAAATGCACAAGCTGTATCTGCTATATTTGGTGTGGCTAATA
>JARHYY010000118.1 GCA_029258405.1 Helicobacteraceae bacterium | reverse complement strand
TAATAATTTAGAGCCAATTACACCACCAACAGGTCCAGATACAATGGTTCTTGCTAACTCTTTTGCTTTCCAGCTAATTGTCCCGCCATGTGTTGCCATAACGCGTAAATCAAATTTTGCACCATGTCTTTTAAATCTATCGCTTACTTTTTGTAAAGTCTGTCTTGATGGCTCTGCTGCATAGGCTTCAAGAATAGTTGTATTCATTCTGTGTGATTCTTTTCTTGATGGATAATAATCTACACTTGCAAACACAGGCACATCTTCTTTGCCAAGCTTTTTGAGCTCATTTTGTACAATATCTCTTACTTCTCTTTCAGATTGTGGATTTTTATGTGATTGCAAAAGACAAATTACAATTGCTTTTGCATTTTGTTCTATAAGTTCCCTTGTTACCTGTCGCACTTCTTGTTCTCTTACAGGAATAACAACATCGCCTTGTACATCGGTTCTTTCTGTTACACCCCTAATGCGACTTAATGGCACAAGCGGCTCATCATATTTATGTGTATTTAAATGCAATCTCTCTTCTAATGCGTAGCCTAAATAACATTGTAAGGCTCTACCCATAGCGTGCATTTGCTCAAAGCCCTTATTGCAAATCAATCCAACTTCAAGCCCTTTTCTTTGAACAACTCTGTTTAACATAGCTGTCCCAGAATACACACAAGTAACAAGCTGTGGATACACTTTATTCACATCGCTTTCCCAGTGTGCCAGAGCATCTTGAGAGCTATTATATATAGCTAGACTCTCATCTTGTGGGTTACTTTGTGCTTTGCCAACAACAAATTCACCATTTGCTTTCACAAAAAAGGTATCTGTCATTGTGCCACCAGCATCAATACCCATAACTTTTACTTCGTTATTCATGCTAACTCCTTTAATTCGTTAAGAAGACAAAGCTTCTTAAAATAGGATTCTATATCATAAAAATGAAACAAACTGCAAATTTATGAAATAAATTAAATAATAATGTGTATTTGTGGAAAAAATGAAACATTTTTTCCACAAATTATAACCATAATTTATTTTTTCAGACTCTTAAGGCATATTTTCTAAATTCTGTCATAAAAATGTAATTTCCACATTTAAAACTCATTATTAATAAGCTCACAAAAAAGCTTTATGTTAAGGTATATTCATTGTACATATAAGATTCTTACATTCTTTAATATTGAGCTAGCTTTGAATTTGTGATTTCAGAATGTCTTCATTTATACTTCATTGTTCTTGTTGAGGATTAAGACAAAATACTTTAATATAAATATGTACTTTAAAGGAATACAGCTATTAAAGTTTTTGTATTTGTGGTAAAAAATAATGAATAAGATATTATTACCCCTATTTACATTACCATAAAGCCTATTTTATAGAACAGAGCATTCAATAAAGCTAAAGAACAGAATGTTCTCATATTAAGTCAATGAGTTTTAAGCAAGAACAACATTAAGAGCATAAAAGAAAATATTTAATTAAAACTTAAGCAAATTTTTTTTAAAATTTGTTAATTTTTTTGTTTTAGGAGCAAACATGAGAAAACTTTTTTTCTTCATACTAGCTATATTATATTCTTGTCATTTATATGCTATTGATGAAAACCTTATTGAAGATGCAAAAAAAGAAGGTAGGGTTAATTCTTTAGCAATGCCAGATACATGGGCAAACTGGAAAGAAACATGGGAAGATCTAAAAAATCTTTATGGTATAGAACATAGCGACACAGACATGAGTTCAGCACAAGAAATTGCCAAGTTTAAAGCTGAAAAGAAAAATGCTAGCGGAGACATAGGTGATGTGGGTATTTCTTTTGGTGATATTGCTATAAAGCAGGGCGTAACTCAACCTTTCAAAACAAGCTATTGGGAACAAATACCGCAATGGGCAAAGGATAAGGATGGGCATTGGATAGTAGCCTACACAGGAACAATAGCTTTTATCATCAATAAACAAGTGGTTCAAAATATACCTACAAGTTGGGCAGATTTACTCAAGAGTCCATATAAAGTTACCATTGGAGATGTAAGCGTTGCTGCTCAAGCGGTTAATTCAATTTTAGCACTCAATTATGCACTAGGAGGTGATGAGAAAGACTTAACCCCCGCCTTAACATATTTCAATCAACTAGCAAAACAAGGGCGACTTGCCACTAATGATGTAAATATAGCTAACCTTGAAAAAGGTGAAATCGAAGTAGGACTTGTATGGGATTTTAACGGTTTGGGATATAGAGAGCAAGTAGGCAAAGATCGCTATGAAGTGCTTATCCCAAGCGATGGAAGTATTACTTCAGGCTATACTACTATTATCAACAAATATGCCAAAAACCCAAATGCTGCAAAACTAGCTAGGGAATTTATTCTCTCAGATAAAGGGCAAATTAATCTTGCAAAAGGTTATGCAAGACCAATTAGAGCAGATTTTATAACAATTCCTCCTGATATATCAGCTAAGTTGCTCCCAAGTGAGCAGTATAAAAGTGCTTATCCCATAAAAGATTTGAAAGCATGGGAAAAAACCTCTAAAAAACTCCCTGCACTTTGGCAGGAGCAAGTTATTATCGATATGAAATAAAGGAAAAAAATGAAAAAAATATTCTCTAGTTTTTGTTTATGTTTAAGCCTTTTTGCAGCAGATGAATATAGAGCTCAATTAGATGGGCATATTGTCATTCCATCTGAAAGTTTTATTAACGCACCAGAAGATGCACCAGAAATTTTAAATAGCACGGGTAAATTTGCACAACAACAAAAAAACAATATTACCATTCCCTTTAAAAAGCAAGCCCTACAAGGGCATAGCGGGGTTAAGTATGTAGGGGATAATATGTATTGGGTTTTAAGTGATAATGGCTTGGGAACGAAAAAAAATTCTTTAGATTCCATGCTTTTTATCCATAAATATTTTTTTGATTTTACTCAAAACACCTATAAACACTTACAAACTATTTTCTTCAATGATAAAAACAAAAAATTTCCATATCCCATAACACTTGAATCTGACAAAAGCAGATATTTAACAGGAGCTGATTTAGATCCAGAGAGCTTCCAAGTTATAGATGGTAACTTTTGGGTGGGTGATGAATTTGGTCCTTTTCTCCTTGAATTTGATAGCACAGGCATGCTCAAAGAAATTTTTGAAGTGAGCCTTAATGAAGAGGTGCTGAAATCTCCCGATAACCCTACCTTAACACTTCCTCAACCAAATGAAGAAAAGCCCTTATATAACGTCAAGCGCTCCAAAGGTATTGAGGCAATGGCAAGCTCTCAAGATGGGAGCAAACTTTATCTCTTGCTTGAAGGAGCATTATATTTAAATAATACTTTTGAGAATGAAAAAGATAAGAATTTTTTACGCATTATAGAGTTTGATATAAAAAACAGAAAATTTACAGGCAAAAGCTATAAATATTTCCTAGAAAACAACGCCCATTCTATAGGAGATTTTAATATGATAGATGAAAACTATGGGCTTATCATAGAAAGAGATGATACAGAAGGCACAAAAGATAAGGCATGTAAAATACAAAATCAGATAAATTGCTTTAAAAATCCTGCGAATTTCAAAAGGGTGTATAAAATCAAACTTGATGAAAACAACAATGTTGCTCAAAAAATAGCCTATATAGATCTTATGAATATCAACGATGAAAATAAGATTTCACAAAAACCCCTTGTAAATGGCAAATTTGTTTTTCCTTTCTTCACAATAGAAAGTGTTGATATTGTAGATGCTACGCATATTATAGTAGGCAATGATAACAATTTTCCCTTCTCCTCAAGTAGAGAACCAAACAAAGCAGATGATAATGAATTTATTTTACTTGAAGTAAAAGATTTTCTCAATGCACAATAGGATCATAAATGACAAAATGTATTTTAGTAATTTTAGATGGCTTAAACTATGAGGTAGCTTATGAAAACATGGGTTTCTTACAAGCTTTATGTGAGGCTAAATTAGGTAAGCTCTATCAAATGCAATGTGAGCTTCCAAGTATTTCACGCCCATTATATGAATGCATACTTACAGGGGTTAAACCCGCATTTAGTGGGATAGTAAATAATCAACCGAGCTTCTCCAAGCAAACAAGTATTTTTGAATATGTTAAAAATGCAGGGCTAAGGGCAGGAGCAGCAGCATATCATTGGATTTTTGAGCTTTATAATAAAATGCTTTTTAACCCCTATTTGCATCGCTATATCGAAGATGAAGCCTTGCCCTTACCCTATGGGGTGTTTTATTCTGAAGATGATTATTTAGATTCACATCTTTTTATGGATGGGGAGAGCTTAAGAATACGAAAAAAACTTGATTTCCTACTTATACACACTATGAATATAGATGACAAAGGGCATAAGTTTAATTCTGCTTCTAAAGAATATGCCAATGCCACAAAAAAGGCTGATTATATACTTTCAACCATATTGCCAAAATGGTTAGAGGAAGGAAGTTCTGTATTCATTACAGCAGATCATGGTATGAACGAAGCAAATACGCATGGCGGCTTAAGCGATACAGAAAGGCTAGTACCTTTTTTTGTATTTGGAAACAGCTTCTCCTTTAACGAATGTAAAGTCTTACAAACTCAAATTTGTGGCACTATATGTGAAATTTTAGGTGTAGCACATGATAAAACGATATGCAAAGATTTATTAAAAGGAAAGAAATGAAAAGATTATTTTTAATCTTAATTTTATATACAAATATTTTGGCAAGCGATAAGCTTATCATCGCACATAGGGGTGCTAGTGCATATTTGCCTGAACACACACTTGAGAGTAAAGTTTTGGCTTATGCTATGGGCGTACCTTACATAGAACAAGATTTAGCTATGAGCAAAGATAATCATCTTATAGTTATCCATGATTTATATTTAGACACAATAAGTGATGTAGCAGAGCGATTTCCTCACCGCAAAAGAAAAGATGGGCATTATTATGTGATTGATTTTACGCTAAAAGAGCTTAAAACCCTAAATATGAATGAAGTTTTTATACTTGATAAAAAAGGTTTAAAACAAGCAAAATACCCCGAGCGTTTCCCTCTTAATAGAGCTCATTTTACTATAAATACCTTTGAGGAAGAGATCGAATTAATACAAGGTTTAAACAAGACCTTAGGCAAAGATGTGGGACTTTATGTAGAAACTAAAAGACCTTGGTTTCATAAACAAGAGGGCAAGGATATATCCAAAGCTACTTTAGAGGTACTTAAAAAATATGGCTACACCAATAAAAACTCTAAGGTGTATTTTCAGAGCTTTGATTATCCAGACTTAGTTCGTGTAAAAAAAGAACTTTTGCCACAGCTCAATATGGATATTAAACTAGTGGCACTTATAGGGCTTAATGATTGGGAAGAAACTTTTGAATATAAAGATGGTAAATGGCAAAATTATGACTTCTCCTACCTTTTAAATGCTAAAAATTATGGTGAAATTTCAAAAATAGCTGATGCCTTAGGACCAACATACACCTTATTGTTTGATGCAGAGAAACTTAAAGATAAAAAAGTAGTTGCAAATGATTTTGTCAAAAATGCACATCAATACAAAATGAAAGTGCATCCTTACACTATAAGAGCAGATGCTTTGCCAGATTATGTAAAAGATGTTAATGAGCTCTTTGAAGCTGTACTCTTTAAGGCTGGAGCTGATGGAGTATTTACCGATTTTCCTGATTTAGGAATTAAATTTTTAGAACAAAAAGGTAGTAAATAATGCAAAGACTCTTTGCTTTTTTGAGTCTCATGCCCTTTTTTATATTCTTTATTTGCTTTATGGTTTTACCGTTAATATGGATTATAATCAACGCTTTTTATATAGAAGATGATGAAGCTTATGGGCTGGGCAATTTTATAATAGTTTTTGAATCAAGATTTTACATGCAAAGTATCATGCAATCTTTAAGTATTACATTTTTTTCTAGTATCATTGGGCTTGTCTTTGGGACAATAGCAAGCTATTCTCTTTATGTTTTAAATCCATGCAAGATTAGTAAATTGCTCTTTTCTTTTAATGCAATGATTAGTAATTTTTCTGGTGTTCCCTTGGCTTTTGCATTTATTATTGTGTTAGGCACACATGGGGTTTTTAATGTTTTACTTAAAAACATAGGCATTGAACCTTTTATTGATGTATATTCTAATATAGGTATTAATATAATATATATTTATTTTCAAATTCCTTTGGCTATTTTGCTTTTGTTTCCTGCTTTTAAAAATCTTGAGCACTCTCATAAGCAAGCTCTACATTTATTAGGGGGCAATATATTTGATTATTGGCTCAAAATTGGTATTCCATTGCTTATACCAGCTCTATGCGGTGTTTTTGTAATTTTATTTGCCAATGCACTAGGTGCTTATGCAAGCATTTATGCTTTGAGTAATGGGAATTACAATATTCTACCTATACGCATTGCAAGCCTTATTGCTGGAGATATTAATTTGAATCCTTATTTAGCTTCTGCCTTAAGCTTGATTCTTGTTGCTCTTATGCTTGTTATCACAGTTATAGCTAATTTTATAAGTAAAAAATATAATTTCAAGGAGGCATGATGAATAGTGAGCTTTCTTTAGGCAATAGATTGTACCACTACACAGTTCTTACTCTAGTATTTTTATTCTTGTTCTTGCCCATATTAGCCACTTTTTTATATTCATTTTCTACTTCGTGGAGTGCTCATATACTGCCTGATGGTCTTACATTAAAATGGTATAAAGAACTTTTTACAGATGAACGATTTCTCTTAGCTCTTGCTCGTAGTCTTTTTGTGTGTTTTATGGCTTTGATACTTGCCCTAGTATTAATTTTCCCAGTGGTTTTTGTAGCAAATATGTACTTTCCTAAGCTTAAAAGTTTGTTAAATATTTTAACAGTCATGCCCTTTGCTGTTCCGCCTGTTGTTTCATGTGTAGGGCTTTTATCGCTTTATTCTGAAAGCATAGGCGGAACAAGCTGGATTTTGATTTTTACCTATTTTACTATAGCATTACCTTTTATATACAGATCGCTTGAAAATGCACTTTCAAGTATAAACCTTACAGAGCTCATAGCATCTAATGCTATATTGGGCGGAAGTTTATTATTAGCTATTTTTAAGCTTATAATACCAAGTATCAAAAGTGGTATTTTAGTTGCTGTGTTTTTATCATTTTCTTTTCTTATTGGCGAATTTTTGTTGGCAAATATTTTAGTGGGCAATTCTTATGAAACTTTACAAGTATATTTATATTATATTAAGAATCAAAGCGGACATTATTCTAGTGCCCTAGTCATGGTGTATTTTTCTTTAATATTTATTGCCACTTTTTTTGCAAGCCTCATTAATCATAAGGAGTAAGTATGCCCTATCTTAAAATAAAAAATCTCAAAAAGTCATACCAAAATAAAATTGTTTTTGACAATATAAGCTTTAATGCACATAAAGGTGAGTTTGTTACATTTCTTGGACCAAGTGGTTGCGGGAAATCAACACTTTTAAGATGTATTGCTGGGTTGAGCAATATTGAGCATGGAACAATCATTTTAGGCAATAAAGATATAAGCTCGCTTAAACCTCAAAAAAGAAATATAGGCATGGTTTTTCAAAATTACGCCCTATTTCCTAATCTTAATGTTTTTGAAAACATAGCTTTTGGCTTAAAAATTAAAAAGACAGAGAAAAAAGACAGAGAAAAAAAAGTCAAAAAAATGCTCAAACTTGTAGAATTAGAAGCTTTTGCAAAAAGCTACCCGCATAATCTTAGCGGAGGACAAATGCAAAGAGTAGCCTTAGCACGCTCTTTAATAACTAAACCCGATCTACTTTTACTTGATGAGCCTCTATCTGCTCTTGATGCTAAAATTCGCAAACATCTAAGAACGCAAATCAAAGAAATTCAAAAAGAGCTTAATATTACAACTATTTTTGTTACCCATGATCAAGAAGAGGCTTTAGAGCTTTCTGATAGAATTATTTTGATGAATGAAGGTAAAATTGTACAAAATTCTGATGCTCATAATCTCTATCTCGAACCTCAAAATCGTTTTGTGGCAAGCTTTATAGGTCATTATAATATCCTAAGCCCTAAGGATTTAGATGTACTCAATATTAAACATAACTTTAAAAATGATATAGCCATAAGACCAGAAACCATAGAGTTTTGCACAAAGGGACATAAGGTAACTATAATGCAAAAAATTCTCTTAGGTAGCATTATACGATATAATGTAAAGTTACAAAATTTACATATTCACATTGACACACTTAACAGTGCTCACAATAATTTTCAAGAAGGCGATGAAGCACATATACTCATACATATGCACCTTGCTTACGAATTGGTTGGCTAATAGGCTTAGTTTCAATCTAAGAATATTTTTATGCAGTAGCTACACATAAAACCTAAGCTAAATTCTGTTTTTTAGATGGTGATAATATTTTAGCCCCATATGTGCGATTCTCATTGCACATAGATAAAGGGCTTGAGATGAGATTGCTTGCTTACTGTGCATCTTCTATAATGTTAATAATAGTATTTGCTACACGCCTTGCTGTTTTATCTAAAAATTCTATAGGGGTAGTAAAGCCAACGCATGAGCAATTGATTTCCCCTAGAACATATTTATCGTTCCCGTTCTCATCATTATCAAGAATGAAATCTGCTGTCCAAATTAATGGTAAATCATAATTTCCAAGTTTTGATTTAATTTCTGGCAAATTATCAAGAAAATATTTAACAAGAGTATCCCATTCTTCTGGTTTATCATAGCGATATTTAGCCCCGCTAAAAAGTGTTGCCGAAAAAGCATCAGCACCTTCAGCTGGCTTTTTATGCACAACATAAATAGGGTCTTTATAGAGCATAAGAATCCTAATTTCACCTTCTTTAATTCGTGGTAAGAAGGTCATATCAACAAGCATGCCATTATCCCCTGTGAGATATTTCTCACAAAAATTCATAAAATCACCAAGCTTATGTTCTTCTACATGATTATCTACTGCTTCTGTGCATCGAATTTCTGCATCAAGAGGCAATTCATTCACATTTTTATATTTATCGGGATCCTTAAGCTGTACACGCCAAATCCCCTCTCCTGTTGAGCCTCTATTTTGCTTCAACACTCTTTCACCTTTTGCTAAGGTTTTTGGGAAATTCTTCTTAAAATCATGTTCTCCACCTGCTTCCCATTTTACCCCTATTCTTTTTGCCTCTTCTGGGTCATAATAGGCTAAAGTATCTGTTGGTACAAGCTCTGTATTTCTTAATTTAGTTAAAGCATCTTTTGCCCCATAGCCAATCATTGCATCAGGATGTGGCATACCGATTACTTTGTTTGCACAAAGCTTGCGTAATACATCAAAATAAAGCTTTTCTTCTTTGAGGTTACCCGGATTTACACGAGATACATAAGCATCAGCAACTTTTTTAACATATTCATAAATTTCATTTGTTTTTGTTTCATCTCGTAAAATTTCATCGGTAAAAAATACCACTTCAGCATTCCAACCAAGTCTTTTGAGATAATCCATCATTGGCACTGTATCTCTTCTATGCCCATCTTTGCCTTTATCGCTTCCGCCTACCGCTTCAAAAAAGACTACATGCTTTTTCATATAGCTTGAACCTCCGTTTATAAAAATTTAAAACCTAAAATTATAGAAAAAAACCTCTTAAGATAGTCTTTTTAACTTTTTTGATTTTTAATAATTCTAATAATATGGTTGGCTAGGGAATCAACAATATCAAGTCGGGCTGAAAAATTTACAGCAGTAATATTGAGCTGATTAAGTATATAGCCCTTTTGGCATGGAATAAAATCAGCACTCCAAAGAGGAGGGATATTATTATTGCTTAACTTCATACACAATTCAGGTACTTTTGCCTTAAACCAACTTATGAGAGCAGCATATTTTTCTAAGTCTTCATAGCGGTATTGTGCCCCTAGAAATAATGATGTCCCAAAGGCATAAGGAATATCTAAAGCAGGAATTTTGCATAAGACTTCAAAAGGGCTATCATAAAGCATAAATAAAGTTATTATCCCTTCTTTAATAAAAGGCAAAAAAGGTACATCTAAAATAACTCCTCCATCATCAATATAGGTTGCATAGCCTTCTAAAAAATCTTTAAGACGCACTTCGCGAATTTGATGTTGATGTGCAGAGATAATTCTAATTTTATCCTCTAACAGCACCATCTTTGAATCATTTGCACTAAGTGGGGCTACACGCCAAATCCCTCCTTTGCCAAAGGAAGGCTTTAGCACTCGCTCTCCTTTTGCTAAAGAATATGGAAAAGATTCTTTAAAACCTTCCTTGTTGCCATAACCATAAGAATCTTCTGCAAGCAATCCATTAGAGATAAGTTTGAGCAATGAATCTTTTGATTCAAACTGTATAATTTCATCAGGTGTAGGAAAACCTACAACGCCAGCTTCACAAAGCCCACGCAAAAGCTCAAGATAGCTTTCTTTAGAAAGGCGACTAAGATTTTGTATAGGGATTCGAGAAAAATAGGCAGAATTAGAGGAAACAAAGTTAAAAATTTCTTCCTTTCTTGAAACACTAAAAAATATAATTTCACTTTCCCAGCCTTTAGATTTTAGTGATTCCATAAGCATATGAGTCTCTTGAGCATGATTTCTATTGTGCTTATTTTCATACTCTTCAAGTTCAAAAAATGTAATTTTTTTATGTTCCATATAATCACCTTAAATATGTGTATCTTGTTTGTAATAATGCTCCTAATTTTATTGGTTTATATCCTGTTACATCAAGGCTTGCGTTAATGCAACGTTTATCTTTTGTGTCAAAACTATGTGTATGCCCATGAATATTAAGCTGGCAACCTGTTATTTCAAAAAGATACTCAAACAACTTTTTAAGAGGTAAAATATGTTTATCTTTGGGATAGCGATCAAAAAGAGGATAGTGGCTAAATAAAACCCTTAAGCCATTTATATCAGCGATAATAATACTTAGGAGTTTTGTTTGATAGGTATTTAAACCTTTTAAAAGCGGTTTTATGCTTAAAAGTATTTCTTGAGCATTGCTTAATGAGGACAGTTGAATACCCTTGATGATGCTAAAGTTATTTTTTTGTAGCAGTTTTTTATTATTATTTTTAATATCATGATTTCCAAGTATCATATATTTTTTTCCTGATAGATTTTTAATATATGCAAGCCCATCTTTACCCATAACATCACCTAAATGCAAAACATTATCATAAGGAGCAATGGTATTGTTCCATTGCTCACAAAGATGTTTAAAAGCTTTTTTGTGGTTTGTATGCACACCCAAACGACTTGGTTCTTTTTTAAAAATCTTATCATGCCCAAAATGTGTATCTGAAATAATAAATGTTTCTTCTGTAGGAATAAAATTCATAGAATTACTCTTTATCTTGAGGAGCACTTGGAAAAGGTAGCACGATACTAAAGCATGCCCCATGCTCTGTATTATGTGCTGTAACTTCTCCTCTAAAACTCTCTTCAATAATCATTTTTACTGTTGGCAAACCTATCCCATTGCCATTTTTATCTTTTGTGGTAAAATAAGGCTTAAATATTAAAGGAAGTGCATCTTCTTTAATTCCGCCGCCATTGTCTTCAATATAAATTTTAATATGAGTATCACTATAATTTATGTATATATCTATTTTTCCATTACTATTTTTTGTTTTATTATACTGCTCAATAATAGCATCATGAGCATTTTGTAAAATAATTAAAATCGCTTGTTTGAGCTCATTAGGATAACCATAGAATTTTTGACTTGCTACAATATTCTCTTTAATAACAATCTCTGTTGTATTACCTTTGAGTGCAAATAAAGGCTCAATAAGTCCGCAAGCACTTTTAATAATATCTTTTATAAAAAAATAGCTTCTATATTTTGAAGGAGAAAAAAACTGCTGAAAATCATTAATGGTTTGATCCATAAAAGCAATTTCTGAATCAATATGCTTTATGTGTTCTGCAAATTCTTCTTCAGTAAGTGATTTTGCACAATACATATCATAAAGATTAGAAATTGCTAAAGAAAGTACATTAAGTGGTTGCCTCCATTGATGTGCAATAATGCTTATCATTTCACCCATGCTTGCCATCTTGTTTTTTTGCTGGAGCAATGATCTGTTGTAATCCCTTTCTTTTTCTAACTCCATGCGTTCGCTAATATTTCGTATTGATAAATAAATATTTTGTTGGTTATTGGTATCAAAAATTTGTGCAGAAATTTCTACTGGTATTGTTTTTTTGGTTATTTGATTTTCTAGTTCAGCAACAATGAGAAAATTTCGTTCAACAGTAAGCCAAAAGAGCTGATTTTTAATACTTTCTTTGTATTTTTTGGGGATAAAGTCTAAAAAATTCATTGAAGTAGAATTATCTATTCCAATCATTTTTGCAGCAACATAATTTGCCTCTATAATGCTAAAAGGATTATAATCTTTAGAAGTGGATAAAATAAAGATTCCATCATGGCTTCCGTGGAAAAGATGTTGATATTTTTTTTCACTTATTAGACGACTTTTTACTTCATTGTATATTATGGATTCAAGCTCATCAAAGAGCACCCCTAAAGAGTTATCCTCGTTGATGTTTAAAAGCTTGATAGTGTCCAAAGTTTCACTTAAAAAGATAATAATATAGAACGATTCTTGATTATTATGAATTTTCTGCGATAAACATGCAATTTTCGTATAAGGAAATTCGGGGTTAGATATAAAAGTATGTTGTTGTTTATCAGGTTTTTGGTCTAGGGATTGAAGGGAATGCATAATAAACTCATAGAGATAATCAGGGAACTTTTGCAATTCAAATGTTATTTTATCTAACTTAAAAAATAAAATAAATATTTCATTATATCCTACAATGTTTTTTGTAGAATCTATACATAGAGTGGGGATAGGAAAAACCTTTATTGCCTCTGCAAGTTGTTCTTTTGTCATTAATATCACTTTAAAATGAAGTTTTACAAAGTAATTATATCGCATAAAAAATAAAATAAACAAGTAGTATTTCATATAATTTTATATATATTTATATTTACTTTATTAATATACTCTTATATTAAGAGATTTTATGTTATAATTTTCATGACAATATTTAAAACTATGAATGTTGAAAAAATTGTTTTGGGATAAGGGCTTTTTAATCTATAATGCGATTTATAGCATTATAGATTCTTTTTTTGTTTATTGATTATAAAAGGTTTTTTATGGACATTAAAAAGTTAGATAAAATTGAGAAAGCCACACATTTTAATAGGGCTGATTTTATTAAGTTAGGTTTTGCTATTTTATTTGTTCTTATTGCTGCAGGGGTTGCTTTATATTCTAGCTCATTTTTTAATGTAAATGTAAAAGACCCCGGCTTATCAAGTTTATCAGTATTAGCAGTAGCTACTATGGTTGGGGGTTATATGGCTATGAATATTGGAGCAAATGATGTGGCAAACAATGTTGGTCCTGCTGTTGGCTCTAAAGCTCTTACCATGGGTGGAGCAATACTTATTGCTGCAATTTGCGAGGCAAGCGGTGCTATTTTAGCAGGAGGAGATGTAGTAGATACCATTCGTTCAGGTATCATCTCTGCAGATTCAGCTATATTTCGTGATAAAACTATATTCATCAACCTCATGCTTGCTACCCTTATAGCCGGAGCATTATGGCTCCATATAGCCACAGCAGTTGGTGCACCTGTTTCTACAACGCATTCTATTGTGGGTGGCATATTGGGGGCAGGCATTATGGCTGGGGGTTTTGGCATAGTAAATTGGGGCACCATGGGAGAAATAGCATCAAGCTGGATTATATCCCCATTGCTTGGTGGTTGTATTGCGGCTTTGTTTTTATTGCTCATTAAACGCACTATAACATACAAAGAAGATAAACTTAAAGCAGCACAAAATGTAGTACCAATATTGTTATTCCTCATGAGTGCAGCCTTTGCACTTTATATGATTTTAAAAGGTTTTTCTAAAGTTTTAAAATTATCCCTACCTGTTTCAATTGGTTTATCGGTTGCCATTGGGGTTATGGTATTCATTATATGTCGACCGTTAATCATTAAAGCTTCAGCAACAATGCAAAACACTAAAGAAGAGGTGGGCAAATTCTTTACTATCCCTCTTGTATTTGCAGCTGCCTTGCTTAGTTTTGCTCATGGGACAAATGATGTGGCTAATGCCATTGGTCCTTTAGCAGCGATTAATGATTTGCTTATAGGTGTACAATCAGTAGGGGGCAAATCATCAGTTCCCTTGTGGATTATGATTATAGGAGGGCTAGGAATTGCACTTGGGCTTGCTCTGTATGGTCCAAAGCTTATTAAAACAGTGGGTAGTGAAATTACTGATTTAGATCAAATACGAGCATTTTGCGTAGCCATGAGTGCAGCTATTACTGTTCTTGTAGCATCAGCGTTAGGACTTCCTGTGAGCTCTACTCACATTGCTG
The DNA here is from genome assembly GCA_029258405.1 of Helicobacteraceae bacterium. Lineage (GTDB taxonomy): Bacteria > Campylobacterota > Campylobacteria > Campylobacterales > Helicobacteraceae > NHYN01. The sequence goes on along the minus strand of JARHYY010000118.1, from coordinate 16,202 downwards.
TTGGTGCTGTTTTTGGTGTTGGTTTTTTACGCGAAGGCATAAAGAAACATTACTATGAAATAGAACAGAGCATTATAGAATCGCATAAAAATTCAGACAAGCAAACTCTTAATACATTCTTAGAAACCTTTAGAAAAGCACCGTTAAATAAAAAACAATTAATGCTTAAAGCCATTAAACAAAGGCGACAAGCCCAAGAATCATTAGCAGCTGCGGGGATTCTTGTGGGTTCTGATGGGAGCATGCAAATAGTAGATAGTGATGTAGAGCTTCCTTTTCTTTCAAAACAAGAACAAAAGAAACTCAAAAAAGCCTATAAAGAAGAGCTTGTAAAGCGTTCGGCATTTAACAGAATCATCGCCGCTTGGCTCATTACTGTACCTACAGCAGCAATCATTAGTGGGCTTGTATTTTTATTGCTTGAATGGCTTAATATTGTTTATTGAATTCTTAAAAAAGGATTGCTACATGCAATAAGTTTTTAAGATAAAATATTTTAGAATACATGACATATAGAGTAATATGTATTGAGCACTAAAAGGAGGGGCTATATGCTACTTTTTACACCAGGACCAACCCCTACACCAGAGTTTATAAGACATGCCATGAATGCCCCAAGCATTCATCATCGCACTCCTGAATTTGAAAAAATGTTTGCTTTCTGTAAAGAATCATTAATAGCATTTTTAGATATGAATGAAGCAATTATGCTTGCAAGCTCTGGAACAGGGGCTATGGAAGCTTGTATGCTCTCTTTGTGTGCCAAAAAAGCCTTAATCATTAATAGTGGAAAATTTGGGGAACGATTTACAAAAATTGCTAAGGCATTTAACATTCCTTTTTGTGAAATTAAAAATGAATGGGATACATCTGCTAATGTAGATGATGTCATTGATGCCCTTAAAAAAAATCCAGATATTGATTGTGTTTTTTTGCAGGCTTGCGAAAGTGCCGGGGGTTTAAGACATCCTTTTGAAGAGATAGCAGAAGAGGTAAAAAATATTAACAAAGATATTATGGTTGTAATTGATTGTATCACTGCATTAGGGGTGGAGTTTATCGATACCCATTATATAGATGCCTTAATTGGAGGGAGTCAAAAGGCTTTTATGCTCCCTCCGGGTTTAAGTTTTATCGGGCTTTCAGAGGCGGCTATAGAGCGTATAGAGCATAGAAATGTGGGGTATTATTTCAATCTTAAAAGTGAGCTCAAAAATCAACGCAAAAATACAACAGCATATACCCCCACTATAAATTTAATTGCTGGTTTTGCAAAATATCTTGAAAAAGTGCAATTTATAGGCTTTGCTGAAGTTTATCGACAAACAAAAGCAAGGGCATTAGCTACACAAGAAGCTTTAAAGGCAGTTGGATTAAAAATATATCCTAAAATACCATGCTTAGCAATGACAACTATTATTCATGAGCAATATGCTGAAAGCATTAGAAAAGTTCTCAAAAATGATTTTGCACTTAATATAGCTGGTGGGCAGGATCATCTTAAGGGCAAAATTTTCCGCATCAACCACATGGGGCTCATAGAACCTCATGAGGCTGTATGGGTTGTTAATGCACTTGAATACACCTTAGATATATTAGGCATTCGTCGATTTGATGGGATTTGTAACTCAATATTTATGCAATATTACTATAATTGCATGAATTACAATAAGGAATAAAATGAAAATTCTTATTACAGGAACGGCAGGTTTTATTGGTTTCTCTTTGGCACAGGCAATGTTAAAACGCGGTAATGAGATTGTAGGTATTGATAGCATAAATGATTATTATGATGTAAATTTAAAGTACTCACGATTGCAAGAAATGGGAATTCATTCTAAAGATATTCAAGAAAAACATATTACCCAAAGCACAAAATACAAGAATTATCGTTTTATGCAAGTCAATCTTGAAGATAAAGAAACATTAAACCGACTTTTTAGAGAAGAAAAATTTAATACAGTTTGTCATCTTGCTGCACAAGCGGGGGTAAGATATTCTTTAACAAATCCTTATGCTTATATTGAAAGCAATATTGTAGGATTTATGAATATTCTTGAATCATGTCGCCACTTTAATATTCAGCATTTAACCTATGCTTCTAGTTCTTCTGTATATGGGCTCAATCAAGAAATGCCTTTTGATGTTCATAAAAGCGTTGATCATCCTATAAGTCTTTATGCAGCAACAAAAAAAAGCAATGAAATGATGGCTCATACTTATGCACACCTTTTTGCACTTCCTGCTACAGGTTTAAGATTTTTTACTGTTTATGGTCCGTGGGGTCGTCCAGATATGGCACTTTTTCTTTTTACGCAGGCAATTTTAGAAAATAAACCTATTGATGTTTATAACCATGGAAACATGGTGCGAGATTTTACTTATATAGATGATATTGTACAAGGCATTATGCTTGTAATTGACAATCCTCCAAAAGCAAATATGCAATGGGATGCAAAAAAAGCTGATAGTGCTACTTCGTCTGCTCCATATAGAATCTACAATATTGGTAATAGTTCGCCTGTAAAGCTTATGGATTTTATTGCTGCCATAGAAGAACATCTAGGTAAAAAAGCACAAAAAAACTTTTTGCCAATGCAAGAAGGTGATGTTCAAGCTACTTATGCATGCACTAAGGATTTAGAGGCATTAGGGTATAAACCTACTACATCTGTACAAATCGGTGTAAAAAATTTTATCTCTTGGTATCGTACTTATTACAATGTCTAATCATATCTTGCGAATAATAAATATTGTACTTAAGATACACAAAAAGGCGATAATGTCTATCATGGTAAAGCTTGTGCCCAAAAAAAGAAAGGAAAAAAAAGCCGCACTTAATGGTTCAAGCACGCCTACCATGCTCGCTCTTATAGCACCAATAAGAATCACCCCATTTATAAACATGTAAAATGCACCTACCGTTCCAATGCAGACAATAATCATAAGACATAAAAACTCTTGAAACGAAAAAGGGAAACCTGACGACCAAATTTTTATATATACTGCTAGTATTAAAGATGCTAGAATGAGTGCATACCCCATTACAGCTGTGCTTCCATAGTGCATAATAATATTCTTTGGTGTAAGCGTATAAAAAATCATGCCAAAAGCAGAGCTAAGCCCCCACAATAAAGCATTAATATTGATATTAAGTGTGCTTATATCGCCCTTTGTTGCCAATAAAAAAACGCCAAGAATAGCGAGGATAAGTGCTAGCACTTCTTGAGCATGGGGGCTTTTTTTATTTAATACACAAACTGCAATCATGATAAATATAGGGTCAGTTGCACAAATCATTGTTGCTGTTCCTGCATCACTATAGGCAATAGCAAGCAAATAACCATATTGGGTTAATAGCATTCCAAGAACGCTAAATAAGATTAATGAGAGCAAATCATTCTTTGTTTTCAAAAGTACCCTCAATGGTTTTTTATTTTTCTTAGGTGGCATAATGTATGCCCACATAAGAAAAATAATGCCCGCAAAGAACATGCGATACACACTAAGCACATGTGGATCTGTACCGCCTTTAAACAAAAATTCACTAACAACGCCGCTTGCACCCCAACTAACAGCACCAAAAATAGCGAATAATAAACCCTTAAGAGATATGTTTTTCAAATATAATCCTCATGGCAGCTTATTTTTGATAAAGCAATAAATTTAAATTAAGAATATACTAATTTTAAAGTTTTTTTGAATTTAACAGATATTTTATCATAAAAAAGATACAATAGCGAAAGAATTTCTTAAACTTGAGATTTACAAAGGGAGCATTTAAATTCATGGAACAGCAAACTGTCAATATGTTAAGTACTTATATGCCAAATATAGGACATTATAGAACACAATTTTCTTCTCTTAACTCTCTTTTGGGAAAAACAACGCTTACAGGAAAAATTAGCTCTTTAGATATTGCTGAAAATCTTTTTGAATTCATGGAAGCAACACAACAAAAATTCAATAATTTGCAGGATCGTCTCATTGATACGCTCATTGAGCAAAACTTTTATAATCGCTATAAAGAAGCGAGTGTTTCTGCAGCTATCATAGCAAACTTGTTAGTGCATACTATTGATGGATGCTCTTTAGACGCTATTGCATTAGCTAAAGGGAGCCGTTTGGTGCGATTTTTCAGCGATGGCGATCTAAAAAATGAAGAAAAAATTCAGATACTTAAAAAGCATTTGCAACATTATCAAAATATATATACCATTTATAAAAATATTATTCTTGTAAATACACAAGGTGAAATTATTCTTTCTTTAGAAAAAGATATTTCAGGCACAACAAAAAATTCTCATATCCTTGAGGCGATAAAAAATAATGAAAAAATAGAGGCACTCTCTCCTTTAGACTTCTATGGAGGAAAAAGAGAGCTTATTAGCATCGTACCTATCATGAATGAAAGTTTGCATCAATGTGCTGGTGCATTGATTACCATTTTTGACTTCTATCAAGAGATTGATCAAATTTGTCAATATTTTACTTATCATTTGCCGCAGACAATTTTACTAGTTGTTGATGGTAAAAACAATATTATTTATTCTGACAATGAGCATCGTTTTCCTATAGGCGAAAATGTACATTTTACCACGAAAGAAAATTGCAATTTTATTGAAGTGGGGAAAAGACAAGCTTTTGCAGCTTGTTGTGAAAGCGTTAAAAATATAAAGAGTGGCTCTAAGAGCATAGCGGTAGATTGGAAATTTTATCGCATAGTGCCTTTGCAAGTTGCATTTAACCCAAGAGGTGCAGAGAACGACTTTAAAATACCAGAAGATTTTCTTAACAACTCATCTTTACGCACAGAAAATTTAGACGCCGTAATCTTAGAGGCAGAAAATATCAATGAAGATTTAGGTGATGTTGTTATTAATGGTGAAATTATTGCTTCTAAAAGTCGTTCTTATGCATTAAATCCAATACTAGATAGCATTCGCCTTTTGAGTGATCAAATTAATTTCTTGTGCATACAGTCAATAGAAAACTTACAAAGAAGTATATTTAATTCTCTCTTTAGCATAATTGATGGTTATGCTCGTTCATCAATTCAACTGCTTGATCGATACTTCTATGAAAAATCCAATAATTGCCGATGGATTAGCCATTCAAGTATTTTTAGAAAATATCTCTCTGCTCACATGAATAGTCAGCTTGAATCATCAGACACACGAAGAATAATTGCAAAACTTGAAGACATTAATAAAACTTATACTTCATATGCAGATATTGTTTTATTTAATACTAATGGAGCAGTTTTAGCTAATTCTCATCTCATTAAAGGCACTCATCATACTGTTTCTTCAGAATCTATTGTTGCACTTAAAGGCATGGCAAATAGTAACCGCTATTATCTTTCTAACTTTGAAGTTCCTCAATTTAGTGGCTCTACTGATGCAAGTTACACATTTATGGCACCCATATGTGATGAGTTAGGGCATTTTATAGGAGGTGTTGCTTTTGTAATTAAAGTAGAAGAGTTTAAAGAAATTTTGGTTTCTTTTTTGCAAAAAGAATCCTTTTTGCTTGGGGAGAATAATGAAATATTTACATTTTTTATTGATCAAGATAAGAATATTATAGCAACTACAAAAGATGATGTAAATTTAGATTCTTTTAAACTCGAAAATAAATTTGATCCAAGAAATCCAAAATCTCAAAAACAAATTATGACTCTTGATAACGGAGCAACATATCTTGTTTCTATCGAGCCTTCAGTTGGATATAGGGAATTTAAAGCAGGAAGTACACATAGGCATTTTATATCATGTTTTATTTGCATTAAAATAAGAGACGAAGACCTTTGAAACACTGTGCTAATGATTTAATGGGGCAATTATGCTTATGTAAAACAACCAAATATACTGTTATTTTAATTGATAATAATGCAATATCTATGAGCTTTACTATCTCCATGCTTACAGAAATTTTTAAAAAAACAACAGAAGAGGCGATAAATATTACAATAAAAGCACACAACGAGGGAAAATCCATAGTTGGTGTATATAGTTATGAAGTCGCTAGAGCAAGAATTGCTCTAATGGATAAAAAGGCAACAGAGCATAATTATCCCCCTACAACACGAATGGAATATTATCAATGACACAACACAATGCCACCTTGAGAGATAAAATCTTTATTGAGGCTATTTGTATAGCATTGGAAAGAAGAGATGATTTTGTACTTTGTGAGCATTTACTACTATATATACTTAAAGAGCCATTATGTTCTTATCTCTTCAATATTCCACCAATTACCATTGATTCTCTTATTTTATTATTAGAAAATGAACTTGATACCCATTTTGAAACAAGCAAGAATAGTAGAGAAGAAATGTTTAAGTTTTTTGGTCCATCTCCAGATTTGCTTGAACTATTCATGGAAGTAAGAAGTTATTTTATCCATGAATATTCTTATGATACTATTGATAATGAATTGGGGAGCAATGATTCACTAGAGACTTTTTGCATGGCATTACAAGAGGGGAATATTTATCATAAAGACTTTTCAAACTCCTTTTTAGATAATCAGCACTCTTTAGAATCTATTCTCATGCCTATTTTTGTAGGGCTCATAGAGCATCATCCAGAAACTTTTTGTGCGCAAATAATAATGGCTTTTGCAACCCATTGGACAGCAGGAAATGAGATGAATAGAGCATTTTGGCGAAGAATTGCTCAAATACATCTTTCATTACAAAAGCATAAAAAAAGCATAGAAAAACAATTCCAAGAAAATATGCAACAATCTCAAGCAATGAATCATCAAAGCCTTAATGACACATTAAGAGAAAAAATAAATACATTAGAACTGTATTGCACTAATTTTACCAATCTTGCCAAAAGAGGCAAAATTGATAAAATTATAGGTAGGACAACAGAGATAAAGAGGATTAAAGAAATTCTTACAAGGCGTAAAAAAAATAATCCTATATTGGTAGGCGAATCGGGCGTTGGAAAAACTGCCCTTGTAGAATTTTTAGCCACAGATTTTTTAAAAGATATGCTTTTTAAAGATAGTGAAATATTAAGTCTTAATATAGGTAGTCTTATTGCAGGAACGCGTTATCGTGGAGACTTTGAAGAGCGTTTGCAAAGCTTAATTCATGAACTAGAAGAACAGAGTAACATTATTCTTTTTATTGATGAAATTCATACGATTATGGGAGCTGGTGCAAATAAAGAAAGTTCTTTAGATGCTTCAAATATATTGAAGCCTTATTTGTCAAGCGGAAAAATCAGGGTTATAGGGGCAAGCACCTATGATGAATATCAACATTTTTTTGAACGCGATAAAGCATTTTCAAGACGATTCATCAAAGTAGATATCAAAGAGCCAACAAAAGAGGAAACAATATTAATGCTTGAAAATCTTATAAATATTTATGAAGATTTTCATGGAGTATTATATACAAAAAAAGCCATAAAAAAGGCGGTAGATCTTTCTGAGCGTTATATTTTTGATAAATTTTTTCCCGATAAGGCTATTGATATTATTGATGAGGCAGGAGCATTAGCGAAAATGGAACAAAAAATGCTTGTTGATTCTCAAGAGATAGAACACATTGTAAGCAATAAAGCACAAATACCCGCTATAAATATATTAAATGATGAGCTCTTGCTTTTGCAAACGCTTGAAGAACGATTGAAGAAAAAAATATTTGGGCAAACAGAGGCTATTAAAAGTCTTGTAGATTCTTTAAAGATGTCTCGAGCAGGATTAGGTATGCCCAATCATCCCATTGCTTCATTTTTGTTTGCTGGACCCACTGGCGTTGGCAAAACAGAGCTTGCTAAAGAGCTTGCTAAAGAGCTTGCCATACATTTTGAACGCATAGATATGAGCGAATATATGGAACAGCATAGTGTATCTAAATGGATTGGCTCTCCAGCTGGTTATGTAGGTTATGAACATGGAGGGATGCTTATTGATATGATTCGTAGAAATCCCTATACTCTCTTATTGCTTGATGAAATTGAAAAAGCACATCCAGAAGTTATTAATATTCTTTTGCAAGTTATGGACAATGCTTGTTTATCTGATAGCCATGGTAAAAAGGCTGATTTTAGTAATGTAATTATTATTATGACTTCTAATGTTGGCTCTCAAGAGACTCATGCTTTAGGCTTTAAACAAATGAATAATGCAAAACATCTCGAGGCTATTAAGCAAACTTTTTCTCCAGAATTTCAAAATCGCCTAGATCGCATTATTTGTTTTTCAGCACTAAGCCATGAAGATATTAAAAATATCGTGTTAAAATATATTTCAAATCTCAATACTCAACTAAAAGAGAAAAATATTCATATATCTTTAAGCGAAAATGCTAAAACCTATTTCGCTCTTAAAGGCTATAATGAAGAACTCGGTGCAAGACCTATTGAACATTTTATTGCTGGAAGCATTAATCCAATGTTAAGTGAAGAAATTTTGTTTGGAAAACTTAAAGAAGGTGGCGAAGCTCATATCCATCACAATGAGCATCAAGGTATTATTATAGATATTTTTCAGAGAAATTCTCATGCCTAAAAGAAAATATTTTGTATGCAATTGGGAAACTTGCTATGCAGCTGTTTGGAGAGAATGGGGCAAATATTTGCAGCCAATTAAAAATATTGATACATTATCATTTGAGCAATTAGTAGGTATAGCATCTCAAAAAGAGAGGATTGTAAAAAATACAGAACTTTTTTTAAGCAATCAGCAAGCACTTAATGTACTCTTATGGGGTGCAAGAGGCATGGGGAAGTCTTCTTTAATTCGTGCCATTTTATGTTATTTTGCTTCTCAAAAATTACGAGTTGTTGAAGTAGGTAGCGAGAGTTTATATATTTTGCCAAATCTTATGGATAGCTTGCAAGCACAAGATTATTATTTTATTATTTTTTGTGATGATCTTTCCTTTGAAGTAGCGGATAATTCTTATAGAGCATTAAAAAGTATGCTAGATGGCTCAATACAAAGTAGTCCTCGCAATATCATTATCTATGCTACTTCAAATCGTTATCACATTGTCAAAGAACCTCAAAGTGAAAACCAGCACTTTTTTATGAATAATGATGATATTCATACCCAAAATAGCATTGATGAGCGATTAAGCCTTAGTGATAGGTTTGGATTGAGCATAGGTTTTTATGCTCCAAGCATAAAAGAATATCAAGAACAAGTAGAATCATATTTTACATATAAAATTACTGAAGATATTTTAACTAAAGCATTAGTATTTGCGAGCTCAAGAGGTGGAAAAAGCGGTAGAGTAGCCAAGCAATTTTACATTGCCTATTGTCATGGGCTTTTATAAGGAGTGTATATGTTATCAAAATGTTTATTTCCAGCAGCAGGTTATGGGACAAGATTTTTGCCTCTTACTAAAGCTATGCCTAAAGAAATGTTGCCTATTGTCTCAAAGCCATTAATACAATATGGCGTAGAAGAAGCTTTATCAGCAGGTATTACAACAATGGCTATTGTTACTGGGAGAGGAAAGAGGGCTATTGAAGATCATTTTGATATTAGTTATGAATTAGAACATCAAATTAAAGGGAGTGATAAAGAATCCTATCTTACAGAAATTCGCTCTTTAATACAAAAATGCACTTTTTCTTATACAAGACAAATAGAAATGAAAGGTTTAGGGCATGCTATTTTAAGCGGTGAAACGCTTATTGGTAAAGAGGCATTTGCTGTTATTTTGGCAGATGATCTCTGTGATAATCCTTGTGGGGAGACTGTATTATTGCAGATGAAAAGAGTATATGAAAGGTATCGTTGCTCTATTGTAGCGATTGAGGAAGTTGCGACAGAACATGTTCATAAATATGGTATCATCAGCGGCAAGGAAATTGATTCTAATGTTTTCATGATAGATAATATGATTGAAAAACCAAAAATTGATGAGGCACCAAGCAATCTTGCTGTTATTGGTCGCTACATTCTTACGCCAGATATATTTGATATTTTAAAAACAACCCCACCGGGAAAAAATGGAGAAATTCAAATTACTGATGCTTTATTACAACAATGCAAGAAAGGCATGGTTTTAGCTTTTAAATTCCAAGGCAAGCGTTATGACTGTGGGAGCGTTGATGGCTTTGTGGAAGCCACTAATGAATTTTATAAAAAATATCACTAAGGTTTATTTATGTATGATTGGACATTTTTTTTATTTATTTGGTTGCTTGTTACTGTGGTTGGAATCCCCACTATACTTATTACAACAATAATTATTGTTATTAATAGGATTCGTCAAAATAAATTAGAAGCTAATACCATAGAAAGAAAGCTTCAAAATATTGATTTTTTACTCTCTCTCATTAAAGCTGATTCAAGTGATGCAAATAAGCAAATGGCATTAGACGCTTTTAATAAAAATTTTTCTAGTTTTGATGGATTAGAGGTTAAAAGCCCTGAATTTCAAAAACGAATGCAATTTATTACCAATTTTGCTCTGTTGGATTTTTTTGATATTGATAGGGTAGCAAAATTCGCAGATTCTTTAAGCATGCAAAATAGAAATTACAAAAAAGAAATTGAACATGCCATAGGAGGAGCGTTAAAAACACGACAAAAAAGGAAATAGGGGGTATAAGTGGATTTTTTATGGATCAAAGGAGGTCGCCGCTTAAATGGTAATGTGTATATTTCTGGCTCTAAAAATGCGGCTCTTCCTCTATTGAGTGCAACATTATTGGCAAAAAATCAAATTGAAATAAGCAATTTGCCCAATGTGGTAGATGTCAAAACATTTATATCGCTCTTAAAAATGCTTGGAGCAGAAGCAAGCTTTGATGGAAAATATGCAAAAATAGAAACTTTGCGTGTTCAAGAAACAAGAGCTATTTATGATATAGTGCGTAAAATGCGTGCTTCCATCTTGGTTCTTGGTCCTCTTTTGGCACGATTTGGGCACTGTGAAGTTTCTTTGCCGGGTGGTTGTGCTATTGGGGCGAGACCTGTAGATTTGCATTTAAAAGCTCTTGAAAAAATGGGTGCAGAAATTAGTATTCAATCAGGCTATATTAATGCAAGAGCACCCTTAGGGCTCAAAGGTGCGGTAATTGATTTTGCCAAAATTACCGTAACAGGCACAGAAAATATTATTATGGCAGCAGCACTTGCACATGGCAAGAGCACCATTTTAAATGCAGCTAGAGAGCCAGAAGTAGTGCAGCTTTGCGAGGTGCTTTCTTGTGCTGGTGTGCAAATACAAGGCATAGGTACAAATGAATTAGAAATTCAAGGAAGCGATGGAGAGCTTTTAGAAATTCCACCCTTTAAAATTATTAGCGATAGGATAGAGGCAGGCACATACTTATGTGCAGCAGCTATTATGCAATCTTGCATTACACTTAATGATATTAATAGCTTGCATATACAGGCTATTTTACAAAAGCTACAACAGGCTGGTTTTGATTATAAGGTTAATGGAGATTCATTAGAGTTGATACCATCAAAAGTTATTCAACCTATTGAAATTACCACTGCTGAATACCCCGGTTTTCCAACAGATGTACAGGCACAGTTTATGGCTTTGGCTACACAAGCAGAGGGAACAAGTATTATAGAGGAGAGATTATTTGAGAACCGTTTTATGCATGTAGGCGAGCTACAACGAATGGGGGCATATATTGAACTTGATGGCAATAAAGCTATTATTAAAGGTGCTTGTCAGCTTTTAGGTGCTGATGTAATGGCAACAGATTTACGAGCATCAAGTGCATTAGTTTTAGCAGCATTAAGAGCGAAAGGGGAAACAAGAATCCATAGGATTTATCATCTTGATCGCGGATATGAACGATTAGAAGAAAAATTGAACCGCTTAGGTGCAGAAATACAACGAAGCAAGGAATAAGCTACCCTTTTACTGGTTTTTATCGTTGCATCTGTGGAATTGGACATACTGTAATGCATTCAGATGAAAAAATAGTTGTTTTTGTTGGTTGCTGTGGGGGCTGTTGTGGTGCTTGAGGGTTAGGCAACTGTGATGTTGGTTGTTGCGGTGGTATTTGTGGGTTAGGGGCTTGTGGTTGTGTATTCGGAGCCATGGCATGATACATAGGCGTGTTCTGTGGCATATTCATTGTTGATTGTTGGTATTGTGGGTTTGGTATTTGCGGGTTATAAGGTGGTATGGCTGAAGGATTAAAAAAAGGTTTTTCATAATGACGGACAATGGTTTGATTTTTTTGAAAATATCCTTCTTTTGGCTCTTGCTCTATAAAATACCTTGGTGGATATGATAGAGCAATGGTAGGTAAAAATAATCCATATATCATTATTCGTTGAATATTTAGTTGCATAGAATCTCCTTTGTTTTATTTAATTTATTTAATTATGTATATGTTTATTATGCTTACTTGTTTCAGGTTGCATAATATGATGCTCATGTACCATCATGTTACCATGAGAAATTATGTGAGAAGCTCTATAAAAAAATAATGCACCAAAAACAATAACAATGCAGGCAGATATTCTTGAGAAATATAAACGCCAGTTCCCATGATTTAAATAAGATGAAAACACACCAAAAGAGAACAAAGGCACCATGCTGCATAAACCAAAGATCGCCATCAGTAAAGCTCCAAATATAATAGAACCACTTGAAGCAACACTCACAAGAGCAACATACACAATGCCACAAGGCAAGAACCCATTGGCAACACCAAGCAAAAATAAACTTATTCTATTTTCAAATTTCAAGGCATATTTGAAAACTCTTTGAGCAGGAAATAATCGAGCAAAAGTTTTTTCTATAACATTAAGAAACTTTTTTTCAAAAAACATTGATAAACCCATAGCTATCATTATGGTACCTAGAAAAATAATTAAAATTGCATTTAATTTTTCATTAAGATTGAATGCAAATCCAATACCTCCAGCGATAGCCCCAAGAAGCATATATGTACTCATTTTACCTATGGCATATAGCAAATGTGCAAGTAAAATATTTGTTTTAATTTTCATACTATAGCTCAAGACAATACCACCACACATACCTACACAATGCCCCAAAGTGGCAAAAAAGGCAAAACTTAAAAATGCTAAAAAGTCAATACCCGACATAAACCAACTCTTTTCATCTTGATAATAAGCATTATATCTTAATTTTGTTCTTTTTTAAAGAGGTTTATAAATATTTTGATATAATAAATACTACAAATAAGACTGTCTAAGGAAATTCTATGGAAAATACTACAAATAAACGAAGAGATTTTATAAAAGGAGCGGCTTTAGCTGGTGCTGGTGCTGTTTTTGTGCCTACAATACTATCTGCTAAAAAAACGCGACTTAAAATGGCTACAAGCTGGGCGGCTAATACACCTATCTTGCAAGAAGGGGCGGATTATTTTGCTCAAACACTGAAAACTTTAAGTAATGGTGATATAGATATTAAAATCTATCCTGCTGGGACTCTTGTTCCTGCTTTAGGTGTGTTTGATGCAGTAAGTGCTGGACAAATCGATATATATCATTCTGCTACTTATTATTGGAGCGGAAAAAATAGTGCTTTTAATGTTTATGCAGGAGTGCCTTTTGGTATGATCGATACTGAAATGAATGCATGGATGCGTTTTGGTGGAGGGCTTGAACTATGGAGAAAATTGGCAGCACGATATAATCTCTATCCATTGCTTGGAGGTAATACCGGCATACAAATGGGAGGTTGGTTTAGGAAGCCTATAAATTCACTTAAAGATATAGATGGGCTTAAAATGCGTATGCCTGGTCTTGGAGCAAAAGTTCTCACAAAACTAGGGGCAAGCACTCCTATGTTGCCCGGGGGAGAAATTTTTTTAGCCCTAGAGAGAGGGGTTATTGATGCAACAGAATGGGTATCTCCAGCACTTGATATAAGTACAGGGTTTCAAAAAATTGCAAAATATTATTATACAGGTTGGCATGAACCAGCAAGCACAGCAGAAATTGTATTCAACAAAAAAATATGGGATTCGTTAAGCAAAGAACAACAAATGCTCATACAAGTTGTATCTGATGATATGAATACACGAATGACAGCTATGTTTCAAGCACAAAATGCAACAGCCCTTAATAAGCTTATAGAACAAGGAGTAGAGGTTAAAACGCTTCCTCAAGATGTTCTTGAGGCATTCAATAAAACATTCAAAGAAGTTATTGAGGAAGAAATAGCTTCCAATAAAGATTTTAAAGAAGCATGGGAGAGCTATAATAATTTCTTTAAAGGGCAAAAAGAATGGTCTAAAGTAGGAATCGAACAATACTTACAAAATCGTAATTATTAGTTGCTTATTCATGAAAACAGTTTTTGGTCCTATCTATTCTCGCCGTTTTGGTGTTTCTTTGGGCATAGATTTATCACCTATGTTAAAACAATGTAATTTTGACTGTTTATATTGCGAACTCAAAAAAGCAAAACCAATAACTTCCATGCAAGAAGTAATAACAGTAGAGCAAGTCATACAAGAAATAAAAGAAAAATTGCAAGAAGGGGTAGTGTGTGATGTTATTACACTCACAGCTAATGGAGAACCTACACTTTATCCCCATTTGGCTGTGCTTGTTGATGAGCTTAAAAAGCTCATTGAGCCTTTTAAGAAACCACCAAAACTTTTATTGTTAAGTAATGGTTCATTGTTTTATAAAGATGATATAAAAAAATCTATGGAAAAATTGGATATAGTTAAGTTTTCTCTTGATGCTATTACCCCTCAAGTTTTTAGGCGAATAGATAGGGGGCATAAAACAATGGATATATCAATCATTATTCAGGGCATTAAAGATTTCAAGCATTATTTTCATGGCGATTTAATTGCCGAGGTGCTTTTTGTAAAAGGTGTTAATGATGATTTAAAAGAAGTGCAAAAAATCGCTCATACCCTACTTGAAATTGCCCCTACAAGAGTGGATTTAAGCACTATCGATAGACCTCCAGCTTATGCGGTACAAGCCTTGAGTACTGAAGAGCTTTATGCTCTTGCAACATATTTCAAAGGTCTTTGTGTATTTGTTGCTCAAAGAAAAAAACGCGATATAATTCCTCAATATTATACAGAAGAACAAATCCTGCAAACTCTTAAGCTTCGCCCATTATGCGATTATGATATAGAAAGGCTTTTTGATGAGCGTTCATTGAGTACATTTAAAAAACTTCAATCTCAAGGTCAAATTATTGCTCAAAAAGCGGGGGGTATATCTTTCTATAATATTTTAAAACGATGAATATGAAATATATTAAAATATTTTTTTGTACATGCTTAATTGTTTCGTTGCTCCATTCAGAGCAAATACCCCCAAGTTTTTATTCTTTGGAAGATATGGGAACAATCAATAAAGAAAAATATTTATTAAGTAGTATGGGTGTGCTTATTGTGGGTTCAATAGCTGGGCTTGGATTATTGTATCTCATGCCATCAAGTTTTACAAATTGGGATAAAAATGATATTGCAAATGATTTTTCAAAAGTTGGAAAAAAATGGAAAAGAAATGTTTCTTTAGCTCCTGTTGTTGATAGTGATGATATTTTTTTAAATTGGGTTACCCATCCTTATTGGGGAGCTGTTTATTATATGCAGCCAAGAATTGTAGGCTATGATTGGACGCAATCAGCGATATATAGCTTTGTAATTTCAAGTTTTTTTTGGGAATATGGTGTCGAAGCTTTTGCTGAAGTGCCTAGCTGGCAAGATTTAATAATTACTCCAGCTTTTGGGGCAATTTTGGGTGAATTATTTTATCGTTCTACACGATATATTGAAAATAATAATATGACATTACTAAATTCAAAATTTTTAGGATATACTGCAGCTATATTCATGGACCCCTTTAGGGTTATTTTGCAAAATAGCCCTGTATCAAATTGGATAGGCATTAAAAAGGCTACAACGACAAGTTTCATAATCCCTGATAACAAAGGAGCTAAACTTATTATTATGCTTAACTTTTGAATATGCAGAACTTTAACCCTTCTCCCCATTTAAAACGCAATATTCTTAGCTCAAATTAACTATTACTAACTAGACAAAAAGACTTTTTATCTCTAATAGTATGCTTCTAGCCCACATTATAATACATGCTCTAAGATATTTAACTGGTGCGACTTGTTCGCTTATAAATGCCTATTTGGCATAAAACAGTGAGTTTAAGTAAAATATACTATATCTCACTATAAATTCTACAAATTCAAATGAGGGAGTGAGTCCCAAAGGAATTTACTTAAC
>JARHYY010000110.1 GCA_029258405.1 Helicobacteraceae bacterium | reverse complement strand
AACACCATTTTTGCCATTAATATCATATATATTTACGCCTTTGGTTTTATTGGCATTAAACTCTAATCTATTGTCTGTGCCATTATTGAGGCTTATGCGTTCTACATTTGAGATTTTACCCGGTGTTGTAACATTGCCTGTGAGATCAACATTAAGGGTATCAAAAGCTTCAGCGGCATCAATGACTGTCTCAGCAGTTAAGTTTTCGCTAGAAACATTGATTGTATCAGAAGCATCTGTAGCACCCTTTTTTATCTCTTCTTCGGTTGCTTCGGGTCCTGGTTTAGTAAAGTTCTCCCCAGCACCTAGTGTAACTTCATTGCCCCCTGGGGTGTTTGCGGGATTTTTCATTGCTATGCCATCTAATTTGCCTATTGCATTGCCTTGCTCTGTTGAGGCATTGCCCGCATTGATCATAGGTAAGCCAGCTCCAAAGGTAAGATCTTCACCAGTAACTGAACCTACTTTGTTAGCAGCAGCATCTGAAACAGCAATTTTAGCATTGAATACTGCAAGCCCAGCTTTAGCTGTTTCTGTCATAAGAGATGGGTCTTTTCTGTTGCTTGCATAGTCATTAACATCATTGATAAAGGCATGGAGAAGAGATTCTTTGTTTGTTCCAGCGTTGCTAAGAGCACCTACCCAAAAATTAATACCTTCTTCATCGCTAAGCCTGTCTTTGCCTAGGGCATTTTTATAGATGAGTTCTACAAATTGTGTATTATCTAAATCACGAATTGATTGATTTGAATCAATGATTGATTTAATGAAAGCAACATCATATGTTGCTTCTTTATGTTTTTCAACAATGCTTGAATCTATTGCTCTATTAAAAAGAGAAACATAAACTTTTGAAATTTGACTTATGTCAGCCATTAAAGTCCTCCTTTAAGGAAAAATTAAGATTAAATAATTATAGGGTTCAACCCCAAAGCTTTTTAGGTTGTTATGCAAAGAGGCTTTGCTCTATTTCTGGGGGAATAGAGCTACTTCTACTAAAGCTATAATTTTTATAGCCTGATAATTATACATATTTTTATAAAAAATGTCAAGAGGTAGAGAGAACAAGTTTTTTAATAAGAGCTTGCCATACATAATTGTAAATTATTATTTCATCTCAAGAATAAACAAAGAATCTTTTATAGAGGTTAATTCCTTACTTTATCTCTTAATAGATTTAAACCTAAAAGTGATAAAACAGAGCATTAATTGATCACTCATTGTATCTCTTAAGAGATTAAGCTTTTAAATGTTGTGCTATAAAGGTTTATATCATTAAGATACTTCTTTATAGTATTGATTTATTATAACTTTTTAAATGAGTGTCATATTACAATACTATGCTTATAATATGATATATATTTGGTGATATGTATTTATAGGAGCTATATATGTCTAAGCTTTATTATAATTCTTGCTTCAAATCTAGCACCCATAGATTCTTTTATAGCATACTTACTTGTTGTTGATGTTTAACACTATGTTTTTAAGACTATATGCAATATATTTATTGTTATTCTTGTATCCTCTTGAGCTTCTTATTTGTTTTGATTTTAAATCCTAAGAATGCACTATATTGCCTAGCATATTTCAATATAATATTCTTTGAGTTTGGTTGTTTAGTGCTATGAATTTATTGTTATTGAGTATTTATGTCTAGCTTTAAAGCTATTGAGATATATACTAAAAAAATCTTTACAATAAATCTCAAGAGAGCAAAAACACTTTTATGCTCTATTTATTGCAAGCAAAGATAAGCTAGGAGCTTAAAGACTTTGTAAAAGCAAGCCACATTATGCTTTTATAATTGCTTAATTTGGAACTACGGAATTTTTGCGAGCGGTTTTTTGGAGTGAGAAAAGCATTAAAAACATTAGGATGCAATACAAAATGCTAAGGCTTTGCATTGCTGGAAAATCTACCTTTAAACTCTCATCAAAAAACTTACCAACAAATGGGAGCAATAAAGCGGGCTTTACAATAAGCATTATTAAGACTACAAAATAAGAAACAATATTTCTTAAAGAATTGAGCTTGTATTTATTAGAATAAATCAAGCCGAGAAAAAATAAAATTAAGAATAAGCAACAAATGCCAAATATAAACCATGTTTCTAGTGAGTAAATTTGATTTAAAATCTTTTCTATGAAAGATTGTTTTGATTCTATATTTTTGGGTGGATTCTGTGTGAGTGAATACGATTTTTCTAAGGAATCTAATATAATAAATGAATCTATTGCTATAGATGAGTGATTAATTTTGCCTTGGTATTGAGATGAAAAATCTAAATGTAATTGCTTAAGATAATCTAATCCAAAAACAAAGACTCCAAACAATGCAATTAGCATAATAGTATTATTAAAAATCATTGCTAAATCTGTATGATGATCTGAAGTTATGCGATAAAAGAGTAGTTGCCATCTGTCTATTTGATCTTTTAGTGTTTTATCTTGTTTATTTTTTAGTTCAATCTCTCTTGCATAAAGCTCTTGGGTATGGATCTCGGAAGCATCAATAAGGTTGTGATGGGCTAGGCGGTTACTCTTAAGTCTTCTAAATAAATCACGATAAGAAGGAGCTTTATTAATTTTGCTTTTCTGTTGAGATTCTGTGCTATCATTGGGTTTCTGGCTTAATCTTTTAATTTCATTAAAATCATATTTTAAATGTTTTTGCTCTATATTGAATTGATTCCCAAATGTACAATATAAAAAATTTGGCTTACTATCTTGAGGTGCAATATTTTCAAAAGAGGTAATTCCGC
>JARHYY010000107.1 GCA_029258405.1 Helicobacteraceae bacterium | reverse complement strand
TTTCATGCTTTTGAGTTTTACATTATGTATGACTTTTTTAAATGAGTGCAATATTAAATCTTTGCTCACAATATGAGATATATTTGATTTATCTTTATAGTAGTTATTACTTATAATGATTGATATTATAATATATACTATCGATATTACAAGCAAAATCCTAAAAAATATCTATTTTATGTTCGCCTTTTATACCATGCTTTTATAAAAATCTTTTTCAAAATCACATCATACATTAAAGCTTTATATTATCTCTAGTTTTCCCCAATCTCAAACCATGCAAGCCTTCAGAGCACAGAGCTTGCCATAATTTTAAATTATCATTTCATCTCATAGAATAAACAAAGAATATTTTTATAGAGGTTAATTCCTTGATATATTGAGCTTTTTGTAAGCCTTGCTATCTTTATTGCATTAAGATATTTCTTTATAGTATTGTTTTTTGTTGCATGGATTAACTTATGTATAGATTTATCAACCCATATCAAGTTATTATACTCATCATTTCCCCCTAAATGTAAGGGTATTTTATGATGGCATTCCATGTTGCCTACTTCTAACTTATTACCGCTTATTTCACATTTCCCATAACTTGCACATAACCTACTTATTCTGTTATCGTTATATTCTATGCTCCTATTAGTAATAGGATTATTAAGAACATATTGCAACAAATGGGTATCTACTGCTTTTTAATCTTTATGTATGCTCTATCATCTGCTTTATATATATTCCTAAATAGATTATTGGAATTAAGGGTTTTGCTATACACTTCTTATATTTGGACTTATCATACTTTAAGCTTTTAATGTAATGGTATATATAGAATTATCTTTAATGCTTTTGAGTGTTACATTATGTATGACTTTTTTAAATGAGTGTAATATTATAATCTATGCTTACATATGAGATATATGGTGATTTATAGTTTAAGATATAAGCATTTATATATTCTTGCTTTAAATATTGCATGATATACATTTCTATTATTACAAGTATAGATTCTTATTTTTGCTACTTTGTCAGTGTATAAAATACAAACTTAGCATAGGTATTTTTAGCACTCTGATATATCACTATTCAACCCCCTTAGGTTGATATTGTGCTTACTTATTTAATAAGCACTTTAGGAGCTCTTTAGCGTGCTTCAGTAACGCTTTAGCTAATAATATAACTTATTGCATAGCGAGTTAAGTAAATCCCTTTGGGACTCACTCCCTCATTTGAATTTATAGAATTTATAGTGAGATATAGTCTTAATTACTAAATCCCGCCATTTCATGCCCTTAGGCATTTATAGGCGAACAGTCGCACCTTATTCTACCCTATTCACCATACTATTGCATACTCTAAGTACTTTTGCCCTTTAGTACATTTCATATAACAAGTTTATAATCAATTAAATAAAACTTCATTATTTTATACTAAAAAATACTTATAGGCATTTAAATCGTATGATAATCATTATTAATATCTTTATAAGCAAATACCTTATAGAATACTATCAATTCAAATTTCATAGAATTTGTGTACAATGTCTAAAATGTTTGATTATTTTTATTGTAGTTTAGAAACCATAAAGAAAATGAAGGGATTATTTCTTTAGGCACGCAAGAATGCAAATGTGCATCTTATGCCAATTATTTTTACAAACAGCTTTCTCTTAAATATAGATCAAATTTTGCTATATGAAAATAAAAATTAAATTGAGAATTTTTTAGAATCAAGAGATATTCATACATTAAAATATTTAACAACAGCAAAAGTAAAGCTCTACGATCTAAACTATAGAATAGGAGCAAAAGGGTTTTTCAGGAGGTTTTATAAATGCTCCGAAAGATACTAAAGTTTTCTTAAAGAATTATGATGGAAAATGTGTAGCCTATATAAATGCTTATATAAATAATGTAAGCATAAAAGGTGTAATTATCCATAGCCAATGTTAAACTATTGAGAATAAAGGAGCAATATGGCTATCTTAATGTAGATAATAAGCATTTACCCTATATGGGTTACAAAAAATTGAAGTTAATTTTTGGTGGTGGATTCACCAAAGTACTGATTTGTTTCTGTATGCTTTTAAGAAACAACAAGATTTTTAGAACTTTATAAATATCAAAGAGTATAAATGGCATTGCCATGAAACTCTTAAGGTAGATATGTGCGATGCTAAAGGATTATTATCAATAACATGAGTAAAATATACTCTGAAAAGATAATTTTCATTTTAAAAATGCTTTGTTTAAGTTCTTTATATTCTGATTTTCTATAAGGCAGGGTTTTATATTTATAATCATGCTTTTTTGAAAAACACATAAATTGAATACGATAACTAAAGGATAAATCATGAAAAAAATTGTATTGACAATAACTTTGTTTTTGCTTTGTTGCTCTCCTGTCTTCGCAAATACAAGAGTGGCTGTTGTTGGTGGAATGTGGCCTATTCCTTATTTGCTTAGTGTATATACAGATGCAAATATTATTTATATGCCTAGAGCTGCGTTAATTGAGAATTCTGTAACCTTAGATTTTTTTCCCTATCTCAAAGATGTTCAGAAGGGAGCAAATGCTGATAATGATAATATAGAAGAACTTTTATTACTCAAAGCTGACCTTTATATTTGTCATAAGGCTAATGTAAAGATTTGTAACACTCTTAAAAAGTCTGGAGTAAATCTCATTGAGCTCGATGTTAATGTAGATAATTATAATTTTAAGAAGGCTTTAGAAAATTGGCTCCATCAATTAGAAAAGTATTTTCCTATTAAAGAAAAAAACCAAAAACTTATAAATGAAATCGAACAAACTCAAAAAGAAATTCAAAAGAGAATCAAAAATGAAACTAAACCTAGAGTTTTAATCATTAGAGGATTTAGCGAAAAAAATATATCACCTGGTTTTTATGCTAATTACTTTTACAAAGAAAGCGGAGCAGCAAACACTTACAATTTCCAAGCAAATAATAGCATAAATTTAGAAGAAATTTATAAACTCAATCCTGAAGTGATCTTTATCAGCAACTTTACATCCTTAATGCCTCAAGATTTAATGAATGATAAAAAGTGGCAACACTTGAAAGCCATCAAGGATAAAAGAGTTTATAAAGTGCCTCTAGGAACATATAGGGCTTTTGCACCAAACCTCGATTTAGCACCTTTCTTGTTATGGCTTGCACAAAAAAATTACCCTCATGCTTTCAAAGATATAAATATTCAAGAAATTTACAAAAAACATTTTAAAGACTTTTATGGGCTTGAACTCAAAGAAGAGCAACTTGAAAAGATATTCAACCCTACAGCTGAGCAAGGAATAATAGATTGATGAGGCTTATAGGTAAAAACACAATTTTTAATATTTGATAATATGCGAACTAAAAGCCTTGGCTTGAATGTAATAAGCCAAGATTGATTCTTATCTTATTTTGCAAAATTTATCTGTTTGGAAGCTAATATGAAAGTTCCATGCAAATGTATTAAAAAGCTATATTTATGCCTGCCGATGCTGTGAATAAGAGTCGTCTATTGAGCAAGAACTTCCTATTTCAATATTAAGTGCTTGTATAAGAGTTATGATTTTTTTCATAGTCATCGTTTCAAAGGCATAGACTTATGAATATGCTTAAAGTAAATAAAGCTTTGTTTTTCTTATAAAAATCAAGTACTCTTTAAAGATTTGAACTTTAATCTAAAATTTGAAGGAACATTAGAGCTCTTTTAGAGTACAACAGAGCAAGAAAAACGACTTTAATCAAATGTTGCATAGGACTCTTAAAGTAAAAAAGATAAAGCTTTTTATCCAAAAAAAGCTTTTTACGCAAATAGCTTTGTGCCAAAAAACTCTTTAAATTAATACTATCAAATGCAATACACATACATTAAACACCCCAAAAACACACAAGCAAAAGGTGATATTTTAGAGCGATTAAATATTTAAAAATTACATGATAAATCTTGCATTAATCATGCTTAACGAACCTATTTATAATAAAAATTTTATATATTTAATTGCCTAAGGCATATAAGTTTTATCTCTTATTTAAGGATAAATTATGAAAATATTAGCAAAATATATTATTATAACTCGTATAAATCTCTGCCTATAAAACAAGTCATATCAATTAGGCGTGCAGTATAACCTACTTCATTATCATACCATGCTACAACTTTTGCATTTTTATTACCTACAACTATAGTGCAATCTGGAATCATAACACAGCTTAATCTGCAACCTATAAAATCACTTGAAACCCTTTTTTCATCATCAAGCATAACAATATGGGCATATTCATTGAGGCTTTTATGCTTAATAAGGGCATTAATACTTTCCTTGCAAATAGCACTTTTTGTTTCAAAGTTAAAGTCAATTAATGACACATTAGGAGTTGGCACGCGAACAGAAAAACCATTGATTTTGCCTGCTAGTTCAGGCAATACAAGTCCGATAGCCTTGGCAGCACCAGTGCTTGTTGGGATAATATTAAGCCCGGCTGCTCTTGCTCGCCTCACATCTTTATGTTTAACATCTAAAAGATTTTGATCATTAGTATAGCTATGAATAGTAGTCATTAAGCCATTATTGATTGTATATTCTTCATGTAAAATCTTTACCAATGGAGCAAGAGCATTTGTTGTACAACTTGCATTTGAAATAACTAATTCACCCTGATATTGCTCATGATTTACACCATACACAAAAGTTGCCGCATCATTCATTGGTGATGAAACGATAACTTTCTGAACACTACCACTAAGATGCAAAGAAGCCTTATCTACACTTTTAAAAGCACCTGTGCATTCAATAACTACTTTTACTCCAAAGCTCCCAAAATTAAGGCTGGCAGGATTCCTATCGCTTAAGATACGCACATTATCCTGCTTGCCTATTTTAAGGTAATTATCAGCAATTTGTTCAACAGGGCCATAAACACCATGCACGCTATCATAGCGTAGCAAATGAGTTAAAATATCAATAGTGGTTGTAGTATTAAGGGCGATAAGTTCAATATCATCTCGCTCTCCTAATATCCTACAAGCACAAAGCCCTATTCTCCCAGTGCCATTAATAGCAACTTTTAATCTTTTCACCAAATATTTACCTCCTTTAAAGAAACAACAGGCTTTAGTTAAATTACTTTCATTATTATAGCAATAAACTCTTAATAATATTAAGAAAAACTCTTATAGCTCAATTCTAAAAAATATACCTCTTTAATTTCAAGCTTTTTTTAGTGATTCTATTAGATAATACACTTAAATAAATACTTTTACAATTTTTACATACAATGAGATACATAATGGGGATAATATGCAAAGTGATGTTTATCAAAAACTCTTAGATGCAATAGAAGACCAAGTTCAAGGACTCGAGGGCTTTTTGAATATTACAGCAGAAGAAATAGGTTCAATTTTGCTTAAAGTATTGCAAGTAGAAAATTTCACAAACAACAAAGAAGATGTGCGACAAGTTTTATTTGACTATTTTGCCTCTCATGGCTTTAGAGCATATATTGTTATCAAACACGATCGAGAAATTACTTATAGGCTTAAAATTAATGACTATGAAACCTGCATATACACCGAGGCTTGCATAAAGCAGCTTCCAAAAGAAGATAACATCCTTACTCCAAGCAAAGAAAAACCCAGCTTATCAGAATTAAATTCAAACATCTATCAATCTATTGCTTCATTTTTAAATAAATACATAAAAGAGGAGGAGGATAAGCGAGGTTTATTTAAAGCTATCTTAAAAGTCCTTTTAAACCTCTCACAAAGAGATGTAATTTTTTTTGTAGATAATGGGGTGCTCATTAAACAATTTCAAGAATCTGAAGCAAATGCTATTGGAACGCTTTCAACGACGAGCCAAAGAGTATATGAAGGACTAGATAAATCTTTTTTAGAAGAAATAAATAATACAGCTATAAAACATGGAATCAAAGAAAAAATTCCTACACTCATTGCTGCCTTATTGAAAGGCCAGCTTAATCCTTCTGAACTTGACAATGCCACTTTTAGTAAAAATTTTACACCTGTTTTGCAAGATAAATTTCTTGACCTCGTACCTGAAGACAAGCGAATCTCTACCATAGAAATCAAACAAGCTATTGCTAATTATCTTTTAAGAATATACTTTGATTCATGTATTGATCATATAGCAAGAAAAATTATTGAAAAAATGATCAATAAAGAGCCAAAAATAGATGCCTTTATCAAATTTTACAATGGCGATGTCAGTTTTACACCTAGTGGCAAACGCTTCACTAGACCAGACATTACTGACAAAGAGGGTAATAGATGGAACTCTTCAACTATATTCCAAGTAGCCATGCAACGCAAAACAGGGCTTGATAAAATAGCACGCAATGCTGAAGCTATACGGTTAACAGAAGAAGCTATTGCTAAATTCAAAAGAGAGATTATTAGTCAAAAAAATTTTATCTATAATAATAAATCAGTCATCGCTTCTCTTGAGGCAGAAATCCAAAAAAAGCTTGACATATCTTCGCAAGCAAAAGAAAATATCTTTGAGCTTAAGAGGAGGTTGCTCAATCAAAGAGGTACAGCCGCTGGAAAAGAAATTCAAGAGAAAATAAATGCTCTTTCAGTACAAATCAAACAACTTGAAAGAGATGAACAACATATATTCGCAGAAAAGAAAAGGCTTGATTCAGAACTCGAGAAAGCAAAAGCAAGAATTATTACCTACGAAAAAGATCAAGCAAGCTATGAATATAAACTTGAAAAAGACAAACAACAAAAAGAACAACTTTCAAAAAGCCAAATTCCTTTGGAAGAAAAGTATTCTGTGGTTGCCAATGCACTTGCTAAAGCAATCTCTTCATTTAGAGGTTTTGAATCAAGCTAAAATATTATATTAAGGAGGTTTATAGAGTTATGGTAGATAACATTAAATTTATGCAAGAAGTTATGTCTATTAAAAAAATAGATATAAGGAATCAAAAAGTACTTATTCGCGTTGATTTTAATGTGCCATTAGATAATGAATTTAACATTAACGATGATACAAGAATCAGAGAGACTATCCCTACTATTAATCATTGTATCGACAATGGAGCAAAAAGCATTATATTGGTAAGCCATTTGGGTCGCCCAAAGGATAAAAATATAAGATTTTCACTTAAACATCTCGTTAAAAGAGTTGAGCGACTTTTAGGTCGCAATATTACTTTTGCTGAAAATTTAGAAAGCATTTCATCTATGCTACCCTCATTACCTCAAGGCAGTGTTATATTGCTTGAAAATATTAGATTCTACAAGGAAGAGGAGCAAAATAATGAACAATTCGCAAAATCTTTAGCAAATCTTTGTGATATTTATGTTAATGATGCCTTTGGGGCTTCACATAGAAAACATGCTTCCACCTACGGAATAGCCCAATTTGCTAAACATAAAGTAGCGGGTTTGCTCCTTAAAAAAGAAATTGATTCATTTGCCAAAGCTCTTACGCATCCATTAAAACCTGTTCTACTTATTGTTGGTGGCTCTAAAGTTTCTTCAAAACTTACGCTCCTTAGCAATATTCTTGATTGCGTTGATAAAATTATCATAGGTGGTGCCATGAGCAATACATTTCTTCAAGCAATTGGATATAATATGCAAAACTCTTTAGTAGAAGAGCATCTCATGGGTGATGCGATTGACATACTACGCTCAGCAAAATCAAAAGGGGTTAAAATCTATCTTCCTGTTGATGCTGTATGTACAGACAACCCACAAAACCCTAAAATTATCAAAATCACTCCCGCTCAAGATATACCTGAAGGCTTGATGAGTGTTGATTTAGGACCAGCGACTGTCAAACTCTTTGCTGAAGTTATACACGATTGTGAGACAATTATATGGAATGGTCCTTTAGGCATATATGAAGTAAGCCAATTTTCACGAGGGACATTTTCCCTAGCCCATGCTCTTGCTGACACCTATGCGTACAGCATAATTGGCGGTGGAGATACTGCAGATGCTATAGATAAAGCTGGAGAAAGAGATAACATGAGCTTTACTTCAACAGGAGGAGGAGCAAGCTTAGAATTGCTTGAGGGCAAAGTGCTTCCAGCATTTGAGGTTCTTGACCGCTAGCAAGGAAAGCACAAGCCTTAATAACTTACACAGGAAAAACTCTGATAGATGAATCAAGTTTTTCTTGTAAAATAGATTCAATGGCAAACAAAGTTCCAGTAGAACTTGCTGCACAACCTGAACAGGCACCAAGATAACGAATATAAATATCTGTATGTCCATCTGAAGAATCTCTCATATCTACAATCTCCATATTTCCACCATCCATAATGAGCATTTGACGGACATTTTCATCAATAACTTTATCTACAGCTTTCAATTTTTGCACAGTAGTCATTTCAGAAAAAGATAAAGAACCAGAACTAGCAAGCATAGCTCTTTGTTTCATCTCCTCTTCAAGCATCTCTTGCTTACACTCAGCTAGAATATCAACCAAATAATATTCTCTTTCTTCATGTCCCCCTGGTCTAATGCAACTCTTACAAAAAGCACCCGCTTTTGTGTAATCTGTTATTTGTTCAATTGTGGTAAGCTTATTGAGTTTAATAACTTCTTTTAATGTACTTAAAGATACTCTTGCACATTCACATACAATAATCTCGTCTTCAAAGCTCGCCATATCAACCCCTTTGTAAATAGAGGCTGCCTTCTTGATAACATCATATGCCATAACAGAACAATGCATTTTTTGTCCGGGTACAGCTGGAGTATCTGGGTCATCGCGCAATGCTTTTTCAACATCAATATTTGTAATTTTAACAGCCTCATCAACTGTTTTGCCAACAGTTAATTCTGCCATCATATCAGAACTCGCAATAGCTGTTCCACAACCAAAACTTTTAAATTTTGCTTCCATAATACGGTCGTTTTTAGGATCAACAAGCCAATAAAGACGAACTGCATCTCCACATGATTCTGCACCATAATCAGCAACAACCAATTGAAAACCTTTTTGATTGGCTTCATCTTGTGTAATCACACCTAAATAAGTAGGGTTGTCCATTCTCTCTGCCACTTTATTTGAATAAGCATCCCATAATGCTCCGCCTAAAAGGTCATTTTTTGCCATTTTTTCTCACTTTAATTATATTGTACGGAAAAGCAAAGATGATAAATCTTATTTTTTCTCTATCCGCCTTATAGCATATATAATATTAAAATATTCTTATAAATATTATGATTATGTTTTATCTATTTGCTTTCTTTCTGCAATAGTAACATTTTTTAACGCATCTTCATAGCTTGGCTTTACATCAATAGCTTTCTGAAAAAAGGCTTGAGCAATGCCCCACTCACCTTTTTGAGCATAAATAACACCAATATTATTGAGAGATTGCGAATGCGATGGTAATTGAGCTAATATAGCTTCATAGCAGCTCAAAGCTTTATCATTAAAAGAGAGCACTTGATAAAGTAGAGCAACTTCAAAAAGCGTTTCTATACTGGGCATTAACTCATAAGAATTTAAAAAATGCTCCAATGCTTTTTTATAGTTTTCTCTATGCTTATAATGATGAGCGATATTAGAATGAAACAATGGGGAAAGAGGAGCGATACTTATAGCTTTCAATATCATATCAAAACCTTCATCTCTCCCTTCTTTAAGTTCAATTAAACCTAGCAAATGCCAAACATCGGCATTATTGCAATCATCAATTAAAATCTCCATATACAATTCTCGAGCAGTTTGTATATCGCCTTTTTTGTGGAGGTCAATAGCTTTGTGCAATTTCTCTGTAACACGTGTTTTCACTGTGTGGATCTCCCTAGTATATTAATTTTTCTTTCAATTTCATAGATTCTATCCACATTCAAAGTACCTGTAACATCAAGTAAGTTCAGTTGATTCACAATAAGGTCATAAAGAGAATCAATAATATTTCTCCTTGTTTCATAAAGCCTTGAGCGAGCTTCAAGTACATCAAAAAGATTTCTTAATCCTCTTTCATAGCCTTGCTCAACGCTTGAAAGGTGCAATCGCATAGAATACTCTGTTTCTTTAAGTATTTTCAAGCTCTCTATAGCTAATTTCTGCTCTGCAAGATAGCTTTCAAGTCGTAGATTTGCTTGTTTTCTGTAGTGGTTAAGATTTTCTATGGCTGCACTTTGCAACTTCATTCCTTCTCTGATACGCGATTGCGTACGACCACCTTGATATAAGGGCAGACTAACTACAAATAAGGCACGGAAATCATTTTCTCTTAAAGCTGGATCCTGACTATCTGTTTTTTTTTGCACAAGCTGAAAATCAGCTACTGGAAAATGCTCCCAACGACGAATAGCTAGATCTTTCTGTGCTGATGCCAAATTTTTTTCAGCTAACTTCACATCAATATTATTTTCTAAACCTTTCTGCCAATCATAAGCAGCAATTACTAAGGCATCTGGATTAATTTCTTCTAAAGAAATATCTATAAGGCGACTTGATGTAATTTTCTCACCAATCATGTATTCTAAAGTCATTTTTGCTACATTATACCGTTTTTCTTCTGCCAAAAGTTCAGCCTTTGAATGCTCAAATGCTACTCTTGCTTCTAATGTGTCAATCTTATTGCTTAATCCTACTTGAAGCATGCTGCTCATTTGTTTATATTTAATCTCATTTGCCTCAAGTAATGAACGAGCATAAACTAAGTTCTTTTGTGTGCGTATAAGATTAAAATACGCCTTAGCAACCTCAAGTCCTAGTTGATTAGCATTGCGCTGAAATTCATATTTTGCACTGTCTCTGCGGTCTTTTGCCTGATCTAAGCCTATATAAATCTCTGGATGGAACACAGGGATATAAGCAGAAATTCCATAATCCTTATAAGACTCGCTTACCTCTGGTCCTGCGTATCTATATTTATTATGCCCTAATGAAGCATCAAGCTTTATTTGTGGAAGAAATTGGGCAAAAGCTTGATTGACCCCTTCTTCAGCTGCTTCAGTGGTATAACGATAGGCAAGAATCTGCGATTCTCGCTCCAATGCTTTTTCATATACGCGAGATAAGGTCAAGAGCTGATCGTCTCGAGCATATAAATATAAGGTAGATAAAAAAATAAAAATTATAAAAACTTTTTTATTGCTCACGAAAACCTCTGATAAAAAGATTTTCAAAAGGCTGTATGAGATATTCAAGTAGCGTGCGACTCCCTGTTATAATCATAGCATCAGCTGGCATGCCCGGCTTAATCGTTAAATGATTCCGTGCTAATTCTTGTTCTCCTTCAGGAAGAATCTTAATTTTTACCCCATAATAAGGCACTCGAGATGTTTGCTCAACCAAAGCATCTGCAGACACTTCATAAACTTCTCCTCTAACCATTTTAAGCGATCTTATATGAGCAAACCCAGCAAAACGAACTTCAGCATCCATTCCTTCATGGATATAATTTACTTCATGCGTTGCCACCTTTGCATCAATAATAAGCCTTTCATTTTCAGGCACAATATCCATAAGCTGGAGACCAGAGCCAATAACAGCACCTATGGTATGCACACGCAAATCTACTACAGTGCCATCAACTGGTGAACGAATTTCGGTTCTCTCTAGTGCATCTTTTAAAAAAACTTGATGGGCTTCTAGCTCTATAATCTTCCTTTGTGTATCGCTTAGCTCTGATAGCACCCCGCGTAAAAAATCTTGTCTTTTTAATATCATTTCTGATTCTATTTCACTCATTTGCACCTCAATTTTTGCTATCTCTGCTTGAAAATTTGCTACTTCCCCTTCAGAACGCACTTTCTCCCTAATTATATCACGCATATGTATCTTATCAGTAAGTTGTTGTTCATAGAGATTCTCCCATTCATTAATTTCCTCTGTATATGAAACAAGCAAATCTTGCTTACTCTTAATGATTGCAATAATTCCATCAATTTGATTTTGCATTTGCTCAATTCTTTGCTCAGAAATAGTTTCATCATCTTCAAGTAATTTTTTTCTTGCTCTAAACTCTCCTTGCTGTGCTGACATCATACGCTGCTTAACAGTATTGCTTTCATTTAAGAGCTCTTGAGGAAAAACTATCTCTTGCATATCATCTCGTTCTGCAATGAGGCGGGCTTCTTTAGCTAGAGATTCTAAAAGCTGCACACGAGTGATCTCTAATTCAGACTGAAACTTTGTTTTTTCTAACTGGATAAGTACTTGGTTTGCCTTAACTTTCTGTCCATCTTGAACCAAAATGTTTTCTACAATTCCACCTTCATAATGTTGAATAATCTTTTTATTACCCGTAACACTCACCTGCCCAGAAGCATGCACAGCACTTGAAAGCGGTGCGAGAGAACCCCAGACAACAAAAACAGAAACAAAGAGAAAAAGAACAATAAGTGCGAGATAGCGATAAGGTTTATCATTAAGAATTTTATATTCTTCTTCATCGTATTCTAAGGGTTGTGTAATTAACGCATATTCTTTTTTCATTAATAAGCCTTATTTTGAAAGAGTATTCTGCTGATTTTGGGTTGCAAGAGCTTGAAGAACCTCATTGCGAGGACCATATGATTCTAGCACTCCATCTCTCATTAAAACAATTTTATCAGCAGCTGTTAAGACAGACATTCTATGTGTAATAAGCACTACTGTCGCTCCTTTAGCTTTGAGGTTTAATACCGCTTGCAATAATGCTCTTTCTCCTGTATCATCAAGATTAGAATTTGGCTCATCAAGGAGGATAAAGTTCGGATTCCCATATATAGCCCTTGCTAAAGCTATCCTTTGTCTCTGCCCTCCAGAAAGGGCAATACCCGCAGGACCTATTGGCGTATCATAACCATCAGTAAATTGCAAAATCATTTCATGCACACCTGCCATCTTTGCTGCTTCTAAAACTTGCTCAGAATCTACTTCTCCATAACGAGCAATATTCTCCGCGATACTCCCATCAAATAATTCAATATCTTGAGGCAAATAACCAATATAACGACCAAGCTCAATTTTATCATAATGCTCAATATCCGCACCATCATAACGAACCTTCCCTGAATAAGGCTTCCATATACCCAACATAGCCCTTGCTAAAGAACTTTTGCCAGCAGCACTAGGACCAATAATACCCACGACTTCACCTGCATCTATATTAAATGTTACATTCTTAACAACAAGTTGTCTTGAATCTGGTGGTACAACATGCAAACCTTCTACACCTACATGCCCTTGAGGCATAGGAAGTGGCATAGGTTTGGGAGGGATAGGAATTTGACTCAAAAGACTAACAAGGCGATGATATGAAAATCTTGCATTTACAAATTGCTTCCATGTACCTATAAGCATATCTAGTGGTGCTAAAGCTCTACCCATTACAATAGAACCAGCAATCATCATGCCTGCTGTTAATTCTGATTCAATAACCAAATATGCCCCAATACCCAAAATCAATGATTGAAATAACATGCGTAAAGATTTAGAAAGATTTGACCAAACCCCCGCTTCATCACTAGCTGCGGTTTGCTCCTTGCAAAATTCAACATGTTTATCATGCCAACGCAACCGTATATTCTCTTGCATGCCCATAGCAGCAACAATTTCACTATTACGCAAAGCACCAT
This sequence comes from Helicobacteraceae bacterium, assembly GCA_029258405.1. GTDB lineage: Bacteria > Campylobacterota > Campylobacteria > Campylobacterales > Helicobacteraceae > NHYN01. The sequence goes on along the minus strand of JARHYY010000107.1, from coordinate 18,717 downwards.
TTAAAAATACAGATGATGCTTGATGTTTTTTGTTGCTTTCTTCAAGTTTTGTTTTGGTGCGCCATTCATTAATCATTGCTAATACAAACACAACACATCCTGCAAAAATAGCAAAAATACCAAAATAGGGGTGGAATAAAAAAAGAATACCTATATAAATAGGCACCCATGGAAGATCAAAAAACGCAAATATAGGTGTTCCTGTCATGAATTGTCTGATTTGCATTAAGTCATTATGAGCCTGTGCATTCTTACCCGGATGCAAATTAGCATAGCTAAACACAAGGGTAAATAAACGATTTCTCAGACGATTATCAATTTGAAGACCTGCACGAACAAGCAAACGAGAGCGAATAAATTCCAAACAACCCATAACAGCAAAAAAAATAACAATCACTAATGTAAGCATATAAAGGGTTTCATGGCTTCGACTCGCCAAAACTCTATCATACACTTGCAACATATACAAAGAAGGGGTTAGCATTAAAAGATTAATAAAAAAGCTTACCAAAGCCGCATAATAAAACGCACTTTTTGAAGCTAAAATAGCTTCTGTAAGCTCATTCTTAGGGATAGAATTGAACTTAAACATTTTTACAGTAAATCCTTATTTTCTTATGTTTTTTCAATAAAACTATATACATTCTTATGATTATTTCTAAATTACCAATAACCTAAAAGCAGTCAATAAATCATAATATAATTTAAATTTTAAATTAAGAAACATTCAAAAACATTTTCTCGCATTCATTATTGTACCACGAAAAAGCAAATTAATATAACATGTTTTCACTAAAACATTCTAAAACTATTAAAAATAATATTTGCAATTAAGCTATAGCTAAAGAAAAACAAAGTAAAATAATAAGGTATGATTAATTTATTTTAAAAGTTGATTAAATGATGCTTTATAGGGCATTAGTCTTCACATTTGGGCTTGTTGTTTTTTTTGTTATTGGTTGTGGAACAGTGATTCATTATAGCGGTCAAGATTCTATGAATAGATTATGGGAAGAATATAGAGAACGCAATATTACTGATAACACCGAAGTATTCATAGAATATAAACAACAGAAAAAAGAGCAGCGTTATCAATATGTAACTGTCGTAGCAGAAGATAAGGATGACACCAAAAGACTACTCTTAGGGTTAGTTAATATATCATCATTTCTTACAACACGAATGATAATGCCTCCATATACAGATAATATGTTTGCCACACCAACTTACATATTAGAAGATTATGCCTCAAAGTTACCCTTAGGCAAGGATTAATAAAAATATAATAAACAAATAACAAAGGAGGTTTTGTTTATGAATACATCAGTTTCTAAAAAAGCAGTACTCATTCCTGCTTTTTGTGCCTTATTTTTCAATGTTCTCTCTGCTGGAGAAAGCGGGATAGTTATCGGGGGCACTGTGGGCATGAGTACTCTTGGGAGCAATACCGATTATTATAACAATCATTTCGAACTTGATGGGCTTGAAGATGAAAAGAATTTTTCTTCATTTACCTATGGGGTAAAATTAGGCTATGACTTCTACTTTCGTCCAGAACAAGCCATAAGAGCTTATGGGGATTATAGTCGTGTATCTTTTGATGATGATAATGTTTTCACAGGTACAATAGGCATGAATATATTTACTTTCAATCTTGATTATCGTTATGATATTCTCCCTATACTTGGAGCATTTGTAGGTGGAAATTATTCTTTTGTGCAATCTTCCTCTGATAAATCTTATGGAAACAATAGCACTAGTGGTATTGGTTTTAATGTCGGGGCTGTTTTAGCACCTCTTGATTTTTTGGAGGTTGAAGCGAAGTTTCGCTATTTAGGTGGAGATTTGCCTGAAAAACGTTTCAACAGAGATAGCACTGACCCAAAAGATGTAACCTCAAAAAGATTCTCTTTAGAAGATCATTATCAATTTCTCTTGGGTGTTAATCTTAAGTTTTAAATAAAAAACAATCCTTATTTCTTTAAGGATTGTTAAATAAGCTTATCTACCTTTAATATTCAAAGCAGAAATTAACGAACTATATGATTTATAATCTTTTCTCTTCAAATATTGCAATAAATGTCTTCGTTTTGCCACAAGCTTTAAAAGCCCTAAGCGACTAGAATGATCTTTTTTATTAACTTTAAGGTGAGCAGTGAGATACGCTATCCTTTCGGTTAAAAGAGCAATTTGTACTTCTGATGAGCCTGTATCATTCTGTGTTCTTGAAAACCTTGCGATAATTTCTTTTTTCTTCGCCATATCTAAAGCCATAAAGACCTCCTTTGATTTGGTATTGCTAAAAAGCATCATAATTGTATCATAAAAAGCAGAATTTTACATTACTTTTTGTATTATTGCATGAAACAAACACTATATATTTTTAAATAAAAGATTTATAAAGGGTTCGCTTGGCAAAAGTAAAAAAAATAAGCAATAAAAAGACTTTACTACAAAGAATACTCCCTTTTATGAAAAGAATAAGCGAGTCTAAAGATTTAACTGTCGTACTATTTGTTATTTGTATTATTGCAATTATCATAGTTCCAATGCCAAGCTGGGTATTAGACTTCTTTTTAACAGTTTCTCTTGCTGTATCTGTATTAATCATACTCATTGCTTTATACATAGAAAAACCTACAGATTTTACTGCGTTTCCAACTATTCTTCTCATAGTTACTCTTTTTAGATTGGCTCTAAATGTTGCCACCACTCGACAAATTCTTAGTGAAGGGCATAATGGTATAGAATCAGTAAGTGAAATTATTGCATCATTTGGGCAGTTTGTTGTTGGTGGCAATTATGTTATTGGTATTATTGTATTCCTTATTCTTGTCATTATAAACTTTATGGTTATCACTAATGGCTCTACAAGGGTTGCTGAAGTTGCTGCACGATTCACGCTTGATGCTATGCCCGGGAAACAAATGGCTATTGATGCTGACCTCAATTCTGGGGCAATCAATGATGAGGAAGCAAGAAAGCGTCGAGAGGCTCTCACTCAAGAATCAAATTTCTATGGCTCTATGGATGGTGCTAGCAAATTTGTCAAAGGCGATGCAGTTGCTGGTATAATTATCACTTTCATCAATATTATCGGTGGCTTTCTCATTGGTGTATTCCAAAGAGATATGACTATGGCAGATAGTGCATCGACTTTTACCATTTTAACCATTGGTGATGGTTTAGTATCCCAACTTCCAGCCCTTGTTGTTTCAACAGCTACAGGTATCATTGTAACCCGATCAAGCAAAAGCGATGAAGCAGGCAATTTTGCTGAAGGAATCATTAATCAACTCATGGGCGAAAGTCGTGTTCTTACTATTGTAGGTTCTATATTATTACTATTTGCCCTTGTTCCGGGCTTGCCCACAATATCGCTAGGGTTTGTTGGGTTGCTTTTTATTGCTATGGCATATCTTATATCCAAACAAGATGAGCATGGGCTCTTTTCAATACTTGAACGCTGGATTAATAAAAAAGCCGGAGACCCTCTTGCTTCTCCATTGCCAAGCAAGAGGAAAAGGCGCCCAGCTGAGGCAACCGGAGGAACTATGAGTACAAGCACAGAAGCACCAAAACCATCCACAGCTACTAAAACAGAAGAAGAGCTTGTAGAAGAAGCCTTAAGAGTAGAGCTCCTTGAAATATTTTTAGGCTATAATCTCATTAAGTTGGCTGACCCAAAAAGTGGAGGTGGTTTGCTTGAACGCATCAAACTTCAAAGAAAGAATCTAGCCGCTGAATACGGTTTTATTATGCCTATAATACGAGTAAAAGACAGCGTTGATATTGCCCCTGATGAATATCAAATACGACTAAAAGGCGTGGTTGTTTCCACAGCACAAATATATCCTGATAAATTCCTTGCCTTTGAAAGTGGTATGGCTATGAATAAAATTGAAGGAATCCCTACAAAAGAGCCAGCCTTTGGACTAGATGCACTATGGATAGAGCAATCACTGAAAGATGAAGCTCTTTTGAATTCTTATACTGTAATTGACCCAGCAACAGTTATCTCAACCCATGTCGTTGAAGTTGTGAAACAGTATGCTGAAGAGCTTATTACACGCCAAGATGTTTTAAAGCTTATGGATAATCTCGCTAAAAATTATCCCATTGTAGTAGAAGATGTTAAAAAGGTGGCTCAATTAGGCACTATACAACAAATTCTTAAAGCTCTTTTAAAAGAACAGATTCCTATACGAGATATGCTTACCATACTAGAAACTATAACTGATGTTGTCCCCATTGCCAATGGAGATATTAATTTTATCATTGATAGGGTAAGACAATCTCTTGCACGCGTCATTACAGACACCTTCAAAGATGATGATGGGGTATTAAGAATGATTATGCTCACCCCAGAAAGCGACCAATTCTTGCTCAACAAGCAAAATGATGGGAGCGGACGAATTCGCCCAATTGTGTTAAGCGTAAGTGAAATGAATGCTCTTGTTGATTCTATAAGAAATGAGCTAGAACGAGTAAGGCAAACTCTTAATGTTTCACCTATTTTACTTGTTTCACAACAAAATAGAAGATTTATTGCAGAAAAATTAAGTCAATTTGAAGTACGAGTTGTTGTTCTTTCACATAATGAAATAGACAGCCGTGCTAAATTTGAAATTTGCGGGCAAGTTTCCATACCCTTTGGTGCAGCACAATGATTGCAAAAACACATATTGCCTTTGCTCTATCTATAAGTGCTATTCCTGTTTTGTTGCTTACTGAAGGTTTTGATATTGATTTCAATCCACAAAATCTCATACTTTTTTTTGTTGGCATAAGCATAGGATCATTATTGCCCGATATTGACGAACCCAATTCGGTTATTGGACAAAAAACGCTCTTTGTCTCACATTTTATCAAAAAGTTTTTTGGGCACAGAGGCATAACGCATTCTTTTCTCTTTCCTCTATTTGTTGGCATCTTGCTATACCCTATTTTCCTCTATGCTCATTTTTCATTACCGGCACTTTTTGGTCTTGTACTAGGTTGCTATCTGCATATTATGGGTGATATGCTCACCAAAAGCGGATGCCCATTTTATTTGCCAATAAACTCTAAAAACAGAGGGCTACTTCCCTATCCATTCCGATTCTACACCGGAGGACAAATCGACAAGGGTATAGGATGGGTATGTATGATATTTTTTCTTTTTTGTGCATCACATTTTGCAGGGTTTGACCTTAGCTGGCTTAAAAAAATAGATATTGCATATTTTTTTCAACTCTTACAACAATAAAGGAATAATATGTGGAAAGAACGACTTGCAAATATTGAATTAAGTAGAATATACACTGCCATTATTATGCTTATAGTCATCATCATTCTTGCTATATTCCATAGCTTTTGGCTTGTATGGGGTTTTTTAGGTATTATTTATCTCATTGCCCTCTTTGAAGTATCCCATCTGTATTTTAAAAATGAATCATTATCATATTATTTTCTTGCTGTTGGCATACTTATTTGGGCAGGAGCAATTCTCACTATCTATTCCCTACTCTACTCTTTATGGGTTATTTTTGCTCTCATAATGCTTGCAGCTTCATTTCAAGCCTACACAAAAAAAGGCGATGCCCTTATTATTATGCCCCTTATTTATCCTACCATATCTTTCTTGACTTTTTTAGCTCTTTACACTAATTGGGGCATTGCCTCATTGGTTTTTTTACTTATTGTTGTCGCTACAAGTGATACTCTTGCTTTTTTTGGAGGGAAGCTTTTTGGCAAAAAACCTTTTTGCCCTACTTCACCCAAGAAAACAGTGGAAGGTGTTATTATTGGCATAGTCTGTGCCACATTATTTGGTGCTTCTTTCGCATATGTATGGTGGGTGGAAGTAAGTTTTATTCAAGCTTTATTGCTCTCTTGCATAACTTCACTAGCTGCTATCTTTGGCGATTTATATGAAAGCTACCTTAAACGAAATGCGAATGTAAAAGATAGCGGATCACTACTCCCTGGTCATGGGGGTGTTCTTGATAGAATAGATGGCTATCTATTTGCTGCTATTGCATTGTACCCCTTATTACTGTGGCTTCTTAATCCATGATTATTTTAGGTTCAACAGGCTCTATTGGGCAAAACACAATAGATATAGCAAGAAATTTTAATATTGATATTGAAATGCTTGTTGCAGGAACAAATATCCAATTGCTCCAACAACAAATTTATGAATTTCAACCAAAAGTTGTTGTTGTAAGCAATAAAGAACTCTTATCAAGCATTAAAAGTGATCATACACTGCATCTCCTTTATGGTGAAGAAGGCATTTTAAAAGGTTTAGAAATCTGCTCTTCAACCCTTGTCCTTAATGCTCTTGTAGGTTTTTTGGGCTTAAAACCAACTATTCATAGTTTGAAACTAGGCAAAAAAGTAGCTCTGGCTAATAAGGAATCTCTTGTTGTTGGGGGGCATTTGATAGACAGTAAAAAAATTATTCCTGTTGATAGCGAGCATTTTAGCCTTTGGTTTCTATTGCATAGCACCCAAAAGCCAAAAGAGCTTATCCTTACAGCAAGCGGAGGGGCGTTAAGGGATACGCCTTTACATAATATATTCTTCCAAAAAGCACATGATGCCCTCAAGCATCCTAATTGGTCTATGGGGAAAAAAATCACCATTGACAGTGCAACAATGGTTAATAAACTTTTTGAGGTTCTTGAAGCCTTTTGGCTTTTTAAAGAAAAGAATATTCAAGCTCTTATAGAGCGAAGCTCAACCATACACGCCCTTGTTGGTTTTCATGATGGAAGCTTTAAGGCACATATTGCAAAAAATGATATGCGTTTGCCTATAGCCTATGCACTTGCAGGCAAAGATATATTTGAAAAACCATGCAAAGAATGCGATACATTATTCCACCCCATAAGCCTTACAGATATTCAAAATATTCATTTTGAAGAAATCATGCTAGAGCGATACCCAATATGGGGTCTTAAAGAACAAGTACTGTGCAATCCATTGTTAGGAATTATCATTAATGCATGCAATGAAGTAGCTGTTGAAAAATTCTTAAAAGATGAAATTTATTTTGGGCAAATAGCACAAAGTATTTTTGCAGCTCTTGAAAAATTTCATATCCCCCCCCATAGCTCTATGCCTATTGAAGAGATTATTAATCTTGACAAAGAAGTAAGATATTTTACACAAACGAGCTGTTAGTATCCATGCTCGATACCTGCTGGGCGAGTTTTTGCAATCTGCCTTAAACATTGCATCTCTTGAGCATAATCCCCCCATAATCCTTTTTTGTTTTTTTCCGCAATGAGTTCCAATGTCTTAAGCTCATTTCTTAACACATTATCGCCTTTAACAGCAGGAAGAGGGCGATACACCGCAAAACCCTCGCGAATCATTGTGGCATTAAACAAATGTGCCCCATCTTGCACCAAGCAATATCCATCAACATATCCTAATCTATATTTTTGCTCTAAAAATAATGTTCTTTGTGTAAAATTTTTAGCATGATAACGCATCTCTAATGCACGGCGATTATCTATTTGACAAGACATATCAGGTTGCGTATAAATAGGTGCTTGCACTGCAAATAAAGAACAATATAAGTAACCTACTTGTGGAGCATACATACTATACAAAGAAGATGCATAAACAGTTTTAAGCAATGCAAAAAGAGATACAGGTGGCTCAAAAGCATATACTACATGCACCCCAAAACATATCATGAATAATATTTTTCTTATCATTTAAGATCTCCCCAGTTTTTTCCAATCCCTATTCCACACACCAAAGGAACACGTAAAGGATAAATGCCCTCCATAATAGCACTAATGCTTTTAGCATATTCTTGTGCAAACTGTTCTTTTACTTCAAAAATAAGCTCATCATGGATTTGCAAAAGCATTCTAATATCATTTTTTGTCTTGAATAACCGATAAATTTCTAACATAGCCATCTTAATCAAGTCAGCTGCACTTCCTTGAAATATAGTATTAATTCCTTCTCGTAAAAAAGCGGCTTTTTGATATGGGGCTGCTTGCTGAAAATTAAATGTCCTTCTTCTTTTCAATAAAGTTTCAGTATATCCTTGCTCAAGTATTAAATCTTCTGTATTTTTGAGATATGATTTTACAGTAGGAAAAGAATCAAAATAGTTTTCGATATATTGCCTTGAATCTTTATAAGAAATATTTAATGTTTCAGAAAGCTTTTTTGCACCCATGCCATATATCAAACCAAAATTAATACTTTTAGCAATTTGCCGTTTTTCTTTTGCGTATTCTTCTGTAAAAATATGCTTAGCTGTTTCATAATGAATATCTGCATTTTTACAAAAAGCATCAATCATTGCTTTGTCTTGAGAGAAATGCGCCAACAAACGCAACTCGATTTGTGAATAATCAAGACTAAGAAGAACATAGCCATCTTCAGCAACAAAGCCTTTTCTAATCCTCCTTCCCAAATCAGTACGCACAGGAATATTCTGCAAATTAGGATTACGAGAGCTTAAACGCCCAGTGGTTGTTCCTGTTTGCAAAAACGATGTATGCACTCTGCACGAATCCTTACTTTTTGCCAACCGCAAAAGAGGTTCAATATAGGTTGTACGCAATTTAAAAATTTCTCGATATTCTATAAGAAATGGAATAATAGGGTGAGAATCTCTAAGCCCTAGCAAAACATTTTCATCAGTGCTATAACCACTTTTTGTTTTTTTCTTGCAAGGTAACTTTAAACGCTCAAAGAGTATTTCACCAAGCTGCAAAGGAGAGTTAATATTAAATGAACAATCAGCATGATGATAAATTTCATCAGTTATTGTAGCAATTCGCTCACTAATTTCTTTTTTGAAATGCTCAAAAAAGTCAATATCAATTTTTATACCATTTTCTTCTAAAACCTGAATAACTCTTATAAAAGGAAATTCTAGTTCCTTAGCAATATCAACAAGGTGAGATTGTTGTGTATTATAAATCTCATCAATGAGATTCTCATAGAGAAAATAGGTTGCCTGTGCATCTTCTGCTGCATATTGGGTTGCTTCTTCTAAGAAAACTTCGCTAAAAGTACTCTTTTTCTTCACCACATCATTAAAGGCGATCATATTATGAGCAAAATATTTTTTTGCTAAAAAATCTAAGCCTAAAGATTGGCTACAATCTAAAAGCCATGCTAAAACCATCGTATCAATAATATGCTCCATATCAACAAAAATATCAAAATTACAGGAGATAACTTCTAAATCATATTTAATATTATGCCCAACAATAAGGCTTTGTGAGATCTTTTGAATTGCTCTTTTTGCCACATCCATGCTTAATTGCTTCTGCACACCAAGGTAACTATGGTTTAAGGGAACATAATATCCTTTTTGTGCATTAAGTGCAAATGAAAATCCAACAACTTGGGCATTCCTTGCATCAAGCGATGTTGTTTCGGTATCAAAAGCCACAATAGAATCTGGTTTTAATGTTTCTAAAAGACTAAACAAATATTTTTCATCAGTAATCATTTCTGCATTTCTCTCAAAAAATCCATGATTTTTTTGGGTTTTTGATTGTATTGGCTCTGTATGTAAATTTACAGATACAAAATCTTTAGTAAGCTTTTTTAGTATTCTGTTAAAATCAAATTCTTCAAGATCATCTATAATGTGAAGTAAAGGATTTTTTTCAGGAACAATGGATTGTTTAAACTCAAATGTAAGTGGTACATCTTGATTTAATGTAACTAGCTGTTTTGATAAAAAAGCATTTTCCTTGCTAGCAAGAAGAAGTGCCTGAATCCTTGAAGGTAGCTCTTCAATATGCTCATAAATACCTTCAATAGTTTTAAAATCCTTAATAAGCTGGGCAGCACCCTTTAACCCAATTCCTTTAACCCCCGGAACATTATCTGCCGTATCACCAACAATGCTTTGAAAATCAATAAATTCACTAGGATTTACGCCATATTTTTGATAGCATTCTTCAGCACCCAATATTTTTTTAGATATGGGGTGGTACAAATTAACATGCTCCTCTACAAGTTGAAACATATCCTTATCATGAGACATGATAAGGATATTCATATTCTTTTCTTTTGCTCTCTTTGTTAAAGTAGCAATTACATCATCTGCCTCATAACCAGCTACAGAGCAACTACATAAATTCATTTTGTTCATCCAATCTATCACAATAGGAATTTGCTCTAAAAGTTCTTGTGGGGCTTCTGGACGAGTTGCCTTATAATTTGGATCAAGTCCTTTTCGTAAATTCTCTTCTTTGCTATCTAGTGCAAAAATGAGATATTCATTTTTATAATCTTTGTGTAACTGCATAATCAAATTAGCAAAGCCCATAAGCACCCCTATAGGCTTACCATGATGGGAACGCAATGGTGGAAGTGCAAAATGCGAACGAAAAAGAAAACCAAAGGTATCTACCAAAATAAGTCTTTTCATAATATCAAACTTTTTAACAATATATATTGTAGAATTATAACAAATTATGCTCTTAAAACTTTCAATAAAAAAATCTCTCATAAAACATATTAAAAGATTTCATTTAAATGTATCCAAGATTTATGCTTATTTGCTCATTCATTATTGCATTTTACAGATTCTCATAAAGAGATGCAATTTGCTTAAACTTATTCCCTTAATAGTGCTCCATAGCGAAACTTCAAAACTCTATTTAAAAATTTTAAATTTTTATAACATTTAATGAGTTACAACAATAAAAGCAAATATTTACCTGTTATTTCTCATTTGTATAGAGCTTTAATGGATTTGACTTAATAGAAGTTGATGGTTATAATTATAGCAATAATTAAGAGAGTACATTAAAACATAATTAGGAATTTAGCCTTAATCTCTTAGGCTAAAGAATAATAATTTATTCAAAGATGGGAACAATGAGTAGAAATAATTATGACATAATTGTTATTGGTGGCGGACATGCAGGCATAGAATCAAGTATTGTAGCCTCTAAAATGGGTGCTAAAACACTTTTGGTAACCATATTGGTAGAACAAATAGGGGCATGTAGCTGCAACCCAGCTGTAGGTGGTTTAGCAAAAGGGCATTTAGTTAAAGAAATTGATGCACTTGGTGGTGTCATGGGTAAAATCACTGATAGATGTGGCATTCAATTCAGAACCCTTAATGCCTCAAAAGGTCCAGCCGTACGGGGCAGTAGGGCACAAATAGATATGGACGCATACAAAAATACCATGAAGAATCTTATATTAAATACTCCAAATCTTGATATCCGTCAAGAAATGGTTACTTCTTTAATAGTGAATGAGAATAAAGATTCTGTTATAGGGCTTCAGAGTGATATTGGGCATTGCTACTATGGAAAAAAGATTATCCTTACAACAGGTACATTTCTTAATGGAAAAGTGCATATTGGTGAATTTATTACAGAATATGGAAGAATGGGTGAGCCAAGTGCCAAACAGCTAGGGGACAATCTTAAGCAGTTAGGGCTTGATGTTGGGCGGCTCAAAACAGGTACATGCCCTAGAATAAAAGCAAGTAGTATAGATTTTTCAAAACTTGAAATACATAATGGTGATACACCACTGCCTTTTTTTAGTTCTAAACCATTAGAGGTAAAAAAACAACTCCCCTGCTATGTTACCTATACCAACAAAAAAACACACCACATTATCACTCAAAATCTCCATAAAGCTCCTATGTTTAGCGGACAGATAGAGAGCATAGGTCCTCGCTATTGCCCAAGCATTGAAGATAAGATTAATCGTTTTAGAGATAAAGAACGGCATCAACTTTTTATAGAACCACAAACAGAAGAAGCAACAGAATACTATATTAACGGACTTACCACATCTCTGCCCTTTAATGTCCAAGAAGAGATTGTACATTCTATTCAAGGTTTAGAAAATGCCCAAATAGTCCGCTATGGATATGCCATTGAATATGATTATGTTAATCCTATAGACTTATCAAAAACTCTTGAAACAAAAAAAATAAAAAATCTTTATTTAGCTGGTCAAATCAATGGAACAACAGGATATGAAGAAGCAGCAGCACAAGGATTATACGCAGGAATTAATGCAGTACTCGCATTAAAAGAACAACCACCATTTATCTTGCAAAGAAATGAGGCATATTTAGGAGTTCTCATCGATGATTTGACTACTAAAGGCACAAAAGAACCCTATAGAATGTTTACTTCAAGGGCAGAATACCGCCTTTTGTTGCGTGAAGATAATGCTATTTTCAGGCTTTTTGAATATGCCTATAAATTTGGGCTTATTGATAAATCACAATATAGCAATATAAAAACAGAACAAGAGCATATCAAAAGCTGTCTTGAATATCTCAATAATACCTATATTACTCCAAATGTTAAAAATCTTGAAAAATTAGAATATTTACAAGAAGAAAAAATTAATGATAAAACATCGCTCATAAGTATTGTAGGTCGTAAAAGCTTTAATAAAGAAAAACTAAAAAAACTTGATAGGCAATTTGAACATTTAAACGATAGAGTGCTTGAACAAATTCTTATTGAATCAAAATATGCTACCTACATAAAAAAGGCTCAACATTCTATAATGGACGCAGAAGAAATGCTTAGCATCAAAATCCCACAAAACTTTAATTATAAAGGAATATCTGGTTTGAGTTTAGAGGTTGTAGAAAAACTCTCTCAATTCACACCAAATAACCTCCTTGAAGCAAGCCAAATTAGCGGAATTACACCTGCAAGCTTAGATATTTTACGACTTTATATTCATATGTATCAAAAGAAATATTGTTAATGTTGCTGTAATTTTAATTTCTCAAGCACATCTATAGGAAAGTTTTCAACATATACACTTTGAGAAGGAAACGCGAAACTCAACCCATTTTTTTCAACAATTCGCATAATCTCAAGCATAATGCTCTGTTTAGCTTGGGTCCATTCAAAATGGCTTACTGATCTTGTAAAACAAGATATAGAAATATCAATAGAAGAATCGCTAAAATTATCGAGATATACAGCTATAGTACTCTTATTGCCCTCTACATCATTAATAGACAACACATCTTGCCTCAAGGCTAAAAGCGTATTATCCACCACATAATCATCTTGCTGAGCAACATCTTTATGAGTGTTGAGCATATTCTTAATATCAACTATGCATTGTTCTAATTTTTGAGCTGTTGCATTATAGGTAACACCTACTGTCATGCGTATTCTTCTGCCTACCTTGCGTCTATTCCAATTGCAAATAGTATCATTTACAAGCACAGAATTAGGCACAAATAGTAAGGCATTATCAAATGTGCGTATAGTCGTCCTCCTTAATCCAATCTCAACAACAGTGCCTTCATTGCTACCACATACTATCCAATCACCTTGAGAAAAAGCATTATCAAACAGCAACATAACAGACGCAAAAAAATTAGCAAGTATATCCTTAGCCGCAAGAGCAACAGCTAAGCCACCAATGCCCAACGATGCAATTAAAGCCGAGATATTAAACCCGAGTTTTGCTAATATGCTTAAAAGGGCAATGATAATAACAATACTATTCAAAACTTTTAATATTAAATTAACCACTTCTGCCCTAAAGCTATTGCTCTGATGACGACCAATGCCCATAAGAAACGATGTGCCATAGCATTGCAATAGAGTTACAACAAACCAAGCAGCACTAGCCACATAAACTATGTTAAAAAATTTTTCTGCAAATTCTGGAACACTACTTGGATAAGAAATAATCGTTACACATATATCAAACCCATTAAAAAACAAAATCCAAGAAATAGGTCTAATCAAAGTTTTTATAAGAGTTTTTCTATCAAATTGACTATTAGTATTTTTAAAAAGCACCTCTATAGCCCTAATAGTGCCTATAACTAAAATTCTTCTTAACGACCAAAAGATAAAGAGTACTACAGCACTTAAAACTATTGCACCAAAACTTGCTCCCCATAGAGAAAAATCATAAAACCTATTCAGCCATTGTATAAGAAAACCTAATTTTAAAGAATGTATTAAATAATTATCTTCTAAAAGAGAACTATTTTCTCTCAAAAACTGCAACACTTCTTTATAAGCTTGCATTGTGCTTTGAAAATTTTTAAATGTTTTTTGAAGTGCTTGGCTTTTTTTATCATTCACTTTAGAGAATGTCATTATTTTGGTTATTTGCATTTCATAGTCTTCTTCATTGAGAGCATCTAATGAAATATCAACAGCTTCTATCAGCTCTATTATGTTATTATGATTATTTGGTTGGGCATGCAACAGTGTCATTTGATGCAAAAAATCTTTCATAACTAGTGAAGAATCGATTTGAGAAATACGAATTTTTTCTTCTAAAGCTATTATGGAATCCTCATTTTTAGAAGCTTTACTAAAGGCTGCTTGAGCTAATGAAAGTTGCCTATTTAAACTATTCTCCAAAAGAATAATTTTATTATCATCCACTGATTTTAAAGAAGATGGTATCTTTTGTAATACAGCTTCTTTTTTTGTCTCTTTTTCACTATCGCTTATGTCTTCTGCGTTAATAGATTCTATTTGATTGAGTAAAGAAAAAAATTCAATAAAATTATAATTCGTTACTGCATACATAGCTTGTATGTTCAAGAAAAAAAATGCTATTAGAATAAAAAGAGATTTCCCTTTCACTTATCCTCCTTTACCTTAGCCTAAAATAATACTCTTATGGGCATATTCAACCACTTCACCTATAATATAGGCGTTAATATGAGAACCCTTAAGGGCTTCAAGTGCTTTTTGTGCATCATTATGAGCAAGGCTCAAAAGAAGCCCTCCTGAAGTTTGTGCATCAAAAAAAAGCATTTTATTTTCTCTAGCGTACTCGCTTGCATAATCAACATAAGGAGAAAAAACATCATAATTTGATAAACTTCCACCAGGAATAATATCCTTTTTCATAAGCTCATACGCACCTTCAATAATTGGAATCACACAAGAGTTAAATATAATACTTTTATTGCTCTGCTCTAAGCCCCCAAGCATTTCTAATGCATGCCCAATCAACCCAAAACCTGTAATGTCTGTACAAGCATGAATACAAAAGTGTTTTGCGATTCGCATTGCATACACATTAAGTGTCTGCATAACAAAACTTGCCTCTTTTATACAAGAAACACTAGCTAGCTCTCTTTTAATAGCTGTGCTAATAATACCACTACCTAATGGTTTTGTCAAAATTAACGCATCTCCAATTTGAGGGGTGTTATTCCTCCAATATTGCTGTGGATGCACAACGCCCATAACACTTAAGCCATATTTCTGCTCTTTATCTGCAATGCTATGACCACCCCCAAGCACAGCCCCTGATTCCTCAATTTTTTTTAATCCACCATTTAAAATTTCTTGCACAATAGCAGAATCTACATGACACTTATCCCACATTAATAAATTCAGAGCAACTTTTGCCTCTGCACCCATAGCAAATACATCGCTCAATGCATTAGCAGCAGCTATCATTCCATACATATAGGGATCATCAACAACAGGCGTGATAAAATCAGCACTTAAAACAATAGCTGTATCTCCATCTATTTTAAACACAGCTGCATCTTCACTGCCTTGAAACCCTATTAATAAATTTTCATGTTGCGTTGAAGGGCTTAATGAACTGAAAAGATGTGAAAGATCCAACGGACCTACTTTTCCTGCTCAACCAGCAACGCTTACATAATGAGTTAGTTTTTTATTATCCATGATATTTTCACATTCAATATAAAACCACGAATACTTCTCGTGGTCCATGCACCCCAAAAACTACTTGAAATTCAATATCTGCTGTACGCGAAGGACCAGCAATAAAAATGATATTAGTAGGGAGTATATCGCCATGCTCTTTTTTAATGCGAGCAAATGCTTCAGGAACATTGCGTACAATCCTTTCTTTCTTGAGAAAAAATATTACTTTATCAGTTGTAAGAGAAAGCAACCTTGGAACAGCTGGGCTTGAAACAACATTAATAATCCCTAAATTAGCAACACCCAAATTTGCCTCTAAAAGTGAGCAATCAGCTTCAAAAATGCAATCACCCATTGTTTCACGAACAGTATCATAGGCTGTTGCCTTAATACCACAATTTTCTAATACAACAGGAATATCACGAGCATAAATAAGATAGGAAGGATTAGCTTGTTGCAGTATTTCTTGTGTATCTTCTTGCAAAGATGCTAAAGAGCTCTCTTTAACTATAGCCTTATTAGCAATTTGATTTTCCTTATAAAGCTCAAGTATATTATCTACACCAAGCATAATATCCATATAAGCACTTTGGGCTGTTTTTTGTGGATTAATTTCACTAGCATAAGCAATTCTCTCTAAAATTAACTCTTTACTCATAAACAACCCCCTGCAATGATTTTACTTTTTGATGTATATTTCCATTGAGTACAGGAAATGTACGACATTTTACCCAATTTTTCAGCAATGGTATTTTATGGGCAAATCTCTGCCCTAATGCAGATGTCATGCCAAGCCCTTGAAACCAAAGCATAAAGCGCCACAAAACACCACTTGTAGCCATCTTTTTAAAAGCATAAAAAATATTTTTCTCAAAAGTATTTCGCGTTATATTCTCCACCCCAGCAACAAGCCTATGCCCCTGCCCTACGCTCTCACCTCGTAAAAGTCTGATATTATCAGCTAAAGGGATTTTCACTGGACAAACTTCAGAGCAACGACCGCACAAAGAGCATAAATTTAAAATATATCCACAATTCTCTATCCCAAAAATTTGGGGTGATATAACCGCCCCAATAGGACCAGGATATGTTGTAAGATAAGCATGCCCCCCAATTTTGTCATACACAGGGCAATGATTCATACATGCTCCACAACGAATACAATTCAATGAATTATACAAGGCAGGATCAGCAAGAATATTGCTCCTATTGTTATCTAGCAAAATAATATGCACTTCTTTTGGTCCATCAAGATCATCTTCTTTTCTTGGTCCAGTAATAATATTTTTATAACAAGTTGTACTCTGTCCAGTTGCACTAGGCACAACGAGTGCATCAAGAATTGAAGCATCTTCAAAACTTTCTACAATTTTTTCTATGCCACAAATAGCTATATGCACATCACATGCAGTTGTACTCATTCGCCCATTCCCCTCATTCTCAATAAGCCAAATAGCCCCTTCATTTGCAATTGCAAAATTTACCCCGGAAAGCCCCATGCTAAAATTTTGGAATTGGGAACGCAAGTGATTTCGTGCAACATTGTTTAATGATTCTATTTCGGCAGTAGTTTGCACATTCAAATGTTTGTTAAAAATTTCAGCTACTTCAAAACGATTTTTATGAATCGCTGGGGCAACGATATGCACAGGTGGCTCATCATTAAGCTGAATAATAAGTTCACCTAAATCAGTTTCTATTGCTTCAATACCTTGTTCTTTCAAGTAAGCATTTAAATGTATCTCCTCGCTTGCCATGGACTTACCCTTTAATATCTTATTAACTCCTTTTGACTTTATAAGACTAAGCACAATAGCATTAGCTTCAGACGCATCATTTGCCCAATGCACCTTAAACCCATTCTTGATAGCATTTTGCTCAAAGAGCACCAGCAATCGCCCTAGATCACTCAATGCTTTTTGTTTCACTGCTCTACCCTGCTCTTTTAATGAATCCCAATCTCCATAATGTTCATTAATAAGGTTAAAACGGTTTTTACGCAAAATACCCATTACATTATTAAGATTAGCAACCAATTGAGAATCATCAAGTTTTTTACGAATTACTGATTCATATTCTTCTTTAGAATGATAAAATTTCATACTACCCCCCTAAGCAATTCCTGCACGAAGTGCTAAAAAGTCATATAAATGCTCTGTTTTTACAGGTATATTCTGTCTTTTTATAGCTCCACTAATATTCATCAAGCAACCAGAATCAGCTGATATTACAATCTCTGCCCCTGAAGATTGAATATCACGAACCTTTTTCATAACCATTGCTTCAGAAATCCCCTCTTCTTTAACACTAAATGTACCACCAAATCCACAACATTCCTCTTCATGTTGCAATTCAACAAGGGTTACATTTTTTAAGCTCGTTAAAAGTTGTTTAGCATAAGGTATTGTCTGTGCAACCCTTAGAGCATGGCAATTGCTATGCCATGTAACCTTAATAGGCTCGCCTATATCATCATAATTAACATGAAGAATTTTGCATAAATATTCAGAAAGCTCATATACCCGACTACAAAAAGCCTTTACTTCTTCATATTCCCTCGTGGCTCTAAAGAGCTCTAAATAATCTACTCGCATCATTCCCGTACAAGAACCAGAAGGAACAATAATTGGGTATTCCTCAGCAAAGAGCTTTATATTATGCAAGGCTATTGCACGAGACTCTTCAAAATACCCAGAATTATAACTTGGTTGCGAACAACAGGTTTGATTTTTCTTAAATACCACTTCAACACCAGCCTTTTGCAATAACTTTATTGCATTAATACAGGTATCACTATAAGCAACACTTCCAAGACATGTAGCAAAAAAATAGACTTTATCTGTTCTCAATACTCTCCCCCTTACAACATATTAATACAACATAAAGCAATTTATGTTAATGGTATAGTATTATACAATTTTTTCAATTATATGCAACAAAACATTACCGCCACCAAACCCTTTAACACTACTCCCCCAACTCAAACCACACAAACATTTCACATATAGCTTGTTATATGTAATATTCATGTATCTCATAAGATAAACAAAGAATCTTTTATATATAGAGA
>JARHYY010000031.1 GCA_029258405.1 Helicobacteraceae bacterium | reverse complement strand
TCTCTATTCCTCATTTGCACTCCTTCTTAAATCGCTTAATTAAAATTGCTACATATGTTTTGCCCATGAGCCTCTTTCTTTATTAAAAACCTCAAAAGGCAGGGCAAGAATATTAAATTCACGCGGTATATCTGGGCTAGGAAACATCTTCCATTCTACAGGCATTTTTTGGGAAAGCTTTAAAGAAAGCATCTTGGCTAGCTGAAAGCCCTCTTGCAAAGCTGTATGCCCTTTATGTATATAAAGATGTAAATGTCCTTTTGTTTTTGTCGTGTAGGCAGTAAAATTAATAAAACCCTCTTCTCTTAAAAGAAGTTGTGTCTTATGCCAAAAACGGTCAGCATTATAACCATTATAATCAAATACAATATTTTCTACAATTTCTTTATCATCTATGAGAGAATGAGCAATAGTAATTTCTCCTTGTTGATGTTTAAGAATCAATGACTTTGTAAGGGGAGATTGTACTTTTTCAAATTTATTGTAAAAAATTCGACCATTATATTTAATCTTTTCCCCTAAACCAGGTTGCTTTAGCCAATAATGAGTACTTATCATTTTTATAAGCGACAAATCCATAGTATTAACAGTCATTCTGCCTACCTCTCTATAAATATCTTTATTTTACTAAAAAAAAGCTTTTGTGTAAATGGGAAAATTTTTAGAAAACTCTTCAATTTCTTGTTTTGTCTTGCTATGGAATTGAGCATCATTAATATGTTCAAGTACATCTGCAATTTTGTTAGCAATATATTTAAATTCAGTTTCTTTCATGCCTCTTGATGTTAAAGCAGCACTTCCAATACGAACTCCACTTGTTACAAATGGGCTACGAATCTCTCCGGGCACTGTATTTTTATTAACAGTAATTCCACTTGCACCTAATGCCTTATCAGCTTCTTTTCCGCTAAAAGGCTTATCAAGCAAAGAGAGCAAAAGAAGATGATTATCTGTTCCTCCACTAACAATATTATACCCTCTTTGCATTAAAACTTCGGCTATAATTTTAGCATTTATTTTGACATTTTTCGCATAAATTTTCCATTCTGGCTTAAGATTTTCACTAAACCCTACTGCTTTAGCTGCAATAACATGCATGAGGGGACCCCCCTGAATACCCGGAAATATTGATTTATTGATTTTAGAGGCAAGCTCTTCATTATTTGTGAGGATAATACCGCCTCTTGGTCCTCTTAGTGTTTTATGTGTTGTGCTTGTTACAATATCACAATAAGGAAAAGGATTGGGGTATTCATCAGCAACAACCAACCCAGCCACATGGGCTATATCGCCCATAAGTAACGCATTGACGCTTGTAGCAATTTCTTTAAAACGCTTAAAGTCAAGTTCTCTGCTATAAGCACTAAAACCACAAACAATAATTTGAGGCTTAACTATTTCAGCAATATAGGCTACCTTATCATAATTAATTTTACCATCAAGTTCTACACCATAAAAAAAGCTTTGATAGGTTTGCCCGCTAGAGCTTACTTTAGAACCATGCGTAAGATGACCTCCATGGCTTAAATCCATACCTAAAATCTTATCATAAGGTTTTAGCAAGGCTGCATAAACAGCCCCATTAGCTTGAGAGCCAGAATGTGGCTGCACATTGGCAAATTCACATTTAAAAAGCTTTTTAGCTCTTTGAATAGCAATTTCTTCTATTCTATCAACAAATTCACAGCCACCATAATATCTCTTATAGGGATAGCCTTCAGCATATTTATTTGTTAAAACACTGCCCATAGCCTCCATAACACTAGGAAAAGTAAAATTTTCACTCGCAATCATTTCTAATCCAGTGTTTTGTCGATGAAGTTCAGCATTAATAAGTTCAAAAATTTCTTTATCGCTTTGTTGTATTGCATATTCCATAAAATATTCCTTAATATTAGTGTTCATGTTGGGGGCGAAGAGCGGGAAATAGTATCACATCTTTAATTGAGTGCTGCTCTGTTAAAAGCATTACAAGCCTATCTACACCTATTCCCTCTCCAGCAGTTGGCGGCATACCATAACTAAGGGCATGTACATAGTCCTCATCCATTCCATGTGCCTCTTCATCTCCAAGTTCCCTTGCACGCATTTGAGCCTTAAAGCGTTCAAGTTGATCAAGTGGATCATTAAGCTCGCTAAAGCCATTGGCTATCTCTTTGCCATCAATAAAGAGCTCAAATCTATCGGCTATTTTCTTATCTACATCATTTCTTCTTGCTAGCGGACTTATGGCAACAGGAAATTCTACAACAAAAGTTGGTTGTATCAATTTATCTTCCACAAAAGCATCGAATGCTTCTGCTTGTAATTTACCAATTTCTTGTTTTATCTGTGGTTGTAATTGTATGCCATTTGAAATGAGATATTCATAAAGCTTATCAACATCTTCAATAATATCCTTAGGAATTTTACCTATATCAATAAGTGCATCTTTGTAAGTTATAGTACGAAAATTTGTAATATCAATTATGCCCTTATCGCCTTTTAGGGTTGGGGATATATGTAGAGTTTTAATAATAAAATCAAAAAGTTCTTTGGTGAGCTCTATAAGATCATTATACCTTTTATATGCCCAATAAAACTCTGTCATGGTAAATTCTGGGTTATGTGAATAATCCATGCCTTCATTTCTAAAATTTCTATTAATTTCAAAAATAGCTTCAAATCCCCCTACAATTAATCTTTTGAGATATAATTCTGGAGCTATTCGTAAATATCTATCCACATTAAGAGCATTATGATGTGTTACAAATGGTTTAGCATTTGCCCCTCCTGGGATAGGATGCATCATGGGTGTTTCTACCTCTAAAAAGCCTTTTTGCTCAAAAAAATGACGCATAGCACTAATAATTTGACTTCTTGTTTTAAATATTTTTTTTACATCACTATTCATTATGCAATCTAAATAGCGCTGCCTATATCGTGCCTGAATATCTACTAGCCCATGATATTTTTCAGGCAAAGGGACAATTGATTTAGTTAAAAGCTCAAGATTTTGTGCATGCATAGTGAGCTCACCTGTTTTAGTTACAAAGGGGAATCCTTCAACAGCAACAATATCACCCACTTCGATATATTTTTTAAAAATCGCAAAATAATCACCCAAATCATTAGAACTTAAGTAAATTTGCACAATACCACTATCATCTTCAATCTTTATAAAAGCAGCCTTGCCCATTAGGCGAATAAATCTTATCCTTCCTGCAAGAAATTCTTTTGAATCTGGAGAAACCTCATGCTCTGCTTGAAGTAAAAAACAATATTTATCCAAAAAAGCTTGGTTACTTAAAGATTTTTTGCATTTATTGCTATAAGGATTGATACCTTGATTAAATAATTCGGTAGATTTCTTGATGCGTTGCTTTACATATTGGTTCTCTAAAAATTCCATATTACTCCTTACTTTTCTGGTGAAAATTCAATCTCATTCATATTTAATCGCGTATCTCGTGTTATTTTTTGCACAGAGTCAATGCGGACAATGTATGCTCCAGCACGAAGCATAATAGGATAAAGTGTGCTTCCCTCTGTATAGTTATCGATAGTTTTTCGCATAAACTCTACATTAAAAAGTGCATAAAGGATAATGGATATAACAAAAAAGACTTTTGTCATAGCAAAAAGAACACCCAAAAAACGATTAATTGGACCTAATGCACTAGCCCCTACCATTTTAGAAGTAATTTCAGAAACAATTATCATTAATATCCAAATAAAACCTAAAACACAAACAAAACCCACAATAAAAACCAAAGCCTCATTGTTAAAATTATAAATATTTTGACTTATCCAAGCACCAGCAGTTTTAGCATATAAAGAAGCACCCCAAACACCACCAACAATACCCACAAGCCCAAAAAATTCTTTTACTAAGCCATTAACAATGCCCTTGATTCCTAAAAGAACAATTAAAATAATTAGGGCAATGTCCACATAGTTGATACCACTCATCAGTACTCCTTATGCAATACATCAAAAAGATGCAACGCAAAAAACAAATGCAATATAGAACGAATTTTACACTATAATAACTTATATTTCCTCATAAAATTAATTGTATTGTGATAGAATAAGCTTTTACATTAAAGAATTATTGAGTACAAAACTTCAAGGAGAGTGAGGCTATGGCAACCAAAGAGCATACATTTGACCTTTCTGCTAAGGTTAATGTCCAAGAATTAAAAAATGCAACAGAGCAGACAAAGAAAGAAATACTTACTCGATATGATTTTAAAGCAGATAAGATAAAAGAAATTGAACTTGATGAAAAGAACAAGAACATTATCATTACTGCATCAAGCGACAACAAAGTACAAGCAATAAAAGATATTTTAGATTCTAAACTTATCAAACGCGATATATCCCTAAAAACACTCCATGAGGAGAAACGCGAGACTGTTAGCGGCGGGAATTTGCGTGTTATTTACACCATTAAAGACACTTTAAGTCCAGAAGATATTAAATATTTACAACAGCTTATGAAAAAAGCCCAGTTTAAAGCAACATTTACAATCATAGGTTCAGAAATACGATTTAAATCTAAAAGTATTGATGAATTACAAGCTATAATTGCTTACCTAAAAGGTTCAGATATTGACTCGCCCTTATGTTTTTCTAACTTCAAATAATTTATTTGTACGCATGCTGTTTGGATTGCTGGGTGCAATCCCTCTTTCACTTTTTATTTACCTCTATCATTACGGCATTAGAAATAGCTTGGCTTTTACCGTGCTAGGCTTAATGGCAATAAGCTATTATTTAATGAGCAATAGAAAATATCGATTTTTCTTAGGTTTTTTTACAGGTATTGCATGGTTTTACTGGATACCTCTTAGCTTTCGTTTTTTTGATCTCGATGGATTTATTTTTATAGCTATTATTGCCATAGGTATTTTTTACGGTACTTTATTTTACATTGCTCTATTTACTCAAAATTTAATATATAGAGCAATGTTTTTATTATTTTTTCCCCTTATCGCTCCTTTTGGCTTTGATTGGTTTGATTTTAAAATAATGTTTGCACCATCTATACTCAATGTATCTCTTTTTGGATACATGCTTATATTATTTGCCATATTTCTGTTTCTTTATTGCAAAGGGAGCTTTCGATTGCTTAGTATTTTACCCCTCATGCTTTCTTTGTTTGTGTTCCCTCGTCAAATACAAGATACTTGGCATGATTTTAATATTGAAATAGTGAGCACAAATATCCCTCAACAAATGAAAACTGATAATCAATATTTAAGCACAATTGTCTCTGAAAACTTTCAATTTATAAAAAAAGCCATACAAGAAGGCAAAGATATTGTTGTTTTGCCTGAAACAGCTTTTTTATTCCCCATAGAGGAGCATGAGAAAGTTTTACACGCCTTATTTGAACTTAGTCAAGAAATCCGCATTATCACTGGTGCACTAAGAAGAGAAGGAAATGCGATGTATAATACAAATTATTTTTTTGACAAAGGGGAAATGCAATATGCAGATAAGCAAATCCTTGTTCCTTTTGGTGAATATATGCCCCTGCCTTCTTTCTTAAAAAAATGGCTAGAAAATTACTTAAATAGGGGCGAGTTTTCAAAGCCACCTGTTTTTACCTTATATGATTTTGAAATAGATGGCATTAACTTTAGAAGTGCAATATGCTATGAAGCAACACAGAAAAAAATTTTTGCCGATGATCCAGACTACATGATTGCCATAAGCAACAATGCTTGGTTTACTCCTAGCATACAACCCTCATTGCAAGAAATTGTTATGCTCACACGAGCTAAAGAGCATGGAACAATTATTTACCATTCATCAAATGGTGCTGAAAGTATCGTAATCAACCCATTTTTAAATACCTATTAGCTATTTAAAGAATAATTGTAAGGCATCAAAAGCAAGGCGAATTTCCCTATTGAAATGAATAATAATAGCAGGCAAAATTACCGTAAGCACAGCAAATGCTATTGAAATTTTAACAGGAAAGCCTATAACAAGAAGATTGAATTGCGGATGAGTTTTCATGATCATGCCAAATATAATATCTGAAAGCAATATTAAGGCAAGTATAGGAAATGCCATCGTAAAACCCATGAGAAATAAATGCGTAAATGCTTTAATGAGATAGGTTACAATATCTTCAGAAAATACAAATCCACCCAAAGGGACATGCTGCAAAGAAAAGGCTACAAACTCTAAAATAAGATGATGAAAATCAAGAGCCAAGAGCATAAGCAGTGCAAGCATAGCAATAATCTGCCCAATAATAGCTTTTTGTGCTCCAGACACAGGATCAAAAGCACTAGCCACTGTAAGCCCCATGCTAAAACTAATAGTTTCACCACCAAAATTAAGCATGGCAAATACTACCTGTAAAAATATAGAGCTTAAAAACCCAAGCATAATTTCACTAAGACCCGCTAAAATAAATGCAATAGGTTCTAATGGTGGAATTTGTTGTGGAACAATGGGGTAAAATAATATAGTCATATAAAATATTAACGCCCCGCGTACACTTATAGGAATAAGTTGATTCTCAAAAAAAGGAAAAAAAGCAAAAACACCAGCAAATCTAAGGAGTAATAATAAGAAGTTAGCCACACCTGCATCTGTTAGCAGTGATACAATTTCCATACAACCCCTATGATAGAATCAAGTTTTGCTCTTTGAGTTCATAACATTTATGACAACGGGCAGCCAAAGAATGATCATGAGTTACAAGTATAAGAATAGCATTATGTTTTTGAATATATTCAAAAAGAGAGCCCATAACGCATGATGCTGTTTCTTTATCAAGATTGCCCGTTGGTTCATCAGCAAAGATAATCTTTGGCTTTTTTGTAAGCACTCGTGCAATAGAAAGCCTTTGTTGCTCACCACCAGAGAGCCTCCCTGCACTACTCTTGAGCAAATGATCGATTTTAAAGCTTTGAAGAAGCTTATAATCTATTTCTTGTCGTGTTAATAAAGAAGCGATTTGAAGGTTTTCTGTGGCGTTAAAGCCTTTAAAAAGATAATGCGATTGAAATATAATGCCTACATCATACCTTCGCATAGCAATAAGTTCATCATCTTTAAGTTTATAAATATCATTTTGCAATAACTTTACACATCCTCTATTTGGTTTAAGCAAAGTAGAAAGAATATGCAAAAGAGTGCTTTTTCCGCTCCCGCTCACCCCAACAATAGAAACACTCTCTTGACTTTTGATTTGCAGATTGATATCCTTAAAAAGAAGATAATCAAAGCTATGCTCAAGCCCATCTGCCTCCAAAAGTATTGACATTATTATCCTAGCTGTGCAGCTACTTCAGCAGCAAAATCAGTAGCTTGCTTTTCTATCCCTTCCCCAAGTTCAAAGCGAATATAATCTGCTATCTTGAATGAATCGCCATGTTTTTGCCCCTCTTCATTAAGAATCTGTTCAACTCGTTTTTTATCATCAAGAATATAATACTGCCCTAATAATGTAAGGCGTTGATCAAGCAACGTATTATCTGCTTTAAATCGTTCTAGCTGACCTGTAATTATTTTGTCCCTTATCGTTTCTGGTTTGTTTTGCTCTCTGAGCCTTTTTTTAATTTCCTCTTCCTCTTTTTTGAGAATCTCCGCAGTAATTTCTTTTTGAGAAACATATTCTGGAATAATATGTAAAGGTTTTCCTAAGCGTTTAAATTCCTCATTTTCTTTCTCAAGTTCTGCCTTAAGGGCAACTTTTTCTTTTTGTATAAATTCATCACTAAATTCTTTGTAGCATACTGTTTGTGGTTTCATAGCTGCTGCATGCATGGCAAGCTTTTTAGCTAAATCTATGGCAACCTCTTGTGATGAGCTATTGTTATAGCGAATAGCCACTAAAACACCTACTCTCTTATTTGTATGCACATATCCATTAATAACAACATTTAAATCAGCTTTGATAGTGCATACCTTTCGTAAAACAATATTTTCACCTATTTTGGCTATATTTTGCTGCAAATACTCTTCAAAAGAAACCCCATCAACCTGAAGATTAACAAGCTCCTCAATTGCATAGATTTCCTTTTCAAAAACAAGGGCTGTGCTTTTTTGCACAAGCTCTTGAAAAGCCTCATTTTTAGCTACAAAATCTGTTTCAGAATTGATCTCAAGCAAAGAAGCTTTTTTAAAATTATCAGAAATTTGGAGAGCAATTACCCCTTCGCTTGCTACTCTATCTGCTTTTTTTGAAGCTTTTGATAAGCCTTTTTCTCGCAAATAATCAATAGCTTGCTCAATATTTCCATCAGTATGCACAAGAGCTTTTTTGCAATCCATCATTGGAGCATCAGTCATTTCTCGGAGCTGTTTTACTAATTGGGCGCTAATGTTTGCTTGTGCCATCTTATTCTCCTTTTTGATCTTGCTGTGTTTTATCAACAAGGGTTTCTAGCTCTTGAGGGCTCATTTCTTCTGCATCATTTTCAACAATAATTGCTGAATTTGGAATATTTTCCGTGCCCCCTTCCCCATCAGCTAATGCTCTACCTTCTAAAACAGCATCGGTTACTTCTTTGCAAAAAAGCTGAATAGAACGAATAGCATCATCATTACCTGGTATAGGATAATCAACACAATCAGGATCACAATTAGTATCAAGAGGGGCAATAACAGGTATGCCAAGCCTTCTTGCTTCTGCAACAGCGATTCGCTCTTTAACAACATCAATAACAAAAAGCATATCAGGTGCTTTTTTCATATTACGCACACCGCCTAAATATTTCTCTAATTTTTCTTTTTTGCGTAAGAGCATGAGCTTTTCTTTTTTTGTTAAAAGATTAATCTGTCCATTTGATTCAATTTCTTCAATATTTTCTAATTTGCGTATAGATTTTCTGATGGTACTATAATTAGTCAGCATACCTCCAAGCCAACGATAATTGACATACGGTGCATTGATGGAATCTGCATACTGTTTAATAGCATCACTTGCTTGCTTTTTTGTGCCTACAAACATAATAGTTTTGCCCTCTGCACTTGCATCTCTTATAATATGGTAAGTATATCGAAAATGTCTCATAGTTTTTTGCAAATCAATAATATGAATATTTTTGCGAACACCAAAAATATATTTTTTCATTTTTGGATTCCATCTTCTTGTTTGATGCCCAAAATGCACCCCGCATTCAAGCAAATCTTTCATTGTTACCATTAAATTTATCTCCTCATATATTTAGATATACCTCCATGCCTTTATGCTCATCTTATAAACCAATATAATTAAGCTCTAAATTAAGGAATGGCATGTGTGAATTATTAGAAATTTTAATTATACAAAAAATTACTTAAAGCCATCATTAAAAAGTTGTGATATAATACTATAATAAGGTTTAGGGAGAGGCTATGCTAGAAAGAAATTTACAAGAAGTTATTGAACGTATAGAAAAAACACGAATCGCTTATTCTCGTCATCATATTGTAAGAATGGTTGCTATCAGCAAATATCAGAGCAAAGATGCTATCGCTCTGCTCTATGATCTTGGGCAAAGAGCTTTTGGAGAAAATAAGGTACAAGATTTACGCGATAAACACGAAGCCCTAAAGCACCTACCTTTAGAATGGCATTATGTAGGCACTTTGCAAAGCAATAAAATCAATACGCTTCTTGCTTTGCAGCCAACATTATACCATAGCCTACATAGCATAGAAATTGCCAAAGAACTTGAAAAAAGGCTTGAAGCTAGTAATAAATCCTTAAGAGTTCTTGTGCAAGTTAATAGTGCCAAAGAAGAGAGTAAAAGCGGATTCATGCCTGAAGAGCTCTTAGAATCATACGAACATATAGCATCTAGTTGCCCACATTTACAGCTTTGTGGGCTTATGAGCATCGGGGCACACACTGATGAACAACATGCCATCCAAAAAAGCTTTGAAATAACCAAAAACTTATTTGATTCACTCAAAAATGCAGAAATTTTAAGCATGGGCATGAGCAATGATTTTGAGCTTGCTATAGCCTGTGGGAGCAATATGGTGCGAATAGGCAGTGTGCTTTTCAAAAAAGGGGGCTTTTTGTGAATGGAGACATTACTTAGCATTCAAAACCTTCATGTACAGTTGGGCGATTTTCATCTACGCAATATATGCTTTGAAGTTAAAAAACAAGAGAGTTTGGCTATCGTAGGTGAATCTGGAAGTGGAAAATCTTTGCTTTTACAATCCATCTTAGGATTGCAAAAAAATGCCATCATAAAAAATGGCACTCTCATATTTGAAAATCTCAACATGCTACACATACTCAAAAATATTCGTGGAGCAAAAATAGGCTATATCCCTCAAGAACCATTAAGTGCCCTAAATCCTTTGCATCACATAAAAAAACAAATTATAGAATCTCTAGATATCCACCAAAAAATTACTGATGCACAGAAAAATAAATGTTACTTAGAGCTTCTTGATAGAGTTGGATTAGGATTCATCAAGGAAAGAGAAAAAATCTATCCCCACGAGCTTAGTGGCGGTGAGAGGCAGAGAGTGCTTATAGCAATAGCCTTAGCAAATGCACCATTATTACTCATTGCTGATGAGCCCACAACAGCACTTGATGCTGCCTTTCAAAAGCATATCCTAGATATTCTCAAGCATTTAGTTGCTGAAAATAAGACCGCTTTAATCTTAGTGAGCCACAATCTCCCTTTAGTCCAACAATATTGCCAAAATATCCTTGTTTTACAACAAGGCTGCATTATGGATTATGCACCAAAAGAACAAATATTTTCACAAACCTACCCTAAAAGCCCCTACACTTTACAGCTATTACAATCAAACATGCCCCAACAAAAAACCCACAAGAAAACCCAAACACAACTTTTATTAAAAGCAGAAAAGCTCTTTGTTTCTTATGCCACAAAAAGAAGCTTTTTAAAAAAAGTAGAAAAAGAGGCTTTACAGCCACTAGACTTAGAAATATTTCAAGGAGAAAGTTTAGGCATTGTAGGCGAATCTGGAAGTGGAAAAAGCTCTTTAGCATTTTCGCTCATGAATCTTATCCAATATGGTGGAATAATTAGTATTAAGATAGACAATACATTTAAAAATATAGCCCTTTTAAACAAAAAAGAAAAAAAGTTCTATCGCTCTTTTATGCAAATACTTTTTCAAGATCCCTTTAGCTCATTAAGTCCAAGAATGAGTGTTTTTGATATTGTCGCTGAAGGATTAAACATTCACTATCCCCATAAATGCAAAGAAGAGAGAGCAAAAATTGTCAGAAATACTTTAGAGCGAGTACATTTAAACTTTGATAAAATGATTTCAAGCTATCCTAATGAGCTTAGCGGAGGGGAAAGGCAAAGAGTTGCTTTAGCTAAAGCCCTAGTGCTTTCACCAAAAATTCTTATACTTGATGAACCAACAAGTGCTTTAGATTACTCTTTAAGAGCTTCTATTGTAGAGCTTTTGCAAGAAATTGCTTCGCAAACCTCAATTACTTATGTATGTATAAGCCATGACTTAGAAGTTGTACAAGGGCTCTGCCAAAAAATAATCGTTCTTCACAAAGGTAAATTAGTCGAAAAAGGTTCTTATCAAGAAATTTTCTACAACCCAAAAAGCCCATATACACAAAAATTACTTCAAGCCTCTTATTACAATTTGTAGAATATAAACCATCTTTTTCTTTTTTAAAGTATATTAACCCTCCATTCATAATAAAAAGTTACAAATTCTTAGAAAGATTTCTTGATAATTTTTTTGGAGACATAGTAATGAATAATACGACTCATAATACAATAAAGGCTTTATTGCTCTTATTGTGTTGCCACATTGCCCTTTTTGCTATCGATATTAATGAAGCCCCTTCTGTAAAGCAAAGACTTACACCAGATTTGCAAAATAATGCTATACAATCATACCACCATGCCATCAAAGAAGCAGCCAAAGGGGTGGTAAATATATCTACACAAAAACAAGTTGAAGGTGGAGGCATTCCTAACCACCCTCTGTTTAATGATCCCATGTTTCGCCAATTTTTTGGCGATATGCTTAGAGGAGTTCCCAAAGATAGGGTAGAGCGTTCTTTGGGTAGCGGTGTTATTATTAGTCAAGATGGATACATTATAACCAACAACCATGTCATTGATGGTGCTGATAAAATACTAGTTTCCTTGCCAGAAAACAGCAAAGAATATGAGGCAAAACTTATAGGCAAAGATCCAAAGAGTGATATTGCTGTTATCAAGATACAGTCCAATAATCTTCCTTTTTTGTCATTCGCTAATAGTTCAGATGTCCTTGTGGGCGATGTTGTATTTGCTATTGGTAACCCTTTTGGCGTAGGTGAAACTGTTACACAAGGCATCGTATCTGCCCTTAATAAAAGCGGTATTGGCATTAACGATTATGAAAACTTCATTCAAACCGATGCCTCTATTAACCCGGGCAATTCCGGGGGAGCATTAGTAGATAGCAGAGGAGCATTAGTAGGCATTAATACAGCCATACTTTCTCGCACAGGAGGAAACCATGGCATTGGCTTTGCCATTCCATCAGACATGGCAAAAAGAATTGCCATTGCTCTTATTGATAAGGGTGTGGTAGAAAGAGGATTTCTAGGCGTTTCTATAGAAGATGTCAAAAGTGATTTAAGCAGTGCATACGATGGTGTGCAAGGGGCTGTTATTGTATCTGTTGAACCAAAATCTCCAGCAGCTAAAGCAGGGCTAAGGGTATGGGACTTAATTACAAAAGTTGAAAATAGACCAATAAAAGGCGGAGCTGATCTAAGAAACATTATAGGCACTTACCCACCAAATCAAGATATTGAAATAACCTATATGCGAGATAAAAAAATATCCACAACTACCATCAAGCTTGCTAATGCCTCTAATGCTAGCACTGCTTTACAAGAAGATATTGTAGAAGGTGCATCAATAGGCACTCTTGATGCACAACTTCGTTCAAATTTTCAAGTACCACCTAATGTTAATGGGGTTATTATTCTGAATATACAAGCTAACTCTAAGGCTAGTAAATCTGGTTTGCGTAAAGGCGATGTAATTATGCAAATAGAAAATAGTGCCATAAAAAGCACAGATGATGTAAGAAAAATCATTGCACAGTTTAAAAATAAACCAAAGCGACTCATTGTGTATAGGCAAGGACAAATCGGGAGCTTAGTGCTTAAATAAGATCTAGCACTTACCTCATTAATGAGGTATTTACATATAACATGCTTTGATATATTAAATATTTTTGCTATAATTAATAAAATTTATTTTAGAGGGAATATTTGTGAAATCTTCGTCATTTTCATCAATTGAAAAAAGGGGATTAACTATAGGTGTAAAAATAATATCTATGTTAATCGCAATTATATTTTTATGCATGCTTATTCTTGCATATTTTGTAAATTCGTATTCAAAAAATATCCTTTTGGCTGAAGCAACAAAGTTGCTTCAAAATGCCTCAAAGCGTTCAGCAAACCTTATTCAAGGTTATATACGAGAATCTTTCACTGTGCTTAATTTTTCTCAAGCAAATATACAAAACTGGCTTGATGATGATCTAGGGCAAACAGATATGTTTGAAATAATTATAGAACAAAATACTTTTAATATGCTTGATAAAATCAATTCTGCTAGCTTTGGCTACATATACCTCAAAAATGCTAATTTTGTTAAAAAAGCAATGCATAAGATAGGAAATGATGCCTTATTCTTGGTTTATGACTCTACACCTAATGCTCCCGGAGGCACAGAGCTTCTTGCTCCTAGCAATGAAATTATTAATCTTGAAGGCTTACAAAAGACTCTTCAAACACAAAAAATAGAAATAGCCACCCCGAAAAAATTCACATTATCAGGTAAAAATATCTATGGCTTTTCACTCAATGCACCACTTTTTGATAAGAATAAAAATATTATTGGTGTAATAGGCGTTATAATGGATGTCGAGTTTTTAACAAAAGATTTACGAGGAGATAGGCTCTCTGTTTTTAAAGACGATTATCGCACATTATATGATTCAAATGGTTTTAGGATTATGCATCCAAATAGAGATTTTGAGAGCAAGACATTAAAAGAAATTAATCCAAATCCAACATCTGATATTCTTTTGCAAATGGCTAAAAATAAACAAGATGGTGTTATTCAGCACTTAAATTATGCTGAAAGATTATTCTATGTAGGGGTTTCATCATTTGATATTTGGAATGACTTAGATATTCGATGGGCTGTTACTGTAAATGCTCCCGAAGATTCTATACTTGAATCCACCATCAAATTACGAAATTATATTTTAATCGGTATTTTAATAACCATTATAGTTATTACTTTGATAATTTCTTGGCTCATTCGCACAAGCATTACTCAACCACTTCAAAAAATACAAGTATTTCTTATGGAGTTTTTCAGCTTCCTTAACTATAAGAGCACACAAGCCCCAAAACCACTCTTATTAAAGAGCAAAGATGAGCTAGGCATTATGGCACAAGCAATAAATCATAATATAGAGAAAACACAAAAAGCATTAGAACAAGATACCCTTATTGTTGAGGAAGTGGTAGAGGTTGTGCAAGATGCTAATGCAGGAAAATTTGGACGAATCATTACCCAAGATAGTCTAAACCCTCAAATTAACAAACTCAAAAATTCTCTTAATGAAATGTCTCAAACACTCTATAACTTGA
>JARHYY010000020.1 GCA_029258405.1 Helicobacteraceae bacterium | reverse complement strand
CGCCAAAGAGGGCGAGTATGTGAGCTACACAGCACTAAGGGCTTATGTTCAAAAATGGAAACAATCTAACCCTTTAAAAACAAAGCTTATCTTAAAGGGCGAAGACTCTGCAATAGGATCTTTTATGCCAGCGTTTGGGGTAAGCAATTATAAGGTAAGCTCTATTAATCAGGTTGTAGAGATTGATGCCACAAGCCTTGATGCGATAATTAGTGTAGATAAGCTTAAGGAGCTTGGCATAGAGGCTGCACAAGAGCGCTTATATACTCATATCCCTTATTGACACTTATAGCGGGGTGTGTAGCTTTCATCTAAGCGATACAGAAAACTCGCTTGGCGTAGCTAGGGCTGTGGCTAAGTATATATCTCTATATGGCAAACCTGAAAAAATAAAGGGTGACAATGGCTCTGCTTTTGTGAGTAAGTATGCACAAGAGGTTATGTCTAGGCTAGGGATTGAGTATGAGAGAACACCTGCATATAGTGGATGGTGCAAACCTTATATAGAGACTAATTTTAAGAGCTTGCAAAATGCCCTCATGGAATGGCTAAGTGGTTATATAGGACACTCTGTCTCTCAAAGGCAAGCTATTGAGTTCTTATTTTCAAGACAACAAAGACGCCTTAAAAAAGGGCAAAAGACTTACAACCTTAAGCTTATGGGCTTAAGAGACATGCAAAAAGCCATAGATGACTACATGCTAATGATTTCATAAAAAATCTTTATCAATGTTTTAAAATAAAAGAGCTCAATGTTACATATCAGCTTTGCTATAAAAGCAACAAAATCAAGAAAAAAGAATTGCTCATCACTAATTATTAATAGTTTGGTAGTGTAAGGCTTTAAATTACCAAATTTATAATCTATAAAAGGTATTAAAAAAATTATCCTTAAAGTGTCCATTAGGTTTTTTAAAAAATGTCCACTAGCTTTTTTTTGATAAAAAAGCCCAAAAAAACACCACAACGCACAATAAGAGCTATACAAACGCATATATAGGCTTTAGCCCTATTTTACACCTTCGAAATAACCACCCTATCGCACTTTTAACAAAATTTTCCCACTTTGATTTTAAACACAAATTTACATTATTATAAGAGTGCATATTAAAAAACCTTAAAAAGAGCTAGTAGATTTTATGAATAAAGAATGCAATAATGTAAGTAATTAATCTCTATATATACAAGATTCTTTGTTTATCTTATTGAATGAAATGATAATTTAAATTATGGTAAGCTGTGTCAAGTTTTTATGTATTGAAATGTTTGTATGGTTTGAGTTAGGGGCAACACCTATGATAAGAATATGTTGAAACACTGATAAAATAGTTATGTGTTTTTTACTTTCCTAACCATATTAAAATATTATCATCATTGCCTGTGATTTGTTGGGTATGCCATATATTCCATTTTTCCTTGAAGCATATTCTTATCCTGCCATTTTTGTTATGTTGTGGAGCAATAAAAATGGCAATCATATCCAAATATTGCTCGACACCTTCAAAGAAATTTGCACCCCCTTCTATCATTATGGTTTTATAATCTCCTATGGATGCAATCTCTTTCAGTATAGATGGAGAGTGAGCAAAATGTACCTTTCGCCCTTTTACGCTGAATAGGGCTGAATTGCAGGCAATAGAATTTTTGTTATTCGTAATAATGAGAACATCTGGAGGGGCAAGGTGATTAGCAAATCGCGTGTCAAGCAAGGGATTATCTATGCGTACGCTTTTCCCTGATATAACAAGTAAATCGATTGCACCTCGAAAATAATGGGTTATATTTCTTGAGTTTTGAGAGCTAATGATACCTTGATCAATACTGCCATCAAGTCTTTGAGCATATTTAAAAAATATGAATTTTTTATTATTTTGAAGGCATATAAAAGGATATAGTAATTTTTCAGTAAGTGTATTTTGTATAAATTGTACCATTATACCACTCTTCTTTAAAATTTCCGCCCCTCCTCGTGCTTGTAGTGTATTGTCTTGATGTCCAATTATTACACGCTTTAAACCCAGCTCTGCTAAGAGCAATGCGCAAGAAGGGGTTTTTCCAGAATGGCTACAAGGTTCTAACGTAACAAGTAAAGAACACTCTTTAAATATATTGCTATGATTCTCAAGAATAAAACGATGAATTTCAAAAGGGTTATTGCTTAAGCATTCGATATTTTTTAATGCTTTAAGCCCGTCTCTCAAGGCAAGTACTTCTGCATGTGCCTCTCCTGCACATTTATGTGCAGCTATGGCTATAATTTCGCCATGCTTTCCGAGTAAAACAGCTCCAACAGCAGGGTTTGGCAATGTGCAACCTTGGAATTTCCATGCTTCGTTAATTGCTAGTTCTAATATAGCTTCTTGCATTGTTTAATGTGCTACGCTGATAGCTCTTACTTCACGAATAACATTTACTTTAACATCTCCGGGATACTGCACCTGTGCTTCTATTTCCTTAGCAATCTCACTGGAGAGTATAATGCTGTCATCGTCGCTTAAAATGTCCGCATTTACAATGACACGCAATTCTCTCCCCGCATTAATAGCATATGCTTGAATAACACCGCATTTTGATAGAGCTATCTCTTCAATTTCTTTAACACGATTCAAGAAATTTTCAAGAACTTCTCTTCTTGCTCCGGGTCTTGCAGAAGAAAGTGCATCTGCTGCACAAACTGCAGCACATTCAATGCTTTTAATTTCTTCATGCCCATGGTGAGCCATAATAGCGTTAAGAACGATAGGATGTTCATTATATCGCCTGCATATCTCTTCTCCAAGTGTTACATGGCTACCTTCAAAGTCATGCGTTAAAGCCTTACCAATATCATGCAATAAACCAGCCCTTTTTGCTAATTTCACATCACCTCCTAGCTCTCCTGCTATAATACCTGCTAAATTTGCTACCTCCAAGCTATGTCCCAAGGCATTTTGCCCATAGCTTGCTCTATATTTTAAGCGTCCAATAAGCTTTTTGATTTCAGCGTGCATGTTGCTTCCAAGCCCAAGTTTTAATAAGACTTCTTCGCCTTCTTCTAATATTTTTTCTTCATATTCTTGTTTTGTCTTCTCATATATTTCCTCAATTTTTGCAGGTTGAATGCGTCCATCTTCAACAAGTTTTTCAATAACTCTTGTGGCTATTGCACGACGATAAAGATTAAAGCTACTTAAAACAATAGCATTGGGTGTGTCGTCTATAATAATATCTACACCTAACAGCATTTCTAAGGCTTTTATATTGCGTCCTTCTTTTCCGATAATGCGCCCTTTAAGTTCATCATTAGGAAGTGCAACAACATTAATGAGACGTTCTGATGCAAACTCACCCGCAAATCGCGTAGTAGCTTGAGCTAGGATATAGTTTGCTTTTTTTCGTCCTTCTTCCTTTGCTTCGTTTTCATATTTTTTAATAATGGTCGCAATATGTTCTTTTGCTATTTCCTTTGCTTTGCTGATTGCCATTTCTTTTGCTTGTTCTTGCGTGATTGTAGCTACATCACAAAGCGATTGAAATATTTCTTCGAGTTTTTTGCTATAATCTTTTTTAAGCTTTTGATACTTAGCAATTTCATTATCTAAATAGTTTTTATATTGTTTGATTTCTGAACGTTCAATTTCTAAAACCGAAAGTTTATGTTCTAAAATTTGCTGATTTTTTACTTCTTGCTGTTCTATACGGAGCATGCGATGCTCGTATTCTTGGGAGATTTTTTGAATCTCATGCTCATAATGTCCTCGTGCATCTGCTTCTATTTCCTTAGCCTTATTTTTTGCATCTTTAAGTAAAGTTGTTGCTTCTTGTTCAATGGCTTCTGCTTTTGCATGGGCTTTTTGTAAATCTATTTTACAGTTTGCTGTATGAATTTTTTTGGAAATAAGATATGCGATAGCTCCCGCAATGATGGTAGAAGCGATAGAACTTAGGATAATCCACTCTGTCATTATTTCTCACCTTTGTTAAAAGAGTATTTTTAGTGATGACTATATGTGCATTAATATCATATTTATTAGTTATTGTATTTTTTGTATAGAATAACTCTCGAGCGACAAAAATAACTAAGGGCTTATTTTTTAGGGTTGCATAAAATCTATCATACATTCCTTTTCCATAGCCTATTCGTTTTACTTGACTATCAATGCCCAGTATAGGTACCACTATAATATCTACTTTATTAGAATTAAAATTTGAATTCATTGGTTCTTTAATGCCAAATTTATTCATAAAAAGAGGCATACGAAAGCTTACCATTTTAAAACTGATAGCTTGCATAAAAGGAACAAATATATGAAAAATAGAAGATTTCCTTATTTTTTTAAGCAATGGAATGATGTTGTATTCTGAAGACATTGGGACATATAATAATATGCTTATCTTTTTTCTGTCACGCTTATGACTGCAATACAACTGTGCATATTTTTTGAGAATCTTATACAAGGCATTTGATACAGAAAAATCACTAAATTTTTGTCTAGAGATAATCTTACTTGTAATATTTTTTGTTTGCAGTCGAAAATCTTTTTTATTTATTGCATGAATTTTATACATATTTTTCCTTATTTTTTTAAGAATAATAGTATAATATCAAAACTAAAAAAATAGCTTTTGCCACTTTATTTTATTGAGTTTAAGGAGACATGTGACTATTAGTGTACCTGCAACAAGTGCTAACTTGGGTCCGGGATTTGATACTTTAGGGCTTGCCCTTTCATTGAGAAATCGCTTTATTATAAAACGTTCTAGCATTACTAGCGTGCAAGTCAAAGGAGAAGGAGCAAGCAACCCAAAACTTTGTGTTGATAATATTTTCATTAAAATATTTTACGAACATTATCAACGACTTAGTGGCATGAAAGATGAGTATTTTCGGTTTCAATTTGAAAATGATATTCCTATTTCAAGAGGACTTGGTAGCAGTTCAGCGGTTATTGTAGGTGCTCTGACTGCAGCTTATATGATTGCACAAAAACCTCTTACCACAAGCGAGATTCTTTATCAAGCTTTAAAATATGAACCACATCCAGATAATATCACGCCTGCTTGTGTTGGTGGTTTTACTGTATCTCTTGTGCAAAATGAAAGAGTGCGTTTTTTAAAGGCTACGCTTCCGCATAGTATTAAAGCAGTTATAGTTGTGCCTGATCATTCAATTTCAACAACCTATTCGCGTCAAGTTCTTCCTAAGCGTTATTCACATAAAGACACTGTGTTTAATGTAGGGCATAGTGCCATGCTTACAGCTGCTTTTTTTAGTCAAAATTGGGATTATCTCAAAGAAGCAAGTAGAGATAAGTTACATCAGCATATACGAATGCGACAGTTTCCTATTCTTTTTGATGTACAAAAAATCTCACTCAAAGAAGGAGCGTTGATGAGCACTCTCTCTGGAAGTGGTTCAAGTTTTTTCAATCTTTGCTATGCAGATGATGCAAAGCGTTTGCAAAAAAAACTTATGGGGCACTTCCCTCATTTTAAAATTTTAAATATCTCTTTTGATAATAAAGGTATCGATAAAATTACAGATTGATTTTAAGTGAATTTGAGGTAAAATAATGAAAGCAAAAAAAAAGAGGATTATTGTAAGAATGTGTGTGCATTGTCGAGTGCGTTTTGCTCAAAATGAGCTCTATCGTTTGCAATACATTCAACAAAGTCCCATTGCTCAAAAGAAAATTATGCTATATAGTGGGCAAGGTAGAAGCTTTTATTTATGTTGTGAATGCGTTTCTCATCGTAAAGTAGCTCATTCATTATGTCGTGTGTGCAAGGTAGACAAAAAAGGAAAAGATGATATGGACAAAAATCTAAAGGAGGCTATTTGTCAGCAGCAAAAATGAGAATCCATGAAATAGCTAAAGAGTTGGGCAGAGCAAATAAGGATATACTTGCAAAAGCTCAAGAATTATTTGGTGCTTCTGCAATAAAAAGTGTTTCAAGTAGCATCACAAGCGATCAAGCAGCAGAATTAGAAGAATTTATTAAACAACAATATACTAATACGAATGCAATAAAAAATAAGTCTGTAGAACAAAATAATAAACCCGATGAACAGCAAGAAGTTATAATATCAACACCAGTTCAAACAGAGAAGAAAACACAAACAGATACTCAACAAAAAAAGAAACAAAGCACAAAAAAGAGCAACTCTACACTAAAAAAGTACGATGTACCTAAACAAGAAATAGCTCTTGTCGATAAGCAAACAGAAAAAACACAAGCTGTTGCCCAGCAAGAATCAGCCCACAAGGATCTACATATACCTATTGCTCCAAAGCGTACAGGTCTAAGAATTGTCAAGAAGAAGAATCAAGAAACTAAGCCATTACGAGAGGAGCTATCGCCCGCATTACCAATCCAATCCATCCTCATGGAAACTGCAAGCGATGAGAATCGCTTTAAAAAGAAACGAACAGACAAGAAAAAAAACCTTACTCATAAAAAGAAAGAGCAAAAACTTGACTTGTTAAATGATAGAGATTTCACACATTTTAGCGGACATGATGATGAAGATGAAGATATGATTCTTTTCGATGTGACAGTACGAGATGATGTTTTTGAAGAAGAAGAACAAGAATTTGAGCGTACACAAAAAACAAAAAAAGAAAATTATCGCCATCCACCGCGAGAGAAAGATAGAGAAAAGGATGTTAAAAGGGAGCAGAAAACGCAACCATCAGCACCACTGCCTACCCAAATAAAAGATGATACCATTACTATTCCTGAAGGTATTAGAGCTTATGAGTTTGCCGATAAAGTTAATTGTACGCTTTCTAATGTGATTAAAATTTTATTTAACCTTGGTATGATGGTTACAAAGAATGACTTTTTAGATAGAGATTCTATTGAAATACTTGCTGAAGAATTAGGGATAAAAGTTGTTGTAGAAGATGATACAGAAGCATTAGATTATGTACAGCAAGAACAAGAACAGGAGCAAGATTTAAGCAATCGCCCCCCTGTTGTAACTATCATGGGGCATGTAGATCATGGAAAAACCTCTCTTTTAGATAAAATTCGCAACACAAAAATTGTTTCGACAGAATCAGGAGGGATAACACAGCATATTGGTGCTTACACCATCAGTAAAGATGGTAATCTTATATCATTCATTGATACGCCCGGACATGAAGCTTTTACAGAAATGCGTGCAAGGGGAACAGGTGTAACAGATATTGTTATTATTGTAGTTGCGGCAGATGATGGGATAAAACCACAAACCATAGAAGCCCTAGACCATGCAAAAGCAGCTAATGTACCTGTAATTATTGCTATCAATAAAATTGATAAACCAGATGCCAATCAGGACAAAGTGAAGTCAGAGGCTGCAGAGCTAGGATATACGCCAATAGAGTGGGGAGGGACACATGAGTTTATCCCCATTTCTGCTAAAACGGGCGAAGGGATTGATACGCTCTTAGAGACAATTTTAATTCAAGCAGAAATTCTTGAATTAAAGGCAAACCC
Organism: Helicobacteraceae bacterium; assembly: GCA_029258405.1. Classification (GTDB taxonomy): domain Bacteria; phylum Campylobacterota; class Campylobacteria; order Campylobacterales; family Helicobacteraceae; genus NHYN01. The sequence goes on along the minus strand of JARHYY010000020.1, from coordinate 22,391 downwards.
GAAAGCCTCTGCAAAAGCTGTGGTTATTGAAAGTAGTCTTGAAAAAGGAAAAGGTCCTGTAGCAACAGTTATTGTAAAAAATGGAACATTAAAAGTGGGTGAAAGTATTGTTGCTGATACAGCTTATGGGCGAGTCCGTGCCCTTATTGATGACACAGGTAAAAGTATAAAGAGTATAGGTCCTTCTGAAGTAGCTGTTGTTACAGGGCTTGGTGAAGTGCCTGTTGCTGGTGCTGTGCTCATGGCTGTTGCAAGCGATGCCATGGCAAGAGAATATGCTGAAAAAAGGGCTTCATATTTGCGACAAAAAGAATTTTCTCGTTCTACCAAGGTGAGTCTTGATGAGCTAAGCAGTATGGTAGCTGAAGGACAGCTTAAAAGCCTACCCATTATTATCAAAACAGACACACAAGGGAGCCTAGAAGCTATCAAAGGTAGTTTAGAGAAGATACGCAATAATGAGGTAAAAGTGCATATTATACATTCTGGCGTTGGAGGGATCACAGAAAGTGATGTCGTGTTAGCTCAAACAAGCAAACATACTGTCATTCTAGGCTTTAATGTGCGTCCTACGGGCATTGTTAAAAGTCGTGCTAAAGAGATCGGAGTAGAGATTAAAACATATTCTGTTATCTATGATTTAGTAAATGAAATAAAAAGTGTTCTTAGCGGCATGATGTCCCCAGTATTCGAAGAAGAGAGCACAGGACAAGCCGAGGTAAGAGAAGTATTTAAAGTTCCAAAAATAGGAGTTGTAGCTGGTTGCTTTGTGAGTGATGGGATTATTCAAAAAGGTGTTAGGGCACGAATTATACGCGATGGTGTTGTGGTGCATGGTAGCATAATAACATCTTTGAAGCGCTTTAAAGATGATGTAAAAGAAGTGCCTAAGGGCTTTGAATGTGGTATTATGTTGGAAAATATTAACGATATTATTGTTAATGATGTTATTGAAACCTATAAAGAAACAAAAAAGACTAAAACATTATGAAACATTTGAAAGATATTAAACAAAAAAGAGCTGAATCTCTTTTGCTTGAATTATTAAATGAGGCTTTATCTATATTGAGTGATTCTCGCCTAAATAGCTTATGCGTTGTAAATGTTATTCTTTCAAAAGGCAAATATGATGCTAAAGTTTTTCTTGATTCAAGCTCAATACCTATAGACAAACAACAAGAAATTCTTAAACAGCTTAAAGCAGCAAATGGGGCACTCAAGGAATATTGTTTGCAAGCAACAAACTGGTTTCGTTGCCCTAAGCTGCATTTTGAATTTGATAATTTTTTGGAACAAGAACAAAGAATTGATTTTATTTTTGCACAAATAGCGAAAGAAAGACAAAATGATTGAAGCTAAATTAGAGCAACAGATAAAATCTATCGTGCAATCATGCGGTTGTGTGCTCTATGATATTGTTGTTCTAAAGGAGAATAACAAACAAATATTTCGCATAAGCATAACCAAAGAGCATGGTGCGGTTGGGCTTGATGAATGTGAAGAGATTAGCCATATTGTATCACCCTTGCTTGATACCTACGAAATTTTTGAGTATGAGTATTTTCTTGAAGTGAGTTCTCCGGGCATTGAGAGAGCTTTAAAGAATGTCGAGCATTACAGAGGTGCATTAGGAGAGCATGTAAAGATTAAACTTAAAGGTACTCAAAAAAATATTCAAGGACAATTATTTAATGCAGATTCTAATAAAATTTACATAAAAAATAAAGAAGGGGAAACGGTTTCTATTGCTTTTGAGGATATACAAAAAGCGATGACCTATTTCAAGGCAGATTCTTGAAAGAAACAGGACTATATCTATGGGCTGCAAGTTTTTTGCTCTCTTTTGCATTGCAATATATAGTAGCTTTTATTTCAAATCGCTATAATTTTTTTATAGATAAAGCAGATGTATCAAAACCCCAGAGAACCCACCAAGGAAACATTTCTCGTGGCGGTGGGCTTGGTATTGTTATTGCCTTTATGAGTATCTCTTATATAAGTGATACTCCCCATTCAGTTTTGTTTTTTGTGGGCATATTTTTTGTATTCCTTAGTGGCTTTTTAGAGGATATTACTAAAAGAATATCCCCATTATTGCGACTCATTTTACAAAGCATTGGTGCAGGTATTGCTATTTATGAAATGGGCTATTTGTTGATAGATATTAACATAGGCTTTTATATCCCTGTTGTCATAGCCTTTGCATTTAGCGTCTTTTGTGTAGTAGGCATGAGTAATGCTATGAATATTATTGATGGGTTTAATGGACTCTCATCTGGCGTCGCATTAATGGTGCTTGTGGCTATATTGTATATAAATGATAATATTGTAATAGCAAATGATATTTTCATTCTTTTAGGTGCTATTTTTGCCTTTTTCTTATGCAACATAAAAGGAAAGATATTTTTGGGAGATGGAGGAGCATATTTTATTGGTTGTATGTTAGCCATTTTATTGATTATTCTCACACAATCATCAGAATATATTAGTGCTTGGTTTGGAATTGCTGTAATGGTGTATCCATTCTATGAGGTTATTTTTTCTATTTTTAGGAAGAAACTTATATTTAAGACTTCCCCTCTGTTGCCAGATGATAAGCATTTACATGCACTTATATATCAGAAATGTTTTATGAACGGACTTTTAACTTCGTTACTTATTTTAGCATATAACATTCCTTTTGTTGTTCTTGCTGTTTACTTTGTGCATTCAAGTATTATCCTTATAGGTATAAGCGTTATTTTTATCTGTATTTATAGCATGCTCTATGTTTATATTCTCAAGATGTCCTAAAAATATAAGCAAATAAATAAAATTATTAAAATTAAAACTTATGTTAGATACATGCTTTTACATAAAGCCTTATTGGTGCTGGATAACCTTCTATAGTAACTTTTTGGTTGTTGGGACATAGAAAATCATTCAAACTTTGTTGGTTGCTCCATTCAGTTTGTCTTTGTTCTTGTGAAGTGGTTGGTTTTTTATCGATAAACTGTATATCTCTAAAACCAGCTCTTAATAGCCATGATTCTAGGGTTTTAGGAGTAGGAATAAAATAGACATTCTTCATTTTAGCATATCGTTCTTTTGGGCATAAGGCAGTGTATGAATCATCATCAATAATAATTGAATCTAAAAATAACACTCCACCTTTATTAAGAGATCTCTTCAAAATTTTAAGGGTTGATAGAGGATCTGTACGGTGATATAAAACGCCTAAGCAAAAAATGACATCAAAAGGTTTAAAGAGCTCAAGACGCTCTACTCCACAAAGCATAAATTCTATAGATGTTTTCAGAAAATGGTTTATAAGTAGAAATTGCGAACAGGCTCGAGCTGAAGGATCAAAACCTATAATCTTTTTTGGAGCATGTTTAAGCATGCGAAACATATAATAACCATTATTGCAACCTACATCAGCTACAATTTTATTTCTTATATCTATATGTGGCTCTAAAATATTATATTTTATGGAGCTCACCCATTCACTATCGATAGTAAAGTTACCCACCAAAAAAGGTCCCTTTTTCCATGGTCTAAGCTGTTTTGCTAATCTATAAATATCACTTGAGAGAGATTCATCATGAAATCCAACTATATCACCTTCGCTATAATGCAATGGCTTACAGTATGGAGGCAGAGCCTGAATTTTATGAAAAAGAAGTGCTATTACCTCGTTGGCTTGAATATCTTCATGAAATCTTTCTTTAATGTTTTCTTGAAGAAATTTTTTTATAACGTCAGATGTTATATTTGTTTTTATGCAGTCGTTTCCAAAAAATCGCATGATTAAAATCCAAGCATCCAATCATCAAAAGGTGCTTTGCCCTGCGGATAAGCACTATTTTTTCCACCATGCATTTTTTGCCCTTCTGCTAAATCAGCTTGTCTATTCTCCCAAGCTTCAAGCTCTCTTTGTTGTGCTTGCATACCTCTTGGCGAATCGGCTGGAACAGGCGTTAAAAAATCATCATACACATAGGGATTATGTGCTCCATACCGAGGACGCATTTGGTCATAGTTTATAACATTGCTCGAAGGGCAAACTTCATGATACATGCCTTGAGAATCATAAAAAGAATATTTTTCGTCATAATAAAACGGTGATAATCCGCATTGGTTGGGAAAATAACAACCTCCCACATAAAAAGCTATACCTGCTAAAAGGGCTATCCTTTTCATTGATTGTTCCTTATTGCTTCTATTTTTATTTGTATAAGCATAAGTAGTTCCAATTTTGCAGTTTCTCATATTTTATTTATTGAATAATACGGCTAATATCATTATATAACCCAAGTAGCATAAGCCCAACAACTAGCATTACACCCACAAGAGTAAAGCGATAGAGTATTTCTGGATTTAGTGAGCGTTTAAAAAGCATTTCATAAATATTAAATACAATATGTCCCCCATCAAGAACAGGAATAGGCAATAAATTGATAATGCCCAAATTTAAAGAAATGAGTGCCGCTATGCTTAATAGTGCAATAATTCCTGTTTTTGCTGCTTCAGATGTAACTTGCATAATCATCACTACACCCCCTAATTCGCTAACAGGGACAACACCTACAAATATTTTCTCTAGCGAAACAAGCATTAATGAAGACATTTTAATGCTTTCTTCTAAACCTTTTAGCAAGCTACCCCATAAGCCATAATCAATAACACGAACAGAATCAGCAGCAGGGAGCAATCCAAAATCTAAGGCATTTGCAAAAGACATTGCTTCAGGGAGATAAATATTTTTTTCTTCAGCATTGCGTAAAAAAGTGATGTGCTCTATATGGTTAAGCCCTTGATTGATTTGTTCAAAATTCCATACTTTATTGCCATTAATAGCTGTAATAATATCATTTTTTTGCAAGCCAATTTTTTGAGCTAAGGTGTTTTCTTGTGGTTGATGAATAGCAGTAAATGGGAGAGGACGAATACCTATTACAAGACGAGATACAGGTTCTCCAAAAATATTTGGCAATGTTTTTAATTCTGGGGTAATAATGCTTGTTATTGTTTTTCCCTCTCTTAAAATATTTAATGTAATAGGTCCTGTTTCATGTTCTTGAATCAAAGCACTCATTTGCTCCCAAGTTTGAACCTTAATGCCATTAACAGCAACAATTTCATCAGCTGCTTGAAGATGTGCAGCATAGGCTGGAGTATTCTCCTGCGGAGCAGCAATAATTGGAGCTAACTCCTCTTTGCCTATTAGAGCAATTGCACTTAACGCAAAAAAACCAAGAAGCAAATTAGCAAAAGGACCAGCAAAAAGAATTATGATACGCTTATAGGGTGGTTGCATAGTATAGCTATCTTGAGCATTATCTTTGTGGGTTGGATTTAAATCATCTTGCCCCCTCATTTTAACATAGCCGCCAAGTAAAATGGGAGCAATACGGTATTCTGTTTGCCCCCATTTAAAAGAACATAAACACCACTCTTGCTTCCCAAACCCAATGCTAAATATATCAACCCGCACACCACAAGCCCTTGCCGCTAAAAAATGTCCCCATTCATGAAAAAGCACCATAAAAGCAAGCATCATTAAAGCTATAAAGTAGCTCTTATAAAATAAATACAAAAGTAAAAAAAATACCATCATGGCACTTAAATACAAATAACGCATGAAATTCCCTTTAAAGTATATTTATCGCTTAAGCAAGTAAGAATGGAGATAATCATAGCCCGAATAAAGGGTAAGTGCAACAGCACACCACAGAAGCACTGTTCCTATTTCCATTAAGTTCATAAGCAGACAACCAATAGCTGCAATTTGCAATCCTGTTTTATACTTGCCCCATGGCGATGCCGCTACTTTCACTCCTTTGCTTACTGCTAAAACCCTTAATCCTGTAATAAAAAATTCACGATTAAGTATTAAAAAAATAGCCCAAATATTGGCACGCTCAAACATAAGCAACACGAGAAAAGCAGAGAGTATAAGCATTTTATCAGCCAAAGGATCAAATATTTCTCCAAAATTTGTTGTAATTTGATATGTTCTTGCAATAAAACCATCAAAAAAATCAGTGATACTCGCTATCATAAAAATAAGGCACATACAATAATCTCTCCAGCTCTCATGGATTGGCGAGGGTAACAAAAATTCTCCATATAATGCCATAATTAAGAGAAGAAAGGAAAATAAAATACGAGAAAAAGTAAGAATATTAGGAATATTTCTCACTTAAAACTTGTACCACCATCAATGACAATAGTTTGTCCTGTAAGCCAAGCACTTTCTTCTGAATTACATAAAAAATAACATGCTCCTGCAATGTCAGAAGGACTACCCATGCGATTTAATGGGGATTGCTCTTCAACTTTTGCTCTAATTTCCGCATAATCTGGAAAGGCTTTCAACGCATCAGTATCAATAGGTCCTCCACTGACTGCATTTACTCGTATGCCCCATTCTCCAAGTTCAGCAGCGGCATATTTAACCATGGTTTCAACGGCATTTTTAGAGTTTCCATGTCCAGCATAATTAGGCATATACACTAAATTACCTGTAGAGCTCAATGAAATAATGCTTCCTCCGCCCACCTCTTTCATTCTTTTTGCAGCTTCTTGAGCACCCACAACAAAAGCTAAAACAGTGGCTGTATAAATGTTGTTTAATCCTTTAGGTTTAAGTCGCATAAAAGGTGCAAAACCACCTACAACACTTTTTCCATAAATAATAGCATTACTAATAAAAAAATCTATTCGTTCGAAATCATTATCAATTTGTGCAAATAATTCCTTATACTGCTCTGGTTCTAAAACATTTAAAGGATAACAGCGAATTTTAACATTATATTTTACTTCTACATCTCTTTTAATGTTATTGGCTTCTTCCTCGTTTTTGTTATAAGTAAAAGCAATATTAACACCTCCTTTTGCAAAACGATACAAAATCGCTTTACCAATACCTCGTGTAGCCCCACTTATAACCAAAGTCTTTCCTCTCATAATTCCACCTCATAATTTTTCATAATATCTTCTATATATTGGTAATGTTCCTTACTTGGTTGTATCAATGGCAATCTATATTCCAAACATGGAATCAGCCCAGCGATATACATGGCAGCTTTAATAAGAATAGGATTAGTCTCGACAAAGAGAGCTTGATTTATGGGATAGAGTTTATTATTAATGCTTCGCCCTTCTTCATATTGTTTATTTTGCATAGCTTGATAAAGCTTCACTATCATTGATGGCAACAAATTGCCTGTAACAGATATGATTCCTTGCCCACCATAAGCTAAGATAGGATAATTTAAAGCATCTTCCCCGCTTACAATACTCATTTGCGGGATAGAGGCATTAAGAGCTATAATGCGCTCCATAGAGCCACTTGCTTCTTTAATTCCATAGATATTATGTATTTGTGCTAATTTATACAAGGTTGAAAGTTCTATGTTCAAAGCAGTTCTTGATGGCACATTATAAAGCATGAGCGGAATATTTACAGAGGTGGCTAGAGCTTTATAATGTTCAAAAAGTCCATCTTGTGTTGGCTTATTGTAATAAGGGGTTACACACAGCAAAGCATCTGCACCCATTTTTTCAGCAAATTGAGCAAGTTCAATAGCTTCTAAGGTAGAATTGCTCCCAGCACCAGCTAAGACTCTCACGCCGCTTCCCTTGCAGGTTTGCACTGCAATCTCTATGCATTCTTTATGTTCTTGATGAGAAAGTGTAGCTGATTCTCCTGTTGTGCCCATTGGCACAACAGCATCCATGCCATATTTTATTTGCCTTTTTATAAGTTTTTCATAAGTTTCTACATCAACTTTTCCTTGCTTAAAAGGAGTTATTAATGCACTCATTGAGCCAAGTACTTTTTTCATAAATTACCTTTTTAAAATAACTGTTGTACTTCCATCAGTAATCAAATAACGATTCGCAACATCAATAATATCTTCTTTAGTAATATCCTTGAGCTTATCCTCAAACTCTAACAGAGGTGTTATATCACCTTTTGCATAATAACCACCAAAAACACTAGCCATAGAACTACTGCTCTCTATAGAACGTGCAAAAGAGGCAAGAATATTCTTTTTTACCTTATTAATCTCTGCTTCTTCTATTTTGCCCTCTTGTAACTTTTTAATATGTTCCAATATGCTTGATTCGACTTTGTTTGCCTTTATATTGGGATTGGCAACTCCTAAAATGAAAAATAAGCCTTGATCAATATTATCCATATTGTGCACATATATTGAAGAAGCAAGGCGATCTTCCTCTACAATAGTGCGATTAAGTTGCGAGCTTTTTCCATCTCCTAAAATACTACTTAAAATATCAAGAGCAAGTTGGTCTTTGTGATTAAAAGGTGCTGTCTTGAAAGCAAGTGCAATCATTTCTACTTCACTTTCTTTTTTTATTTCAGCTCGCCTTGGTCCATCTTGCACAGGTTCATTCTGATAAAAAATCGGAATTTCATTTGATGTATTCTTTATGTGGGCAAAATACTTTTCAGTCATCTTAAAAGCTTTTTCATAATCAATATCACCTGTAATTACAACAATAGCGTTTCTTGGTTGATAATAAGTTGCATGAAATGCCCTTATATCTTGAATAGTCCAATTTTGTATATCTTGCATAAATCCAATAGGAGTCCAATGGTATGGGTGGTAAGTAAAGGCGGTATTAAAAAGACGAAAGTATAAGTATCCAAAGGGATCATTTTCTGTTCGCCATCGTCTTTCTTCTGCAACTACATTTCTTTCAGGCTGAAACTCTTCATCTTTAAGAAGTAAATTTTGCATAAGCTCACTAAAAAGCTCTAAAGATTTTTCAAGATTTGCTGATGAGCTTTTGATATAATAATGGGTATAATCTAAACCAGTTGAAGCATTAGTAACGCCCCCAAAATTTTTAATAATAGCATCAAATTCTCCTGCCTTAAGATTTTTGCTTGACTTAAAATTAAGATGCTCCAACATATGGGCAATTCCACTTTTACCCATTACTTCATTACGACTACCAACGCGATAAAATACATTGGTTGTAATAACATCTGAATTATTATTCAAGGGAACAATAACAACTTTAAGACCGTTATCTAAATCTTTTTCATAATGTTTTGGCAACGCACCAGCCATAAGCACTCCTATCAAAAATAATAAAATGATAACAATTTTTTTCAAACATCTACTCCTATTGCCTCTGTAATATGAGAAAATCCATCTTGCTCTAAAAGAGCAAGCAAGCCTTTGTTGATCTCATATACAATATAAGGACCATGATAAATAAGTGCTGTATAAATTTGTACTAATGAAGCACCTGCACGAATGCGCCTATAAGCTTCTTTGGCACTATCGATACCTCCAACACTTATAAGAACTGTCCGAGAATAAAACTCTTTACCTAAAGCTTGCATAATCTTAAAGCTTTTTTCTTTGAGTAATGCACCGCTAATACCACCTATTTGCTTCGCATTAGGGCTTAATGTATAATCTGTAGTGGTATTAGTAGCAATAATACCACTTGCCCCATTGTCAATAGCACATTGAACGAGCTCTAAAATACATTCTATTGTCATATCAGGTGCAATTTTAAGAAAAACAGGCTTTTGTGTAATATTTTTAATGCTTTCAAAAAGCTCTGCTATAAAATCTTTATTCTGCAAATCTCTTAAATTTGCTGTATTTGGCGATGAAATATTAACGACAAGATAAGAAGCATATGGTGCAAGAGTTTTAATAACTTTCTGATAATCTTTTATGGAATCCTCTTGGGAGGTTGCTTTATTTTTACCCACATTAATCCCTATGGGTAAAACAAAAGGCACTGTTTTGTGCAAATTTTGCACCACATGCTCTTGCCCTTGATTATTAAAACCCATAGCATTTTGTAGTGATTCTTCAGCATAAAGACGAAATATACGAGGTTTAGGGTTTCCTTCTTGTGCCTGTGGCGTTAAAGTACCTATTTCAAGAAAAGCAAAACCTAAACTTCCTAGCAAAGAGATCATTTGAGCATTTTTATCAAACCCAGCCGCTAAACCTATTGGAGAGGAAAAATGAAGTCCAAGCACCTCAAACGATAAACGGCTATCAAGAAGTGTATATTTTTTTGCTAAATATGCTAGATGGCATGGCAGAATAATACGAGAAAGCCATATAAGATATTTATGTGCTTTTTCTGGATCAATTTTAAAAAGCAATGGTCGCAAAAATGTTTTATAAGAAAAAAGATCACTCATTTTTCTTGACCTATCTCTTTATGCATAGCTTCAAGAGCCTGTATGCCTAATAACTCTAAACCCAGTTTCAAGGAAAGAGCGACCATTTGGCAAAGTTTTAATAATTCTTTCTCCATTATTGAGCCAATAATTTTATGAGCATTATAAAAACGATGAAAAGTAGCAGCAAGGTTTTTAAGGTAATCACTCATTTTTACAAGATTTCTTATTTTAAAAGAATCTTCAATAACTTGAGGTAATTGCAAGCTTAAGAATAGGAGTTCAACACAGTCATTCCTTAAGGTTTCATCCTCATAAGTCAATAAAGAAAGCAAAGAACATTCATCAATGTAACTATAAGGTTTATTTACTTTTTTAAAAAGGGTATGTATTCTTGCATGAGCATAATTAATATAATATATGGGATTATTAGAGTCTTCTTTTTTTATTTCCTCTACATCAAACTCTAAATGTGTATCACTTTTTTTACTAAGAAATACAAAACGCAACACATCTGAGCCCACTTCATTAACAACATCACTCATCAAAATAAAATTTCCTGCCCTTTTGCTCATTTTATAGGGCTCTCCAGCTTTCAGCAAACTAACCATTTGTGAAAGAATAATTTCAAGTCGGGAGCTCTCAAAACCAAGCAAGCTCAAGGCAGCTTTTACCCGTGCAATATAACCATGATGATCTGCACCCCAAATATTAATGTAAGAATCAAAGTTCCTTTTAAACTTATTGTAGTGATAGATAATATCACCCGCCAAATAAGTAGGATTACCATTTTCTCGAATAATTACCCTATCTTCATCATCTCCTAATGATTGTGTTTTAAGCCAAACTTTGGAATCTTTATTATATACAGCTTCATTTCTCTGAAGTTCATCATAAATAAATGCCCAATCTTTATAAAGACTTTTTTCGCTTATAAATGAATCAAAGTCTATATTGATTTGTTCAAGATTATTTTTAATCTCTTGCAACATCATCTCTTTGCCAAATACAGAAAGCTTTTCTACTATTTCTTCAGAAGCATCTAATTTGCATATATCTTCTCCAAAATACTCTAAAGCTTTTTTAGCAATTTCAATAATATAATCTCCACGATAATATTCATCAGGATAACAAACAAAAAGCCCTAAAACATCTCGCATGCTCCAATAAATAGAAATTCCCAAGAGGTATATTTGTCTGCCATAGTCATTAATATAGTATTCTTTAATGATTTTATAGCCCAAATGCTTGCCTATCCTTACTAGAGAATCTCCTAAAATTGCCCCTCTTGCATGTCCTATATGCAATGGTCCTGTAGGATTAGCACTTACAAACTCAAATAAGATAGCTTTATTGTTTTCTTTTTTTCCAAAATCCTTTTGTTGCAATAATGCTTTGTGTGCTGATTGCGACAAAAACTGTGCAGAGAGACGGAAATTAATAAAACCTCCTACAGAAGTAATTTCATAAAATATAGGCTCTAAAGACGAGCTATTAACATCTTCAAGTTTTTTTTGAATCTCCATAGCTACTTGTTGCGGCGATGAAGACCGCTCTTTAGCGAGCACAAAAGACAAAGGCGTAGCATAATGCCCAAGCTTTTGGTTCTTTGGACGTTCTAAAACAATCTGCTCTGGCTTTATATCCAACACATCAGCAATATATTGTTTTATTATATTATGCAAAAAGAAACCCCTTATGATTGCGTAGAATTTGAAGGTGGTGTTGTATGTTGCTGTGGTTGTACTGATTGAGATGATAAATGGGACATATTGTTATGCACAGGTGGTTGATGGCTTTGTTGCATATTTTGATTTTGTGCAGTTACATTGCCCTCAATTTTATTTGTTTGGGCAAGCTCTGTATTTTCATCTTCTTCCTTCACCGCTTTTTTAAAATTTTTTATACCGGAGCCTAACCCTTTAGCAAGTTCTGGTATTTTCTTTGCTCCAAATATAAGAATAATAATGGCTAAAACAATTAATAATTGTTGAACACTAGGACCCATACAGACTCCTTTTTCCTTTTTTTAGAAGTTTAATACTATTATATCATAAATGGACTATGTAATTGCTTAACTATCAATCCATTTTTTTGTGAATTCTTGGATATTGTAGTGCTTAGTACGATTCTTAAAAGCATGAATTATAGTAACAAGCCTTTGTTTTGCTTCTTGAAAATCATCATTAATGATTAAATAGTCAAATCTTTCTATACACATCATTTCATCATAAGCATGGGCTAATCTTCTATTTATTTCTTCTTTATCTTCCAAAGTATTGCTTGAACGTTTTTGCAGTCTTTTTCTTAGCTCTGCTTGTGTTTGAGTGGTTATAAATATGGAACAAGAACAATGGGGGTATAATTTTTTAATGTTTAACTCCCCTTGCACATCAATATCAAGCAAAAGCAATTTGCCCATAGCAATATTTTGTTCAATTTCTTGTTTTGTTGTTCCATAGAAATTTTGATGTACTTGGGCATATTCTACAAAATGCCCTTGCTGAATTTTTTGTAAAAACTGTTCTTGAGAAATAAAATGATAATGCACACCATCAATCTCACCTTCTCTTGGTTGTCTTGTTGTGCAAGAAATAGAAAAATGCACATCGTTAAATTCTTTAAAAATTTCTTGGGTAAGTGAGCTCTTCCCAGCACCACTTGGTCCTGTAAGTATAATAATCCCACCTGTATATATCATTTTTTATCATCAGGAAAAGAAATGGAAATAGTAATTTGCATACCATTTAATAACTGTTTTAATGATGACAGAGGCAGGTTTTGCAAGACATTGAGCATTTCTGAAGATTTTTCAGCAGAAAGAGTAGGATTATTGCTCTTTTGCTCTTTTGCATCCTCTATGTTTTTGTTTGTATCTTCTGTCGATTCTGATGCTGTTGTTGCAACGTTTGCAACTCCTGTAACAACAGCAGGGATAGCAACATCTAAAGCCTCATCAATAGGTATTTCTGAAGTCTCTTCTGGTAGCTCTATCTGCTCTCCTAGAGCCGCTCCAACATCAACTTCATTTAATGCCTGTAGTTCCTTATCGCTTTCATCTTCATAAAATGTCTTTTGAGTATCTATACTTTCAGGCTTAAGCTCTTCTATATTTACTTGGGAATCTAAATCAACTTGCACATCTTGTGCATTTGGTGCTACAGAATCCTCTTGTGTATCCTCTACTGCTTCCTCTATATGTTCGCTTTGCTCTAAACCCAAATTATCATCTAAATCCAAACTGAAATCATCATCTGCTAAATCTCCTTCTTTCTCTTCAAATCCTGCATCACTTAAAATATCTTCTGCTGTCTCCATAGGCTCTTCTAGAGGCAATCCTAAATCATCATCTATGCCCGCTTCCAAAATTTCATTATCTATATCTAAATCTGCAATCGTATCATCACCGATATTGAGCTCATCTCCTAAATTTAAATCATCTGAATCGTCTTTACTGTCTATATCAGGAATCGATATATCTTCTTTTATGCTTTCTTCTAGTGCTTCTAAATCTATTTCTTCATCTTCTGATTCTTGTGCCCCATCTTCTAAATTTAACTCATTCAATTCATTCGATTTTTCTGTTGGTTCTGCTTCTAGTCCTAAATCTATTTCTGTTGTTTCATCTTCTTCATCAAGAAGATTTCTTACTTCAGCAATATCATCACTATCTAAAATATTCTGTGGGGATAATTGTTCTTCAGATTCCACCTCTCCTAAGCCCATATTTTCTGCACTTAAATCACCTGCATCTAAATTGTCTTTAGAATCTTCTACAGCATCAAAAGAACTCAACTTTTGTGTATTAATATCTTCAGAAATATTTTCCTCTTTCTTGTTCGCTTCAGTATCATTGCTTGCAATATTTGCCTCATTACTTTCGCTTATTTCTTCTAAGCTTGATTCTCCCTCGGTACTTTTCTTATTATTTTCAAGGTCTAAATCATCTAAACCCTCTAAGCCGTCTAAGTTTTCTAAGCCTTCCAAACCATCCAAGTCTTCCATGGTGCTAGCACTTTGCTTTTCATCATCTCCACCCAAAATACTATTTACATCTGTATCAAGCCCTTCAAGCCCTTCAAGCCCTTCTGTTGAACCTTCTGGTGCATGTGGTAAAGAATCAGGGTCAAATTCTTCCTCAAAAGTGAGTTCATCTTCCCCTTCTTCAGGAGTTTTGTCAGTTAGCGACTCTTCAAGAGATTCTTCTATAATAGAATCAGGGATATTTTCTGCATCTGTAACATTTAATGCATCATCTGCTATCATTGTTTCAGCAGCTGGGCTTACGAAGCTTTTTTTATCCATACCAATTGTTTCATTTTTAAGCAATTCTACAAAATCTGTAGGCAAAAATGGCTTTTGCACATAAATAGAAAAACCCGCCTCTTTGGAGCTATTTTTTGAATAAATATAACCTAATTTAGCTTCTGGAAAAAGTCTTGCAATTTCTTCTACCATACCTTTTGTAAAAGATTTATCATCTACAAAAACTAATCCAACATCATCAGTCTCAACATTCTCTAATGAATCTGTCTCCACCACAAGAATATCAACCTTTTCTGCACTAAGCCTTACAAGCTTTTGCACTATGGGGTTAGAGTTTACTAATAAAAGCTTCATTTAATCGCCTTCAAACATATATTAATAAATTTCAAGTATTATAACATTGATTACTTTAAAAAATACACAACAAAGGGTAATACCATGAAAATATTCACATTGCTCATTATGGCTCTTTTTCTATCCATGAATACCATACAAGCAAAACAAGAGATATTTCTTATGCCCAAAGAGCAAAAAATAGCTCTCAAGAGACTCATAAAATCTCTTGAAAATGCACAACAAGAAATATCCATTGCCATATATAGTTTCACTAACCGAGAAATTGCTAAGGCTATAAGAGATTCTGCATCTAAAGGTGTTCGTATTTCCATCATCTATGATGAAGAGGCTAATGAACCAAAAAATCAAAATTCCACCATTGGATATTTAGCAAAATTCAAAAATATCGATGTTTGCACCCTTAGAGGGAGGGCTTCAAAAAACGGCAAATATTTTGGGATTATGCATATGAAACTTGCCATTATTGATCAACAAGAAATGTTTATCGGTTCAGCAAATTGGTCTAAAAACGCTTTTGAAAATAGTTATGAAACATTGTTCATAACAGATAATAAAGAAATTATTCAAAAAAGCAATGATTATTTTAAGGAAATGAAACAAGATTGCAAATCTTATTAACATACTATTCATCAAGCATTGCCATATTGCCCGGTTTAGTTTTATAGTCTTTTTTACGGATATTTGGCTTGTTAAGTGCAAAAATCAAACAAAATCCAAGACAGGCAAGATAAAACCAACTAAAACCATATGTGCCAAAATGTTGCATAAGAATCCCTAAGCTTAATGGTGCAAAAAGAGAACCTAGAGAATAGCAAAATAGCACAGCCCTTCCTAGCTCAACTGCTTTGCTCTTGTCTTTAAGCATATCATTTGCTCGGGCTAAAGCTAAGGCATATAAGCAAAAAATACCCCCACCTAAAAAAACAACCAAAAAACATTGTGCTAAAAAAGTTAAATCAAATAACACAAATACAAGCATGATAGCAAAACCCATGCCCGCACAAAGCATAATGGCAAATTTTCTTCCTAATTTATCAGATACTGCACCAATGCTTGTTTGTGCCAAGAAACCACCAAGCATAGCAGAAGCAATAAAGTAGGATACATTTTGTGCCCCAAATCCTTGCAGCAACATAAATACAGAAGCCATAGCAAAAAAACCATTCACAAGCATTCCTGCAATAAAACTACTCACAAGAGCTAAAGGGGCTATATCAAAAATCTTTGGCAAAGAAATAGGCGATTTTTGGGGCAAAATAGGTTCTTTAATACGAATGAGATAAAGAGGTAAGGTAGAGAACATTATAAGGCAAGCTCCAAGCACAAATACAGAATGCTTATCCAAACTTAGAGCAATAATTAATACTCCAAGCCCAGAAGCAAGATAATATACAACCTCATAAAAGCTTAAAACACGGGAGCGTACAGAATTTTTTGCTTTTTCATTTAACCACGATTCAATCACCATAAGCAACCCATAATAACAAAACCCTAATAAAAGCCGAAAAATTGACCATAAATACAAATTATCAAAAAGGCTATGCAAAAGACTCGCGATAGCAAAAAGAGCAGCAAAAATTCCAAATGAGCGAATATGCCCCACTTTTGAAATGATTCTATGTCCGCTAATAGTAGCACTTAGTGCCCCGATAAAAAAACATGAGCTTATAGCTCCAATAGCTATTTCGCTCATACCAGAATCTTTTAATATTACTCCTACAGAACTCACAATAAGAGAATTACCAACAAAAAGAAAGGACATGCCTATAAAAAGAGCATTCATAGACATAATTGTACGCTTTGTGCTTGACATCTATCTACCCTATATTTTTATTGTAACAGTATAGCAAAAACTATTATATTTCCTTACAATCATAAAAGCATTATTGAAACAAGAAATTATTGAGCCATATTAAAAAAAGGTTTTCTAGCAGGAGAAGTATATTGCATTTGTATTCAGATAGGTTTTATCAAACGCCCTATAAAATACGAGAAGATTTTATAGACAGAGAATAAATAATGCACATTTTTTTCATGATATGTATAATTGCTTGCTCGCTGCCCTCTAGCTTATTTTGTGCTCCTTTTCAAAAACTCACTCATTCACCTCAAGATAAATCTCTTGCTGTAAAAATTGGACATGATCAAATACTTTGCTATACTCCTCATTTAGACCAAGAAGAAATTTTATTGCAAAATTGCAACAAAGAAACTCCCTTGGCTCGTTATGATGTTTTTTCTCGAGTTGCATGGTATATTAATAATGCCTGGTTTTGCATGAGCATAGGGGATTTAAGTGATTCCTCTGCAAAAATTACATTGCGTCCTTGTGTGCTTAATGATCATAAACAACAATTTATTGTGAAAAATAATATATTTTTCACATCAGATTTTGCTATGCAAATTAAAAGCACTCAAGACAACAAGCTTATTGCCACTACTTATGATGATGCACAATATACAAAACATATGCTCTATGATATGCATAAATGGCTCAACACCATTGCTGCCCCAGCTGGCATTAATATAAGCAGCTTTATTGCTTGGGAAAAAAGCAATAAAGCCCTTAAGGATACCAACATATATTATATTCATAGCAATCAATCATCTCAAGATGCCTTAGTAGAGTTAATCTATAATCCTGAAACTTTACAGATAGCAGAATTTGACAAAACAACAAAAAAGCTTATATGCCTTACTTCTATGCAGACAAAAGAACAAGAGTGGAATTGGGTAAAATATAATGAATGTGCCTTAAGTAACAGTGCAGAATTTTCAAGGCAGCAATGGAGGTTTCATGCTTTTGCCGATAATAATATGGCTGTATTAAAAGATTATGCGAATAATTTTTTACGCCTTACAAAAAATGGTATGCATTGGGGAGTGCCCTACACTTCTTCTCAAAAATATCGCTCAAAAGATAAAATAAACGAGCCTACATCACTTTTTATGTTTTCTGATGATATGCAAGATTGGCATCGATTTATAAATGCAAACTTAGGCAGACAACTCCAAAACTGCCCAGCAGATAATTCAAGTCAAACTAATTTTAAAAATGCACAGGTGGCTAATCGTGCGTTAATAAAACATTTTCAAGCTCTTAATGAACATGATTCTACAGCAAATGTGCCATATTCTTCTCCGCTTTTAATTGCTCATTTTACTCTAAGCAATGCTTGGAAAAGAAGGTTATGGCAAATTGCCTCAAGCACCGATGGGGTTTTTCAAAAATCAGGAGATTGTGCAATATGCTTACTGCATACCTACCAAATAATTGCTGAACTCATAAACAATCCACAAAAGCCTTTAGATTCAGGAGGTTATTTTTTTGATACCAAACAGGGCACAAATCCTTTTTTGTCTTTTTATGCACGTTATCCACTCTTAGCACATCAACTAGAGGCTTACAGCATAGCTAATGACTTAATCGCTCAAACATGGCGAGAGAGAATATATGCCGCCCAAATATATCGGGCTATCACGCTTAATATGCTACCCCAATACTTCTTTTCAATAAATGGGTATGCACGAACATCACAACAAGCACAGAGTATTTTATCTCAATTATTTAATGCACCTATAGGTAGCATATGGATTGTTGGTGTTTATATACGCAATGCACAAGGGCAAGGAAGTGGATATGCACTCCCTGCCATTGCTTTAAACAATGGTGTGCTTTTTATACCCACAAACACTACCCGCTTATCAAGCTTTGAGGAGTATGATAAATACCTTCTATCCTCTTTTGCGAGTAATATTAATGATGTCAAACGCATTCTTTCCTTTAATGGTATGCAAACTATATACATGGTACTAACTATGCAATTACAGTCTTCTTACATTAATGCTTTTAATGAAGCTTTTTCTGTGCATGATTGTAAGGGCAACAAAAATCGTAAGGGAAGTGGGGCATTACCCTTAAGTATAGATATTAATCAATGTATCCAAGGGAGATGTCTATTGCCTTGAATTTTTAACTCTATGAAAGGCATCATTCAAGATTATTTAAAAGTTGGAAATAAAATCCTTAGTTTTTATGTAATAAATTATTAAGTTCTCTTTGTAAAATAGAAAAATCAAAATTCGCACAATTAAATGTACCATATGCTTTAAGGTTGCTCATCCTTTCTTGGTCAGATAATGCTGTATTTTTGACAAATAATGTATGCTTACCCATTTTTTGCACACCATTACTGTTGGTGTATGGGCATTCCCACAAAGAATTATCCCATGCCCCCCAGTGAAATACTGCACTAGCTACAAAAAAGGCTATTACGGGTGTATCCATAGCCGCGGCTATATGAGTATTTGCAGTATCAACACCTATATAGAATTCTGCATGATGGCTTAATGCAGCACATTGTTTGAGTGTAATTTTTCCTGCAATATTAATAGGTGTGCTAAGACATAACTTCAAGATATGCTCAATTCTCTCTTGCTCTTCTTTTGCTGGAGAAGCACTTAACACAACAGGTATTTGAAGTTTATCTTGACAATAATCAATAATTTTTGCCATAAGTGCATCATCAATACATTTAAATTGCCATCGACTCAAGGGATGAATATGTATATAAGGTTTTTTAATGCCCAAATTTTGTACATATGCCCAATCTGAATCCTTATACACTAAAAGAACGCGTTTTGAGAGCACATCTTTATTTAGCAATCGCAAAAAATCTAAATGTCCTTCGATAATATGCCCCTTATAAGGAGGGGTTACATGGGTGCTATTAAAGCGAAAAAGCGACTTAATTTTTGGTGTAAGCACTTTTGAAGCCCTGCTTAAAAAAGCAATTAATGCTCCCCTATCTCCCTCTGTAGTATGTATAACTATATCATAATGATTATGAAAAAAGAACTTAAAATAATTCCATTCAGCTATAAGCCTTTTTATACCTTTTTGTGATTTAATTTTATCTCTATCATAAATAAGTATATTATTGATAAATGGGTTATATTCAAGCATATCAACCGATTCTGCGTTAATAGCAACATCAATTTGTGCATTACAAAAATGCAACCGCAGATTCTCAAAAAGGGGTGTAAGCAGTAAAACATCGCCTATATGACGAAATTTTATAACTAAAATTTTCATAATTAAACACTTTATATTGCTTGTTTGTTTTATAATTATAGCAAATTTTGCTATAATTAATAATGCAACAATTTTTAAGAAGATTCTTACCCTACTTAAAAGGCAAATGGCTTTATTTCTCCTATGCTATTTTAGGAAGTATTCTTATTGCTTTTTCGACTGCAGGAACTGCTCATCTTGTAGAGCCTGTGCTGAAAGAAATATTTTTTGAAAAAAATAAAACACAATTAATCTTGCTCCCCTTTGTTATTGTTATCATTTATGGATTCAAGGGCATAGGAATTTACTTGCAATCTTATTTCATCGCATTTGTTGGGCAAAGGGTGGTTTTTGAGATACGTAATGAGATTCTAGCAAAAATACTTTCATTTGAAATAGCATTTTTACTGCAAAAACGTTCAGGCGAGCTCATTAGTCGTATCACCAATGATATTTCACAAGTACAAATGGCATTATCAAATTATTGTGCTGAATTTGTAAGAGAATCATTTACCATGATTTTTCTTCTTGCTGTTTTATTCTATAAAAACACTGAATTAGCTTTCTATGGACTCATTATTTTACCTACAGCCTCATTCCCTCTTGCCATCTTAGCAAGAAAAATGAAAAAAATTTCCAAAAAAACACAAGAAAAAAACTCTGATGTAACCTCAAGGCTTACAGAAATATTCGGCAATATTGAGCTTATTAAAGCTAGCACCACCGAGACATTGGAGGTGCAAAGATTTGAATATGAAAATTCCAAACTTTTTGACTTAAGTATGAAAGCAATAAAAGTAAGCGAATTAACTTCCCCTATGATGGAAATATTAGCTGCTATTACAGCTGGATTAGTTATTTTTATCGGTGGTTTTCAAGTTATTAATGGCGATATGGAATCACCACAATTTTTTTCATTCATGACAGCTTTATTCTTGCTCTATATGCCAATCAAAAGGTTAAGTACGATGTATAATAAGTTTCAAGCAGCTATTGCTGCTGGGGAACGGATTTATGACATCAAAAACCGAACATCAACGATTATCGATGGAAACATACCTCTTCGATCTATTGATAAAATCACTTTTCATAATGTTTCCTTGACATATAACAACAAGAAGTATGCTTTATGTAACATTAATCTCACACTTCATAGAGGAGATTCTCTAGCACTTGTTGGGCATAGTGGTGGGGGTAAGAGTTCTCTTGTAGGGCTTATTTTACGATTTTATGATGTCTCTTACGGTGAAGTACTTATTAATGGTGAGAATATTCAAAATTTTACACAGCAATCTTTACGCAATAAAATAGCTATTGTTACACAAAAAATAGCTATTTTTAATGAAAGTATCGCTTACAATGTAGCATATAGCTCATTAGGGCATGCAGAAGAAATTGACATTCAAAAAGTACAAAGAGCACTGCAAGAAGCTAATGCATGGGAATTTGTGCAAACACTTGAAAAGGGCATTTACACAACCCTTGATGAAGGAGGTACAAATCTTTCAGGCGGGCAAAGGCAGCGTATTGCCATAGCCCGTGTGCTCTATCAAAATCCTGATGTTTTGATTCTTGATGAAGCCACTAGTGCTTTAGATAATAAAACAGAAGCTACATTCAAAGAAACATTAAGCAAAATTATGGATAATAAAATTACATTAATCATTACCCATCGTCTAAATGTTGCAGAACTCGCACAAAATATTGCCTTTATAAAAAAAGGGCATATACAATCCATTGGAAAAAAGGAAGAAATTTTAAAGACTTCGGCAGAATTTGCTGATTTCTACAAACATCATTCATGAGATTAATATATGTTTTAGCTTACTTTGATATAATTGTGTCCTTATGTAAAAATTAGCGGAAATGGCGAAATTGGCAGACGCACCAGACTTAGGATCTGGCGCCGCAAGGCGTGGAGGTTCAAGTCCTCTTTTCCGCACCATACTCAACAATAGCAAAATGGTTTTTCTATTGGTCCCTTGTAAGTTTTTGTTTATCCTTTTGCATAACTATATTGAATTATGAAATCATAGTGTTATCATAGTGATTAAAAGATTGAAATAGAGTTTTTGTTTTGATGAAGTTCATACTTTTTGGCTCTAGAGATAGATTAATAGCCTAAAGATTTTAAATTGGGAATTGCTTTGAGTTTTAATATGCAATTTTGATTATTCTAAACCTTGATTTGTTAAAATTTTTATTTTATCTTATCTGTATTGATCTTAGCGATCACCCCCCCTTCCCCATCAAACCATTTGAATGCTTTACTGTCAAGGTTCATATCATTAAGATATGTATTTATGGTGTTTGTTTGTGTTGTATATATTAACTTATATATAGGTTTAACTAAGAATATCATTAAGCGATAGATAACCCTTTGGTATTACCCCTAAGTTTTTCCCATTTCAAACCACACAAACATTTCTATACATAAAAACTTGACACAGCTTGCCATAATTTAAATTATCATTTCATTCAATAAGATAAACAAAGAATCTTTTATATATAGAGATTAATTAC
>JARHYY010000129.1 GCA_029258405.1 Helicobacteraceae bacterium | reverse complement strand
AAAATTCATTTTTAAATCTTATGAATAAAGCAACAAAGGAAATAAGTGATTTTAGCATGAAACTCTTTAATGAATTTAGCACTAATAAAGCATTTAAAGAGAGCATTTCGCAAGAGATGTTTGCATACATAGAAGAGAAATTATTGCATACCTCAAAGCTGTAATGCATTAAAACACAGCAAGCATTAAATAATATCCAAAAGCTGTCAATTAGCCTTTTTAACCAACTTAAAACTATCAAAATTCACAATAAAGCCTACCTAAGTATAACAAGGTTTTATGAACTTATATTTCACATATTGTCAAATTTTACCCTATATTACAAGGCTTAAAAGCATTTTTAATAAAATTTTACAGAATATTTCAATATAGAATATGCTAGATACCTCTATAGAGATGTTCTGCCAAGATTTTACAGCCAAGTAATATAAGGATAACGCCTGCAGATATTTCGAGATATTTTGCAGGTAGCTTGCTGAATGTTTTGCTGAATACATAAGAACACAAAACAAGTAAAAAAGTAATTATTCCTATTAGTAATGCACTGATCCATAAGTTAATATTTTGTACAAATATCATAACTCCAGCGGCAAGTGCGTCAATGCTTGTAACAAACCCTATAAACAAGAGTGTAAAAAATGAAAGTTTTATTTGTCGCGATGAATCTTCTTGTGTAGTGGAATCTTTAATTATCTTGCTCCCAAGCAACAAGAAAACAATAAATGCTATCCAATGATCAATAATACCTGCATAATAAACACTAAGCCCGCTATTTACCCAGCTCATTATATACCAACCAATAATAGGCATAAGATACTGAAAAAGCGATGTTATAGTAGCGAGCTTTACACCATAAAGTATTTTTGATGTTTTGAGGTATAAACCATAGGAAAATGCAACAATACAGGCATCTAAGGCTAATGAAACTCCTAAAATGATAGTTTCAATATACTCAAGCATAAAGCTCATTATATATTAAGGTTTGCCATACCTTCTGTTGGAGAACTTGCTGTAGCGAATGGTTTTTTAGGGATTCTTCCTGCTAGAAAACTTGCCCTCCCTGCTTTAACAGCATCTTTCATAGCTTCTGCCATAAGAATGGGATTTTTTGCACAAGCAATGGCTGTGTTTGTGAGCACAGCATCAGCCCCTAATTCCATAGCAATGGTTGCATCGCTTGCACAACCCACCCCAGCATCAACAATAACAGGTACATTGACTGCTTCTTTAATAAATGCAATATTATAACGATTTTGAATACCAAGACCACTGCCAATAGGTGCTGCAAGAGGCATAATTGCATTAGCTCCAGCAGATTCTAATCGTTTAGCAACAATAGGATCATCATTTGTGTAGGCAAGAATGCAAAAACCTTCTTTAGCAAGTGCTTCACATGCTTCTAATGTTTCAACAATATCTGGATAAAGGGTTTTTTGAGTATCACCGATAATCTCAAGCTTAATAAAATCAATGCCTGTGGCTTCTTTTGTGAGTCTAAAAAGTGCTATAGCCTCTTTAGCTGTTATACAGCCAGCAGAATTAGGGAGGAATTGAATTTTGTATTCTTTGAAATAATCAAGCAGATTTTCTGTATCAGGGTTGGTGATATTTACTCTCCTTACAGCAACAGTAATTATTTCTGCTCCTGATGCTTTTGTGGCTTCAAAAGTTGTCTGAAAATTTTGATATTTTCCGCTACCCACAATGAGCCGACTAGAAAATTCATGATTTCCAATTTTAAGAGTATCCATAAAATATCCTTATTTAAATAATGGCTTATATCATATAATCTTTTAAATAAGATTTAAAATATCTCAAATTGTAAAGGTTTTATTTGAGTTTATAGATTAATATTTTTTTGTAAAATTTTTATCCATAACTTCTTTAAAAGCTACTCCATAATCATTAATGATAATATGGAAATCTTGATTTATGCCTTCAGAGAATTTTATACGACTATCATATGCAATACCTACTGGATATTCCATATTGTAAAGACTATTAAAATAAAAATTACCTTCTATTCTTCCATAAAAAATATCTACAAAATCTGTGCTTGAAGAATAAACAGGAAATTTGGAAAGATAAACAAGAAAAGCAATATCAATAGGATCTGACTCCTTTAAAGCTTTAGCTGTAATATGTTTATCATTGGTGCTAAAAATATTTTCAATATTGTTTTTAATATTTTGCTCTATTTCATTTCGTATATCTTGAGCAATATCAACTTTATCGATAAAATATTTCACAGTAAAAGTAATTTCCTTTTTAGCATAAAAGTTTCCTATTATTTCCTGTAATGTTTTTTTGCAATCATTATTAATTTCATTATGAGAAAAATTCCACCGTTTAAAAGCTAGAGGTCCAAAAGCAAAGTTTAAACCATTTTCTGCCCTGTTTTGACAATTATTCATCCATTTTTGGACAATCCAGCTCTTTTCGGCAGCATAGCTTGCAGAACAAATAATGAAAAATAATAAAAAAATTTTTTTAAGCATTTGTTTCCTTTAGTTTTTATGAAGAATTTTTCGTATAGTTTCAGATGCAAGCTGCAAGCCAAAAGAGCCTGTAACAGCCTCAAAACTCCCAAGCCCTTTGCACTGCGGCTCTTCTGTTGAGAATACAACTTTAAAATTTCCTCGAAATTTTGTTTTTTTAAGTGCATTACGAAATTTTCTTGCGAAGTGATCATTATAGGTTTTCCATATAGATGCTGTTTGGATATTTAAAGGATTAAGCCTTTTAGCACTCCCCATAGAGCTTAAGAGCTTTGTATGCCCCCAATGAGCGATGGCAACTTTGGCATCAATACTATCAACACAATCAAGAATAACATCATAATCATTAATATTAAGCGTATTCAAAAGCGTTTCATCAACAGAGCGATATAAGGGCTTTATGCCCGGATATAGTGCTTCAAGGGCAAATACCTTTGGCTCGCCTAATGCATTTGAACCTAATTGACGATTTTGGTTAGTAATTTCAAAAACATCTTTATCAATTATGGTAATATTGCCTATGCCTGTACGGTAAAGGCAGTCTAAAGCAAAGCCACCAACACCACCAACACCCATTATTAATACAGAGGAATAATGTAGCTTTTGTACACCTTCTTTTTGAAGCAAAATACGAACCCTGCTAAAGCGATCAACTGTTTCTATATCCATTCTCTAACCTTTTGTATCTCATTATAGCTTGTAAGGTCAATATGGAGTGGTGTAATAGCTACATAATTTTCAGCAACAGCCTTAAAGTCATTATATTCATCTGTTCTCTGTTGCCATTCTAATGGATGTATCCCTAGCCAATAGTGCTCTTCTCCTCGCGGATTTCTGTGAAGATGGGCATCGTTTCCATACACGCGATAACCAAGCTCACATACTTTATAACCTTTAAAGTCTTCAATACCGCAATCAGGAATATTTATATTAAGAAATTGCCTTTCAGGCAATGGAAAACCCTTAGCAAAAATAAGTGATACTATCTCAAAAGCTACTTTTTTAGCTAAGCTAAAATCCCCTTTATAATGTCCTTTATTCATCACTTGTGAGAGTGCAAGAGAAGGAATCTGTGCAATGCTCCCTTCCATAGCTGCTCCTACTGTGCCAGAGTAGGTAGTGTCTTCACCCATGTTTGAACCAAGATTAATTCCGCTTACTATAATATCTGGTTTTGGCTTATTTTTAAAAAGAGAGTGTAAGGCAAGATATATGCAGTCAGTGGGAGTGCCATTGAGCTTATAAAAATCATTACCCACAGCAACAAAATGTAAAGGGGCAGTGAGTGTCAATGAATGCCCACAAGCAGATCTCTCATTTGCCGGGGCAACTACAATAACCCGTGCCAATGGAAGTAAAACTTCTCTTAATGCTAAAAGAGCGGGGGATTCAAATCCATCATCATTGGTGATGAGTATTGTTTTCACTAATTTTCCTTTATTTAAAATAAGAATTAATAATGTTTGCAAAAATATCATAAAAAGTAGTAGAGGTATTTTTACATTCTTCTAAAAAATGTTTTTTCATATCATTGAGATATATTTGTGCTTGTGATAAACCCAAAAGATTAACATAGCTATTTTTATGGGAATCATTATTTGTTGTTTTGCCCGCTTGAATGGATTCTTGAGTGGCATCTATAATATCATCATATATCTGAAACATGAGCCCTAGTCGTAAGCCTAGTGTATAGAGTTTTTTTATTAGAGATGGTTCTACATTAGCAATTATAGCTCCCATTTTTAAAGAGCTGGCAATAAGCATGCCTGTTTTACGAGTGTGGAGAAACTCAAGTTCTTGCAGGGAAAGAGGTATGTTTTCAAAATGACAATCTAAAGCCTGCCCTAAAACCATGCCATGCATACCCCCATTGTAGGATAATTCTGAAATAAGCTGAATCTTTAAAGAATCTTCGAATGTATTTTGAGAAAGAAGAAAGAAGGCATAAGTATTTAAAGCATCTCCTACTAGAATAGCTAGGGTTTCATCATATTTGATATGAAGTGTAGGGTGAGAGCGTCTTAGTGAAGCATTATCCATGGCAGGGAGATCATCATGGATAAGGGAATAAGTATGCAAGCACTCAAGAGCCAAAGCTACATTGAATATATTGAGACATTGTTGTTCGTCTTGAAACTTAATTGGATTAAATTCCAATATTGATAAAAAAAGAAGCATTGGGCGAAATCTCTTGCCACCATTTTTAAGCATTTCCCATAAGGCATATTCATAATCTGGATGAAATGATTTTACTTGTGGAGTAGCTTGTTGAATAAAGGTTTCGAATTCATCTAATATGCTTTTGATGCTATTCACCCAATAAACCTCCCCATTCATTTTCTGCCGTTTTATTGATAGTTACAAAAAACTGAAAACCATCTCGCACAACTAAGAGTTTGATAGGTTGCTTTGAATTTTTGCTTATGAGTTTAGCACCTTGTATAAAATCTTGGGGCATATCGACATTATTTATTTTCAATATTTGATCTCCCACTTCAAGACGCTCAAAGCCAAGCCCAGTAGGTGGGTTGCTTATATGTTGAATGGTCCAATCATCTGAAAAACTTATGCCCAATGCAGAGAGGTAGTGATGAGGGAGGAGCATACCCCCTGTTCTTTCAAAGACAGCGGTACTTATATCAATAATTTCACCATTTCTATTTATTTTAAAATTTGCTTCTGTGTTAGGGGTGAGAGAATAAATAGTTTGTAAAAATTCCTTAAAGCTTGCTGGAATTTGTCCATTTATTTCTAGTACTTCATCACCCATTTCTAGATTAATACCTTTTATAAAAGGCTCTACATAATCAACAAAGATTCTTTTAGAATCATTAACAAATAAAGCACCAAGTTCGCCATAAGTAAAGTTGTCTCCATCTAAAAATCTTTTAATATAAGATGATTCAATGAATCCATCACCTGTTCCTATCCCATAAAATTGATAGCAAATAGAACTAATAACACTATTTTGCGGCGTAAATTCACTAAATTGTGCATAGTCTAAAAATCCAGACATACGGCTAACAATCTTGCCTACACTAAACCCTTCTGGAGAGCCAACACCTAAGATGCCTTTTGTTGCTTCGTCTGTGAGATCTTTGAGCTCTAGTGGTGTCATTTTTTTTGTTGCTTGGAGTAAATAAAGCCCCATAAAAGGATCACTTTTTATAATTTTAAAATCTTCTGGAGCTTGTTTTCCATAATAGAGTAGCTCATTTTCATTAAGAGCGATACCATAACTATTTTCTACTTTCTGCATAGAAAGAGCAAATCGCTGTGCACATCTTGAATAGTCTGCTGCCCATAAAATCATTGGGAATAAAAAGCCACAAATAATAAAAGGGATAGTTTTTTTTAACATTATTATTCCTTTAAAGCACCAATATTACCAAATACTCCTAATGCCATAGACTGCCTATCATCTTTGACATTTTTAAGTACATCATTAATAGCACTAATTAATAAAATTTGTAATGATTCCTTATCTTCAAGCAAAGAATCATCTAAGATAATATCAACAATTTCTCCTTTTCCATTAGCACTTACACTAACTAACCCCCCACCACTTTTAATATTAAAAAGGCGGTTTTCTGATTCCTTCTCCATTTCTTTAGTTTTATTTTGTAATTCATTAATCATCGAAGAAAGCTGATTGATGTCAAACATTGCCCACGCTCCTTATTCAGGTTTAAAATAATGCTTTAGATATCTTGTTTGTAATTATACCATTTATTGCACACCTTTTATGCAATCAAGAGGTAAATGTATAGGGAAAGTATGAGGTATATTAGGTGGCAAAAAATGCAAGAGTCTATTAAAAAAAGGGTTAAAAGAAAGCATTGAACCACTGATAACTATATTTTTGAGTATAAAATTATCACAAACATCCCTCATAAGATTTCCATAAAACTCTGCCATGCTATCTATAACACCAAAAGCAAGAGTTTCCTTATCAACTCCAGCTAATCTAAAGCTCATGCATGAACGCAAAATACGCAGATGATCCAAAGCAACACCTCCATCTTTTGGATAGAGTTTATAATCTATTCTTGGTCCTTTGCTACCTAAAAAATCTTCAGCATATTTGAGCATAAAAACTTTGCCTGCTTCTATATCCTCTTGGTAATCATAAAGTAATTGATAAATAATACCAAGCACATCAAATATATTTGAACTTGATGAAATAATATTTTCAGCTTTTTTTGTTTTATGAGTGAGTAGGATATTTTCTATATGGCTAAATTCTTTGATGTAATTTTGCACAAGTTTTGCCCCTACTTTGTCATTTATAATTTCTTGAACCCAAGAACTAAGCTGTAGAGGGAAGGATACATGAAGAATTTTCTTGAGTTGAGTTTCATTAAAAATACCTACCATTGTAGGCAAATGATAGCTTGCATGTAAGCAAGCAGATGAATCGCTTAAGCCTGATTCTTGAATAAGCAATGAGAGATAGTGAGGATAATCGAGCAAAGATGGTTCATTGCTAGCAATAAGGGTGGTGGAGTTATCGCTTACAACCACTGTTGCTGGTTCTGTCTTAAGAATTGATGGAGCTAAAAAACCATTTGAAAATAAATTAATGGGCGATTCTTGTGATTGCAATGTTTGTGCAGTATAAAGATAGCAAAAATCAATATCATATTCTCTAAGGTAATAAGCAAGCAAATGTAAGGAATAGTCATAGGGCATGATCACTTGTTCATTGAAGGCGATGATATTTGATAGAGCTGTTTTTGGAGATATGTTGTCTTTATTTTTCAACATTTCTTCTTCAAGGATTGTTTTGGGAGATAAAAATACTATAGGTTTTTCAAAGCTTAACAAAGCCGCACTTTGGGCGTTATTCACCCGAAATAAAAGTTCTAAACTTGCAGAATCACAAGGCATAATCCATTCTCTTTGAGCTGAATCAAGTGTGATAATTTTTGCTCCATATAAGGTTTGCATATAAATTTCTTCACCATTTTTTAGTTTTTGTACAAGTGCCCTAAAGCTTTCAGATACTACCGCTGGCTTTGCTTCTTGATTATCTTCTATAAGCCTTATACCTTCTAAAAAAACAGAGCCACCATAAGGGAATTTTTTAAGATTATAGGAATTTTCTATAATTTTTATAGAATCTTGGGGGGTTATGCGTTGATTTTCTAGCGGAAATGATGGATAAGTCTGTGTTTGAGCTTGAATAAGCGTTTCGCTACTTAAAAGATTAACATCTTGAAAGCAAAAAAATAGAGAAAGTGGAAATTCTACAGCAAGAGAATCAGAAAATTTTCTTATTTCTTGCTCCTTTGCTTGTATGGATAATATAAAATATCCTTTTTCTTTATCATGAGATGTCGAAAAATGTAAAGAATGTTTTTGAGCGATTTGAATAAGAAAAGATTCTAAAAATGGATAAGAAAAGCGAAAGCTAAAAATATACGCTATTTTAATATCTTTATTCATATATATCCTTAGAAACCTTTAAATGTTTGATATGCCAATTCTTGAAGTGAGTGAGATGCTTTTTGCTCTGCAACAATATTCCATTGTGCTAATGTATGAAGTACTGTATGCTCCATAATTTTTGCCCCTTTTATAACTTCATCTGAAAGCCCAAAGGTTGTATCGCTATCTATAACATATGGAATGATTCCAATGATAGTTACATCAGGTAAATCACCATTGATTTCTGTCATTTTCAAGGTTTGTAGCATTTCTACTTCATGCGCACTACCTTTCCATGTAATATTAAGTGGCACTTCTTTAAAGTTAAAAGCATAGACTTCGCCTACCTTGGAGCACTGCCCTATATGAACACAGTCTAAAATAATTACTTTATCATAGGAGATAATAGTAGGTATAAGAAATTGAGCAAGAGTACCACCATCAAGTATATCTATTACATGATTTTCACTGTGAAAGACATAATTTTTAGAGAGTAAATGTGCCAAATGCACACCTACTCCTTCATCACCAAAAAGGATATTACCAATTCCTAAAATAAGGATTTTCACATAGATGCCTTATTGATGACCTTCTTTTTCGTAACGATACCCACCAGCAATAGTATCTAGCCCTCCTCCTGGATAGCGTACAGCATTCCATGTTGCCATATAAATATGTATAGGTATGAATATAATAAATGCCCATGTAGTATAGTGATGCACTAAGCGTACCGCTGATAAACCACCAAAGACAACTTCTAAGGGTTTAAAAAATGCTCCAACAATACCACCTAGCCCATCATGATAGCTATGAGCGTATAAAATCAACCCTGTAATAGACATTAGCAAGATAAGAAGCATAATACCAAAATAGGTAAAAAGTTGAATAGGATTATAAGAGCCTTTTTGTTCAGGATGAGTACCTATGAGAAGATAAGCTTTCACTAACGCTATCCATGTTGATGGACTAAAGGCAAATTTCCATGATGTTCGCTCAAGCTTTGCATCTTTAGAAAAGAGAAAAATATAGATTCTAAAAATAGTTGCTCCAATAAGCACAAAACCTATAATTTGATGCCAGCTTCGCATAAGAGCATAGAGAAAACCTGAAGGTTCAGATGTGGAATGTGGAATAATAAAGGGATACCCCAAATAAAAACCTGTTGCAATGAGAAAAAAGATACATAAGGCACGCACCCAATGCAATATTCTTGTTGCAGCACTGAATTCTATTCGTCTTACATATTGTTCTTGATCCATGGTTGCTCCTTATTATTTGGCATTGAATGTAATAGGGTCAATGCGATACTCTCCTAACTCATTTCCTTTCATGTCCATTAAATGAACTGAACAAGCAATACATGGATCAAAAGAATGAATTATGCGAATAATTTCTATAGGTTGTGCAAGATCAGCAATTTGCAATCCCATAAGAGATGCTTCATAGGGACCTTTATTACCCGAAGAATCTCTAGGACCAGCATTCCATGTTGATGGAACAACAGCTTGATAGTTTTCAACTACTCCATTTTTTATTCTTATCCAATGGCTTAGCATTCCTCGAGGAACAGAGCCTATGTAGCGACCTTTATATTCTTTATTCTTATCAATGACATAAGGAGAGCATGTTCGCTTATCTCCACTCTTAATGGTGGATATTAAAGAATCAAAGGCTTCATGCCCATAATCTGCTGAAAGTTTGCATTCAAGCAATCGTCCAGCAGTTCTTCCTAGTGTGCTAAAGAGTGCCTCAATGGGCAAACCTGTATCATGAAGGAATTGTGTTGCTACTGTTTTGATGCGAGGATTATTAGCAGCAAGCCCCACCATAATAGTGGCTAACGGTCCAACTTCAACTGGTTTTCCATCATATCGAGGAGATTTAATCCATGAATATTTGCCCTCAATATCTAAAAGCTTTGTGCGTACTGTCTCCCCATCTGGACCTATGCTTTCTCCATCTTTAAGCCCGGTATAATGTCCTTCAGTTTTTCCATCGTAAGGATGAAATGGACCATCATCTTTATACCAAGAATGGGTAGCCTCTTCTGTAATTTTATCTTCTTCTAGTGGAACGAGTGTGCTTATATCTCCATCATATACTAAACCTGTACTATAGAGATACTCTGTTTGATTAAGGGGAATTTCAGCATGAGAAACAAAGTTTTTTACATTAACGCCACCCATTACGCTTGGCTCATCTCTGTAAGCTTCTGCTGCCATAACAATATCAGCATAGTAAGCACGATTGCAAAAATCAGCAACATATTTATATTTAGTGAGCCAATCGCCTAATCTTGATGGATCAAGAATATCTCTTACACAGGTAACACCCCCAACAGTAAGACTTTGAGGGTGAGGTTGTTTAGAGCCAAAAATAGCCATCATCTGTGCAGCTACCCTTTGAACTTCGAGTGCTTTGAGGTAATGTGATAGGACGATAAGATTTTGTTCTGGAGAGAATCTATATGTTTTATGCCCCCAATAAGCATTTGCAAAAGGACCTAAACCGCTTTTCGCATTTGCAAAATCTGCCACTTTTTTTTGAACTGCTCTAAGCTCATCTGCTCCTGTTGATAAAGGATTATCGCTATAGTTAAAAGCTATTTTGCTTGCTAAAGATGGATCTGCTTTAAGTGCAGATACAATATCGCACCAATCTAAACCATGCAAATGATAAAAATGCACTATATGGTCATGGAATATAAGAGATATATTCATTAATGCTCGAGTATATTCAGCATTAGGGGGAATAACTATCCCTAAGGCATTTTCTACCGCTGTAATGCCTGCTTTGTAATGGGAGTATGTGCATACACCACAAATTCTCTGTGTCATAAAACCTACATCTCTTGGATCTCTATTCTTGACAATAACTTCAATTCCCCTCCATAATGTAGAGCTTGAAAATGCATCAGTTACCACATTGTTATCATCAACAATAACTTCTATGCGTAAATGTCCTTCAATTCTTGTAATAGGATCAACTACAATTCGCTTTGCCATAATCATTCCTTCTTAATGCTTGTTTTCTTTATCTTTGAAAATTGTAGATAGAGCAGCATGCGCTGCGATACCAATTGCCACAGCACTTAAAACAGTAATACCAATTTTATCTGAAATAGCATCAGCACCTACACCACCAAAAGTTGTTTTAAAAAGATGGTTTGAAACAGGCTCTTCAAAAGGACCCATAGAATCCCAAAAGTTTGGTTCAGAACAGCCAATACAACCATGCCCTGCTTGGATAGGCCAACTTGTATGGCTATTAAAACGCAGTTTTGAACAGTTATTAAATGTATAAGGTCCTTTGCATCCCACTTTATAGAGGCAGTAGCCCTTTTCTGCTCCTTCATCTCCAAAGTTTTGGACAAATTCTCCTGCATCAAATCGCCCTCTTCTCTCACAAAGATCATGAATTCTATGCCCATAAGCCCATAACGGTCGTTTAAATGCATCGGTGGGAGGAAGTGTGCCTAAAAGCAGATAATGCAAAACATTACCAACAATATTTTTTTCGCTTGGAGGACAGCCGGGCACATTAATAACTGGTTGTGTAATAATTTGATACAATGGTTTTGCTGCTGTTGGGTTTGGTGCTGCTGCTTGTATTCCTCCAAAGCTACTACAAGAACCAATGGCAAATATTGCCTTAGCATTTTGAGCCGCTTTTTTACAGTTTTCTGCTCCAGAATGCCCAAGAGGACCAATGGTAAGACAATGCTCTGTATCTCCTGATGGTATTCCTCCCTCAACCATAAGGATATAATTGCCCTTGTGTTTTTCTATGGCTGTTTCAAAATTTTGTTCAGCTTGCCAACCTGATGCACCCATAAGTGTTTCATGATACTCTAACGATATATAATCAAAAATAAGACTATCCACGCTTGGACCATCAGAGCGTAAAAGACTCTCGCTGCAACCTGTGCATTCTGCCATGTGAAGCCATACTATAGGAAGCCTATCGGCAAGTTCAGCAGCTTTTGCTGTTAATGGTATAAAGCTTGCAGGAAGTGCTAAAGCTGTTGTCATGGCAGTTGCCCATTTCATAAAGTCCCTTCTGCTAATACCTGTGTCCTCCAAAAGTTGAGGAATATTTGTTTGCTCATGTAGTGGATTGAGCTTTTCTAGCTCTTTTAAGCGAGCTTGTGCTTTTTGTAAAAGAGATTTTTCTTTATCTACAAACATAATAACTAACCCCTTATAATAAAATTATCCTTTAAAGTTTTATAATATTATTGTACTATTTATAGCTTAAAAAACAATATTGTTTGTTTTTTAAGCTAAAAGCATTTCTTGAACAAGCAAAGCATCATTCATAGCTATTTTTTGAGAGCCAATAATTTGCTCTTCTTCATCACCTTTACCTAGAATAAGTAATACTTCTCCTTTTTGCATACTTTTTAATGCTTGCTTGATAGCTAAAGGGCGCTCAGGTTGAATAATACATTTACTCTTATCCTTAATGCCTTCTAAAATATCTTCAATAATTGATTGTGGGTCTTCATTCCTTGGGTTATCGCTTGTAATATATATGCGTTTGGCATATTTTTCTGCAATAGCTCCCATTTTTTTTCGTTTGCTTTTATCTCTGTCTCCACCAGCACCAAAAAGGGCTATAATATCTTGATGAAGAAATGATTCAAAAACTTGTTTCATTCCATCTTCTGTATGTGCAAAATCTATAATAACAAGAGGTTCTTGGCTTACTTGTTCCATTCGTCCTTTAACACCAGCAAAATGTTCTATTTTTTGAAGTATGGTATTTAAATCTGCTTCCGTAAGTATATGGGCGGCACTACTTGCAGCTAAAAGATTATAGAGATTATGTCGCCCAAATAAAGGTGAAAACAAGGGAAATATTTCTTTGCCATATTGAATTTGTGCTGATATTCCGTTTTTAATAGAATAGGCATTTACTTTGTAGGTAGAATTATGTTCAATACCGTATGTACGCAATGCTTTAAAATTTCTTGTAATTATTTTATTTTCATCGCTATTAAGTAAAATCATACAACTATCATCAAAAAAACTATTCTTAACTGCAATATAATGCTCCAAGCTATTATGATAATCTAAATGATCGCTTGTAATATTGGTGAGAATTTTTAAGACAAACTCAAGGGAATCAATTCGCCCTTGCACTATAGCATGTGAGCTTACTTCCATAACAAAGAAATCGCATTGCCATTGTTGTGCTATCAAGAGATTTTCATAATTTTCAAGCAATGGAGGTGTGGTGAGAGATTTTGCTTTAATTTGTTTTTCATTTATGAAAAATCCACGAGTGCCCAAAAGGGCAACCTTATAGCCCAAATCAAGAAGTATCGAATAAAGTGCTGCTGTTGTTGTTGTTTTTCCATTTGTGCCGGTAATGCCTATAATCTTTGGAAGAGAACCACAATATTCTTTAAGCATTTGAGGGGTTAAAAAGACTTGCACACCATTTTTTTGTGCGTGATCTTGATAGGGGGCAGAGGTTTTTGTGAGTAAAAATGCTGTATTTTTATCTACCTGCCGAGAATCATCGCTTATATGAGTAAAGCACCCCCCATCAAAAAGGATTTTCATAATTTACTCAAAACTTTTTTATAAATTTCCCCAATCTTGAGGTCAAAGTTTATTTTATTTGAGGCTTCATCAAGATAGACTAAAGCCATACGAGCAAATCCATTATCAACAAGTATTTCTAAAAACTCTATAAAATCTTCTTTGCTTGTGAGAATGATTCTTGTACTAAAAATCATGTCTTCACATGCTTGCTTGAAATCACCTCTAGCCATAATATGTTTTTTGAAGTCGCTATAAAGAATTCCATCGTTTCTATCTATATTGAGTGCATTTATAACCTGTGTCATTGCTGCCATTTCACTGATATTACCATCAAAACTTTTAACAAGATTGAGTAATATTTTATCTGCACTTGAGCGATTCTCCTTTTTGAGAATTTGATAATAATCATAAAGAGCTTTGCTCTCTGTTTCATAGTCATGTGCTAAATCAGCAAGCAAAAGTCCAACTTTGCTTTCTAGATCTTCACTGCCTATAATAATTGCATTAGAATATTGTTTTACTGATTCTTTATAATTTCCTTGCAAAAAAGCACTCTCTCCTCTTTTCTTTAAAGTATTGAGTAGCTGTTTTTGATTTTTTGTTATAGTTTTTAAAGGTTTTTCCATTGTTTCTCCATACCATGTGGGACATTTACAATCTCAATATCGGGATGTAGCTCAATTTTTAAAGCTCGTTCAATGCCATACTTCAAAGTAGTAACACTGCTTGTACAGCCATTGCAAGCACCTTCTAGTCTTACATATACCTTTCCTTTGTTGATGCCAATAAGTGTTACATCTCCTCCATCTAAAGCTAATTGTGGTCTTACTTTCTCTAAGATGTTCTCTACAGGAGTTTTGAGTTCTTCATCATCGAAAGGCAACATATTTTTGTCTCCTTATCAAAATATTCTTATAGTACTTCATGTTAGCTTCAAGAAAGCTTTATTGTATTTTGAATCACTTCAAAAACACTATGTGGATAGAGTTTATGTTCAATACTATGGATTTTATTTTCAAATTTTTCAAATGTTTCATAATCTTTGCGATAAAATGCTTCTTGTGCAATGATTGCTCCACTATCAAGTTCTTTGCTTACATAATGTACAGTAACACCAGCAATTTTCATATCTGATTCAAAACTTTCTTTAATAGCATTTGCTCCTTTAAATAAAGGCAATAAAGAGGGGTGGATATTGATGGTTAAAAAGCTCTTAATAAACACTTCGCTAAGTATCCTCATATATCCAGCCAATAAGCATATTTTTGGATTGTATGGTTGGATAATATCAATAATATGCTGGTCATATTCAGCCCTATTTTTATAGTTTTTATGACATAATATTTTGCATTCTACGCCAAGTTTTTCTGCCCTTTTGATTCCAAACGCATGGGGATTATTAGTAAAAACCATAGGTATTTCTATACACCAATCTTCAATATATCGATGATGGAGATTTTTATACAAGCTTTCCATGTTGCTCCCATTGCCACTAAAGAGTATCACAATAGGATAGGTATTCATGTTTCATGCTCCTCAATACTTGTTCTGAAAATATCCTTATGATTCTTTTTTAAGTTTTTTATAATCTTGATGATGGATTCTTGATTATACTCTTCGCTCTCATCATGCTCATCTAAAGCTTTGAGATATAAATCTATGGCTTTTTGCATACAATCTTTTTTAACACCAGCAAAGTAAAGGGCTACACTTAACATATCTATAAGCTCTAAGGCTATTTCCTCATCAATATACTCTTTCATAGTCTATTTCTTTAATATTTTATTTTTACGAATAAATTGTTTGAAGAGCTTTGCTCTTCAGATATATGCTTGAGAACATGTTCTTTAATTTCTTTGTATAAAAAACTCTCTCTAAAAGAGTCAATTCTTCCTCCAGCAGCATTTTTATGCCCCCCACCTTTAAAATAAATCTTTGCTATTTCGCTTACATCGCAATTATCATGTGAGCGTAAGCTCACGCTACCTCTTGTGCCCACATCAATAAAAAAATCAAAATCACTACATTTTTTTAAAAATGCATTGGCTAAAACAGAAATATTACCGATGCCATAGGACAAAAAACCCTTTTGTCCATCGCACCAAAATTCACATTTTTTTTGTATATCGCAAAGAAGTTTTACTTGTGCTTCAGAGGCTATATTATCAAGAGTATCACCATCAACACTTCCTCCGAGTAATTCTTTTTTGAGTGCATGGATATGGTTATCAAGGGCGATATGTCCATTATCTTGTTGTAAAAAAGCACTGCTTTTTATGAGCATATCAAGCTTATAGTTTCTGTGGGCTGCATCAAACATGAAGCGATTAATTTCTTTAGTTTCGACAATCATGCGCATAAGCACCTTGCCCATTTCAAAACCAAATGATTCTTCTTTCCATAAATCAATAGCATCAATAACATCAACCATGCTTTCAAGCCAATCATGAGAATTTTTCAGGATATTCTTATAATTTTTATTAAAAAAATTATAAGTAATTTTTGTGGCAGATTGTTCATTATTAAGAAAATACCACTTATAATTATCAGCGGAATCTTGTCCGCTAGCGTGATGATCAAGTAATTGAAGGGTAATTTTTTTACCTTCTTGTCGCAAGTCTTCAATTTCCTCTTCTAATATGCGACATTCATCAAGAGTAAGGTTTAAATCGCTAATGAGAAACATTGCTTCTTTTTCATGGCTTTCATAAAAATCATCACTCATTTCATAAATGCGAGCCATAACCTCTTTGCCATAATTGGCATTGTAAAAATGTGTATTTTTAAATAAAGTTGGTGATAAGAATCTTGTTAATAGCTGACATCCATAGCCATCTAAATCTGTATGTGAAAGATGATAAAGTTCCATATGTTATCCTGTTTCCCTGTTCTTTTATTTGAAGTATAATAACATAAAATTTGTAAAAACGATGTATTCTATACTTATAAAGCCTAATTAAA
Organism: Helicobacteraceae bacterium; assembly: GCA_029258405.1. Lineage (GTDB taxonomy): Bacteria > Campylobacterota > Campylobacteria > Campylobacterales > Helicobacteraceae > NHYN01. Next base: position 13,293 of record JARHYY010000129.1, on the reverse strand, counting down.
GATTAATTTTACATAAATATTTTGCTAAATTTGTATTATGAGAGAGTTATTTAAGGAATAATAAGCTATTATGCTAGGCTTTAAAATCAATGAAAAATAGAGAAAGGATGAAAATTTATGAAAAGAACCTATCAGCCCCATAATACCCCCAAAAAAAGAACGCATGGTTTTAGGGCGAGAATGAAATCTAAAACTGGACGAAAAATTATTAATGCTCGCCGCTCCCGAGGAAGAAAGAGGCTTGCAGTTTAAAAAAATACAAACTTTAAAAAAAAGTCGAGAATTTGAAGTTCTTTATAGAGAAGGCGTTAGCTGGCATGGTAAATCCTTTATATTTTTCTTTTTGCATGATAAAGAACATAAGGTTGGTTTTATAGTTTCTAAGAAAGTTGGTTGTGCTGTGGTAAGAAATAAAATCCGCAGGAGATTGCGGGAGGTTTATCGCTTTGCTTTACCACAAATGAAAAAAGGTAGAGTGGTATTAATAGCAAAATATCCCATAGTGCATTGTTCTTATCAGGAAATTGTGAATGATTTTTTTGTTTTGGCAAGAAATGTAGGGGCATTATCAGCTTCTCAAAAACGCCTAACTCTAATAAAGTAACTTATAATAAATTTAAAATATTTTTAAGATAAGCAAGGTTTCTGTTAAGATGATAACAAATTGTTTGGTTTGGTTTTGTAAGGTATATCAGCTATGGATTTCACCCGCCATCGGAGGTTCTTGTTGTAGGCATTATCCTTCATGTTCAGAATATGCTATTTGGATTCTTAAAAACAGTTTTTGGTTTTATGCTTTAATGCTTATTATTTATCGTATTATTCGTTGCAATCCGTTTGTGTCTGGTGGTATAGATTATCCCATATTATGGAAGTATAAGTGGAAATGCAATACACTTTGTCCTCATTATTCTTTGCAATCAAAAAATAAAATATCTTTTTGGCTTGTTCCTAGAGAAAAGAATATATGTGGCTTGAAGAGTTTTTATGTGTTAAAAACAATATAAATTGATACTATCTATATTTATTGTTGTTTATGCTATAAATTAAAGATATTTAAAGGTTATTTTCGTGTTTGATAAAATTAATCAACTTAGTCCTCAAATGAGAATGCTGCTTGCTGTTGTTGCATGTATCATTTTTTTTATACCGTATTCCTACTATTTTGTTCCACAAAAGATAAATGAAAAAATAAATGATACTAATGGCACAGTTATAGATACACAATCTACGCATCAAGTCCAGATAGATGAAAGCAAAATTGATGCTAGTGATTCTTCATATGTGCCTTCACAAAACTCTTTGAAAACAAGTAGTGAAGATGACTCTGAAATTCTTGCTGAAATTCTTGCTGAACACTATCGCTTATTGATTGATAAAAAAGGAAGGATTATGCAAGTATATCTTATTAATGAGATAAAAAAAAGTGAAATAGCACTTCTTAACTCTCAGGAATCTTATCGTCCATTAGAAGTGCGCTATGATAATAAAGAATATATGAAAGAGGCAAATGCATTACAAAACCCATACAGTATTCTTTCTGTGAATGATAAGCCTTATGTTCATGAAAATATTCAGGGACATACAAAAATTGTGCTTGATGATAAACCCATGACTCTTGTGCTATCACAAATACTTGATAAGAATAATCAATTATCCCTACAAAAAACGCTGACTTTTTATGCAGATGGTCATTATGATGTTACCTTGCAAGGTTTTAAGGGTGTTGAGCCTACTTCTTTGAATACAACTTTATTTGTAACACCGGGTGCAAGACCTATTGTTGAAAATGATAGCTTTGTTTTTAAAGGAGGGATTGTGAGGGCAAGTGATGGTACAATCTCTACCTTCAAAGATGGCGATGTAAGCGAAGAGCAAAAGCTAGGGCAAGCTCAACTTTTAGCTAATGTTGATCGTTATTATGCAACTGTACTTTATATACCTAGCAATCACAATGAGGCATTTAATACTATTGTGAGCCAAGATAAAGATAGCAATGCTATTCTTTTTGCACTTTTTGAGGATAATGCTTCTTTTTCTGGCTATATTGGACCAAAAGAGCTCAAAAAGCTCAATGGCATTGATCCCGTTTTGCATGATGTAGTAGAGTATGGTATTATCACTTTTTTTGCTAAACCTTTATTTTCTTTATTAGAGTGGCTTTATAGTTTGTCTCATAATTGGGGTTGGGCGATTATACTATTAACTGTGATAGTTCGTTTTGTGTTATTTCCTTTGACTTATAAGGGTATGATGTCCATGCAAAAGTTTAAAGAAATTGCACCAAAGATGAAAGAGATTCAGCAAACATATAAAGATGATCCTCAAAAAATGCAAACTCACATGATGGATCTTTATCGTAAGCATGGGGCTAATCCTCTTGGTGGTTGTTTGCCATTGATTTTGCAAATGCCTATTTTCTTTGCTATTTATCGTGTGCTCTATAATGCGATTGAGCTTAAAGATGCTCCATGGATATTGTGGATTGATGACTTATCAGTTATGGATCCTTACTTTGTGTTGCCTGTGTTAATGGGGATTTCTATGTTTTTGCAACAGCATATTACCCCAACAAATTTTACAGACCCTATGCAAGAGAAAATTTTTAAATACCTACCTGTGATATTTACTATATTTTTCATAACTTTTCCTTCTGGTTTGGTGCTTTATTGGTTTGTAAGTAATGTTTTTTCTATTATACAGCAATATATTATCAATAAAATTTTTGAATCTCGTAAAAAACTTGTAGAACATAAGGAAGGGAATCATGAAAAAAATTGAAGCATTAACAATTAGTGAAGCCTTGCTTGAAGCTTCCAAGCATCTTAAAGTATCTATTTCAGAAATAGAGTATGAGATTATTCAAGAGCCATCAAAAGGTTTTTTAGGAGTAGGTAAAAAAAATGCTATTATTGTTGCTAGCATTAAAGAAACTATTTTTATACAAAAAACAGTTGTGTCTGAATCTGAAGCTCAAGCGAATAAACCTCAAAAACATAATGTTGAACATGAGCATTATAAACAAGATTTGATTGCTAAAAAAGAGGTAGCAAACCAAACCCATCAATCAACTTGCTTGAGTGAAGCAGAAGATTCTATTTATGATAATTTTTTTCAAGAAACTTCAGATTCTTACACGAAAGAAACAAAAGAAATTCAAGAAGATAAATCTGCTATTTTAGATAAAAAAGATGATGTGCAATATCATGCCACTACTCACAGTCATATTATTCGCCATGAACTCTATAATATCAATGAAATTGCTAAAGAGGTACAAGCCGAGCTAGTGGAATTATTTGCACTCACTCCTTTTAGAATTGATACTATTGATGTTGTTCCTTTTGACAATCAGACGCTTTTTATAGAACTTCAAGGCGATGACAGTGCCCTATTGATAGGCAAAGAGGGTTATCGTTATAAGGCGTTATCATATATGCTTTTTAATTGGATTAGTATGCGTTATGGATTGATGATACGCTTAGAAATTGCAGAATTTCTTAAAAATCAAGAAGAGATGATTAAGAGCTATTTAGCTCCTATTATAGAATCTATAAAATTGATAGGTAAAGGACAAACAAAGACTCTTGATGGTGTGCTAGCCTATATTGCTTTGAGACAATTGAGAGCAGAATTTCCGGATAAGTATGTTTCTTTTCGCAATGGCAATGATGGCGAAAAATATGTTATTGTTAATTAATTAGTTAAAGGTATTAAGCATGGAATATTTATGCTGCATACAATAATAGCCATCGCTACACCATTGGGGGCTGGAGCATTAGCTGTAGTTAAAATCAGTGGAGCTCATGCTTTAAAGGCTGTATGTCATGTTCTAAGAATCCCATATTCCACACATGCTCTTAAACCGCGTTATGCTACACTAAGAACCATATATGATATAAACAATATTGTGCTTGATGAAGTAATAGTGATTTATTTTAAATCCCCTTATAGCTTTACAGGCGAAGATGTCCTTGAGATTCAATGTCATGGTGGTAGTTTTGTTGTTCAAAAAATTGTAGATACTTTTTTATGTCTGAAAGATAGGTTGCCCATTCGTTTAGCAGAATCGGGGGAATTTACAAAAAGAGCTTTTATAAATGGGAAAATTGATCTTACCCAAGCAGAAGCCATAGCACAAATTTCTTCTATTCACAGCGAACATGCACAGCAAATAGTTATGAACCAACTTAAAGGTGCTTTAAAAGATTTTGTATGTAATGAGCGTAAAATGTTGGTAGAGTTTTTAGCCCATAGTGAAGTAGGTATTGATTATGCTGAAGAAGATCTTCCAGATACTCTTATAGATTTTATTACTCAAAGAATTGATGAGAAAATTTTTCAATTCAATAGGCTTTTGCAGCTTTCTATAGCACATGAACAACATCATAATGCCTTTCGTCTTGCTCTTATAGGCAAGCCAAACACAGGAAAAAGCTCTTTATTGAATGCTCTTTTATTGCGTAATAGGGCTATTGTAAGTGATAAGGCAGGCACAACAAGAGATACCATAGAAGAGAACTTACTTATAGGACAACATAATGTTATATTAGTTGATACTGCAGGCATACATAAAAGTTATGATATAATTGAAAATGAAGGGATACAAAGGAGTGTTGATGTATATTATCAGAGTGATATTATATTAGGGCTTTTTGATTCTTATTCCTTTGATGATGATGATAAACATATATTACAACTTTTAAAAACAGCACAACATGCCGATGTTATTATTGTAATTAATAAAATTGATTTAGGTTGTTCTATAGATAAAAAGCTATTTGAAGGGTTTTGTGTTGTTGAGATAAGTGCAAAAGAGGGGAGGGTTGTGCCTCTTTTGGAGCAAATAGAACAGTTTCTTCAAAGAAAGAACCATAATGAAACATTATTGCTAAGCTCAAAAAGACAAATTGAAGCTTTTAGAACTGTTGTTGATGAGCTGCAAAAGTCTCTCTCTCCTCTTAAACATGGTGAGCTAGAGCTCTTTTCATTTCATATACAGGCAGCTCTCAGCTCTTTAGATTCTATTACGCAACCTTTTTGCACCGATGAATTACTAGATATGATTTTTGGAAAATTTTGTTTAGGTAAGTAAATGAAGTATGTTATTCTATGTGTTTTTTTATGTTTTTTATGCTATGGTGAAGAAAAGCTTCCAATGAGCCTTCAAGCTGCATGGGATTATGTACAAGAACATAATGATGGAATTAAAGCTCAAGAATTAGGAATACAAAGATCGCAAAAACTCAAGACAGCGGCGAGATCATTGTATCTCCCAAAGGTTGATATTCTTGGGTTATATACAAGATTAAGTGATCCAGTTATACTTGATGTTGCATCAAATATACCTTCTTCGCCCATGTTACCAATCCCTCCCCCTGCCTTGAAGCAAATGTTCCCCCCTACTACTTTAATTGATGAAAATGTTATGCTTGGGGTGGTTCGTGTTGTTCTTCCGCTTTATACCGGGGGTGCAAGAGGATATTTGAATAATATAGCTGATATTCAATTACAAGATGCAAAAGAGCTTTTACGATTGAAAAAATTAGCTACTTTTGAAGAGCTTGTGCGGGTATATTATGGTGTTCTCTTTGCTCAAGAGCTATCTCTTTTGCTCCAAGAACAAGAAGAATCTGCTTTAAAACATTATCAAAATGCCTTAAAGCTTAAAAAAGCTGGGCAAATAGCACAGCTAGAAGTGCTAGGTGCTCAAGTCGCTTATGATAAAGCTAAAAATGATGCACGGGTGGCTCAAAGCGATACAGAAATAGCACAATTAGCCCTTAATACGATTATGCAAAATCATATTATTATTCCTCGTGGCTCTTTGAAAGTGCATTTAGGCTTGCAAGATCTTGAATTTTATATACAACAAACCATTAATGCGTATCCCGCTTTAAGAAATATTCACAATAAAACATTAGAAGCTAAAGAATTTGTTAATATACAATGGGCATCATTCATGCCACAGATAGCTTTGGAAGGCATGTATGTAAAGACAGATGAGAGTTCGCTACTTGAACAACATTTTTCTCCGTGGTCGTTAATGGCGGTTGTGAGAGTGCCTATTATAAGCCCAGAAGGGAGGCTGCCAAAATATCAGGCTGCCAAAATAGCGGAATTACAACTTAATAAATTAGAATCTCAAGCTATTAGTGAAATGCGTTTATTAGTTGAAAAAACATACAAAGAAGCAAAGAGTGCAGAAGAGAAATACTTTAGCCTTCAATCAAGCATTATGCTTGCACAAGAGCATTTAAAGTTACAAGAAAAAGCTTTTGCACAAGGTATTGCTACACAAGTGCAGGTAAATGATGCAAGGAATATGTTTTTAGCATCTATGGTTGAGCAAAAAGGTGTTGCGTATAAATACATGATGCTTGTTGCCAAACTCATGGTGTTAAGCAGTGATATAGAAGGGTTTTACTCATTTATATAAGCAAAGGAAGTTTTATGGCTAAGAGTTTTCAAATAAAGATGTCTTATATAGCTCTCATACTTGTGGGCATTTTAATTCTTTTATGGCTTATAGTAAGCTTTTATCGTGCGTATCAACCTAAAAAGAATTTTTTGCAGGGGCAAATTTCAGCTCGTGAGTATAATGTAAGTTCAAAGCTAGCAGGGAGAATAGAGGATGTTTATGTCAAAAAGGGCGATAAAATTACTAAGGGACAAAGGATATTTTCTATAGAAATTCCTGAATTAGAGGCAAAATTTGCTCAAGCAAAAGCAGGATATGAAGCAGCCAAGGCACTCAATGATGAAACACAAAAAGGCTCAAGAGCAGAGGCTATACAAAGCACAAAGAGTGTTTGGCAAGCTGCACAAGCCATGCGTGAGCTCTCTGAAAAAAGCTATCATCGGATAGAGCAATTATTTTCAGAAGGCGTTATTAGCCTTCAAAAAAGAGATGAAGCTTATACTGCTTATCAAAGTGCTTTATATAATGAAGATACCGCTTATCAACAATATAAAATTGCCTCTGATGGTGCAAGGGAAGAGACAAAGGAAGCAGCTGCACAAAAGGAAGCAGCTGCATTAGGGCAGCTTCATGAGGTGGAAGTTTATATGAGGGATAAAGATGCTTTTGCTCCATCTGATGGAGAGGTGAGCAATATATTAATCCATCAAGGAGAGCTTGCCCCTAGCGGATTTCCAGTAGTGAAAATAGTGGATTTAAAAGACGCTTGGCTTCGTATAAGTATTCCAGAATATATATTGAATCGTTTTAATGTAGGAAGTGAATTTGAAGGTTATATACCTGCTTTAGACAGAAAGGTACGATTTAAAGTATTCTATGTTTCAGTAATGGGTGATTTTGCGACTTGGAAAGCGACAACGCAAAAAGGTGATTATGATATGAAAACCTATGAGATAAATGCTCATATATTGCACAATAACCTTCCAATAAGAATGGGCATGAGTGTGCTTGTTGAAGAATAATGCTAAAAACAATGATACTATTTCATGAAAAGAATAGATTTTTTGCGATAATTTGGCTTGTGCTCCCCTTGCTTTTGGCATTTATTGTATGTGCTACCTTTTACAATAAAACACCAACAAAATTGCCCACACTTGTAATTGACAATGATAGGACGATTTCAAGTTTTGATTTAAAGTTTATGCTTTCTTCATCTCCGGTACTTGATATTCATTATATCTCTTCTTTGCATGAAGCTCAAAAACTGTTGAATAAAGGTGATTTTTTTGCCACTCTTATCATACCTGATAATTTTGAGAGCAATATAAAATTAGGTGTAGGTGCTGAAGTGGCTTTGTATTATAATACGCAGTTTGTTCTCATTGGCAAGGCAATCAATGCAGCTGTTGTTGAGGTGTTGAGTAATGCACATACACAGTATCTTGTAGCACAAAATATTATTAAAAGTTCAAATTTTAATATCGCATTAGGCGAATCACTTCCTATTATTCCTCATATTAATGCTCTATATAATGAGGGGAGTAATTATGCTCAATTTCTTGTAACCCTTATACTCCCATGTCTTTGGCAAATCCTTGTTGCATTGGGCATGCTTAGTCTTTTGCGACATTATGCTCCCTTAAAATCTTTAGTAATTAATTGCTCTTTTAGTCTTTTTTGGGGTTGTGGTATGTTTTTTTTATTCTCTATGCTTGATTTTGTTTTTTTGGGTAGTGTGTGGATTGTTATTATTGCCTTAGCAATTCTTGCTTTGGTGCTTAGTGGAATTGTTATCTTCTTTTATGCTTTATTGCATGATTTTGTGAGAACATCAAGTGCAATAGCTGTATATACAGCCCCTAGTTTGGCTTTTGCTGGTGTTACTTATCCATTAAACAGTATGCCTTCTTTTGCACAGTTTTATAGCGAGCTTTTGCCTATTTCGTATTTTATGCGTATTTATATTCAGCAGTCAAGCAATGATGGCTCATTTTACGAGCTGTGGCAGCAGAGTTTTAATGATATGGTGCTCATGCTTCCTTTTGGATTATTTTTAATTTTTGGATTACTTTGGGAAAAGGTTTTAACAAGATGAGTTTTATTGATATTTTACATAAAGAATGGAAAGCAATTTTTGCACAAAGCAATATTGTGCTTGTTATTTTTGGTGGTTCTTTATTGTACCTTATGCTCTATCCTATTCCTTATCATAATGATGTTGTAAGAAAACAAATTATAGCCATTATCGATAAGGATAGCACCGCATCATCTTTAGAGCTGATTTTTTTTGTGTCTGCATCTCCTCAACTTCATGTGCATTATGTAACTCCTTCTGAAGAGCAGGCACGAAAGGATATTGTAGATGGCAAGATTTATGGCACATTAACGATACCAGAGTATTTTGAAGAGAATCTTTATAAGGGAGTGCCATCTGTAGCACTATTTCAAGCTAATGCTTCTTATTTTTTGATATATGGTACTATTATAGAAGGACTAAATGCTGCAATAACCGCTTTTAGCACTCAAACACGATTAAAGAGATATTTAAATAAAGCAACACCCCCTCACAACAACGATTCTAATCTTATACATCTTGAATCTATACCTCTTTATAATCCTAGCATAGGTTATACGCAATATGCTCTTGCTGCTGTATTGATATTTGTGCTTCATCAAACTTCCTTGATAGCTTCAATGATGTTAGGGGCAGTTCAAAACACACAAAATAAACAAGGCATTATAGGCTACTGGAATGAATCTTCGCCTTTTTTGCTCATCTTGGCTCGTATTTTGTGTTTTTCTGCTTTATATGGTGTTTTGTTTTTGCTTTTTTGTGGAAAAGCATTTGAATGGTATGCCATCTCTACTCATGCTCAAATTATAGATTTTTTGTGTTTTGCATTTATTTTTATTTTTGCTTGCATAGCTTTAGGAACTTTTTTAGGTTTGTTAATAACTGATGAATCTTTGCCTGCCCAAATTATTCTTATTTCATCTTTGCCTCTTATTTTTATTATGGGTTTTATTTGGCCCCATGAGTTGCTTCCTAAGTTTTTGCAAATTTTTACCTTGTTTATTCCGGCATATCATGGAATTTCTGGCTTTATTAAACTTAATCAAATGGGTGCTTCCTTTGAAGATATAATGCCTCATTTCTATGCCCTTATATTAATATTTATTTTTTGCTTTGTTGTATCTTGTATTATAAAACACAGAAAGTATGTTTCGTTGAGAAACACTATTTAAAATAATCTTATTAAGATATATTAAATAAAGGATATGTTATCTTTTGTGAGGGTATTTTAAAGTATAATATGCTTATTAATGATAAAGGAGGGATTATGTATCTTTTTGAACAACCGTTGTATCAACCTGATAAAACTTTAATTGTATGTGTAGATATTCAAGAAAGACTTATGAAAGTCATAGCTGAATCTCAAAGAGTTATTGATAATGGGAATAAAATATTGCAGGCTGCAAAAATTCTTTCCATTCCATTATTTGTAAGTGAGCAATACACGAAAGGCTTAGGAAAAACTATTCTTGAGAATTACACAGATTTTCCTTGTTTTGAAAAGCTAACTTTTAGTGTTTTTTGCAATGAAGATATGGTTTCTTTTATTTCAAAATCTTCTTTTAAAACCATTGTGTTTTTTGGTATAGAATCTCATGTATGTATTTTTCAAAGTCTTAAACATGCTCGTTTGCTTCATCTTGAGACGGTAGTTATAGCCGATGCATGCAGCTCAAGGAATTTAAGCAATCATCATTTAGCCATTGAGAATGCTGCTAGAGAAGGGGTAAGTGTTATTTCCACTGAAAGTTTTTTATTTGGTTCGCTTCAGAGCTGCAAAGATGAGCATTTTAAGGCAATAAGCAATTTGGTAAAATAAATTTAAGGAGAGGCAATATGAAAAAGATTCTATTTGCTATTGATGATACATCTGAATGTGAAAGAGCGGCTGATTATATTATTGATTTTTTTGGTGCAATGGATTGTTGCATTACTCTTATTCATATTAAACCAGAGTTTGTTCTCTATGGCGATGCCCTTCTTGCCTCTTATGATGAGGTGGATGATAAAGAAGAAAAACAAGCACAAGAAATTGTTCAAAAATTTACGCAAAAATTTTCAGAAAAAGGTATTAATACAACATTTATGATTAAAGAAGGTGAGCCTGTCTGCATGGTGCTAGAAGAGGCGAATAATTTTCATTTATTGGTTATTGGCAAAAGTGCTGATTCGTTTTTTAATAAAATATTTTCTTCTAATCAAGATGATTTTATTACTAAAGCTCCTATACCCGTATTATTGGTAAAATAAAAACTATTTGAGGATAATCAATGCTTAAATCGTATTTTTCAAAATTGTTTTTTATTGCTTTGTTTTTTGCAGTATATTTACAAGCTGAAGAGCTTACAGGGTATTTTATAACCCATGTTGGACAAAGCGGGAGGCAATCAGTTGTGGAGTTCTTCAAAAAGGATAATATGTATTATGCTTATGGTTTTGCCAATACAGATGGTTCTGGACCTAAAGAAGATGTTATGAATCAAAATCCAAAAATGCGTAATCGTGTTGATAAAGGTAGTGTTTTTATATATAACCTTAAAAAAGATGGCAAACACTATACAGGTGGTATGATTTATAATTTTGATGATGGCAAAGAGTATTATGTTAAAATATCTTTTAAAGATAAAGATACTTTAGAGCTTAGAGCCAGTGTCGATAAAACAGGTTTTCTTGGTGAAAGCTTTGTTTGGAAGCGTTTGAATGGAACACAAGAAAAAGAATACTTACCACAAAAGCCAGATTTTTCTATTGTTGAAAAAAGTCTTAATGATATTAAATGATACCATGGAGATGAATATACATGTTTATTGATAAGGTAGATATTTTTGTATATTCAGGTAAGGGCGGTGCTGGAGCTGTATCGTTTAGAAGAGAAAAGTTTATTGCACAAGGTGGTCCAGATGGAGGAGATGGAGGAGATGGAGGAGATGTTTATTTTCAAGTAAGTGCAAATTGTGATACACTTTCTCGTTTTCGTGGCAAAAAACATTATAAAGCCCAAGATGGCATGCAAGGTAAGTCTAAAAATATGAAAGGTAAAAGCGGTAAAGACATTACCATCATTGTGCCACCGGGAACACAAATTATTGATTATGAAAGTCAGACATTAGTACTTGATCTCAAGAATATTGGAGATAAAGTCCTTTTTCTTAAAGGTGGTAAAGGTGGTTTAGGGAATACACATTTTAAGAATTCAACTAATCAAGCTCCTACCTATGCCCAAAAGGGCACAAAAGGCAAAGAGGCACATATTTTATTAGAACTTAAACTTATTGCCGATGTAGGGCTTGTTGGATTCCCTAATGTAGGTAAAAGCACCCTTGTATCCACTATTTCAAATGCCACTCCAGAGGTTGCTGATTATGCTTTTACAACTCTTATTCCCTCTCTTGGTGTGGTTAATATTGATGAATACCGCTCATTTGTTATGGCAGATATACCCGGAATTATCAAAGGAGCAAGCATTGGCAAGGGATTAGGGCTAGAGTTTTTACGCCATATTGAGCGTACAAATATTTTACTCTATGTGCTTGATATTGCCTTTCCACTGCAAGAACAATTTTGCACTCTTCAAAATGAACTTAAGTTATTTTCAGAACAGCTCTTTAAAAAACCATATGCCATTATTATATCCCGAACCGATATTGTAGATGCAGAACAATTAAAATACCTTTGTTTAGAGTTTATAGATTTTTTAAAGCTTAAAGACAATACTTGTAAGAAATATCCTATTCAACATATGCACTATATAAGCTCTTTATTTATGCCTGCTACTGTGCCTTTGTCAGAGCAAAAGGATATTCAATATCCAGCCTTTGTTATACCTATTTCATCACATACACATGATAATATTAATATTTTAAAATTTATTCTTAAAGACTTTTTGGAGTATAATAGTGGAACGAATCGTTATTAAAGTAGGCACAGCTTTATTAAGCGATAAAGAAAGCATGGCAAGAGATAGGATTAATAATCTTGCTGAATTTATAGCCCATATACGCTCTAAGTACCATGTAATTCTTGTGAGTTCTGGAGCTATTGCTGCTGGCTTTAGTGTAAGCAAATTGGATAAAACAACACTTCCTAAAAGACAGGCATTAGCTGCATTAGGGCAACCAATATTGATGGATATTTATAGGCATTGTTTTCAAAGGTTTAATATTCTTCCTGCCCAGCTTTTACTTTCAGCATATGATTTTGATTCTCGTAAAAGAACAACTAATGCGAAAAACGCTATTGATGTTTTACTTGAGCATAACTTTTTACCTATTATCAACGAAAATGATGCAACTGCTACTAAAGAAATTGTTTTTGGCGATAATGATAGATTATCAGCTCATGTAACTTATTTTTTTGATGCATCCTTGCTTGTTATTTTGAGTGATATAGATGGTTATTACGATAAAGATCCACATAAATTTCTTGATGCTAAATTACATAAAGTTGTATCCAATATTCAACAAGAACAATTGCATACTCAAGCAACACCAAATATGGAATTTGCCACAGGGGGTATAGTAACCAAGCTGCAAGCAGCACATTTTTTAATGCAAAGAGGAAAGAGTATGTTTTTAGGTAATGCCTTTAATCTCTCTTGCATAGCTGATTTCTTGCTTGATGGTAAGCATGAAAGTGGCACTTTATTTAAAGCAGTTAAAAGCAACACCTAACCCTTTATCCCCCCCAAACCACACAAACATTTCACATATAGCTTGTTATATGTAATATTCATGTATCTCATAAGATAAACAAAGAATCTTTTATATATAGAGATTAATTACTTACATTATTGCATTCTTTA
>JARHYY010000127.1 GCA_029258405.1 Helicobacteraceae bacterium | reverse complement strand
TGTTTTTAAGAGTTCTTATATTTTTATGTTTATATATAGTTTAAATAGAGTGTTGAGTAAATTTTTAAGTTTGTATTTTTGTTTAAATTATAGTTGGGTTTAGTTATTGTCTAAGTTTTGATATTGTATACGTGAACTGTATGTGGGTAGATGAGTTGCACACTGGCAATAATTGGCTTTAGGTTAGCAATATTACATTTTTTAAAAAGTTTGATTGTTTATAAAAAAAAAGGGGGGGGGGAAAGAGAAAGTTATGGAAAAATTATCCTAAGAACAACCCATAACTTTTTCAATTTAATAAGCACAAATACATTTAAGCTTCCTAGAGAGTGAGAATAATTTTAACGATTTAAGTTTTCTGCCTCTGCTATCTCTCTTTGTAAGCTCAACAATTCAGCAAATTTAACCCCTTTTTCTGCTGAAAGGTAACGCAACATTGCTTCTTTAACGCCTATTTTAGAAATATCTGTTTTTCCATTTTCTGATACATTTTCTTGAGCTGCTACTCTTGATATATCAGCAATTCCTGCTGCTACTCCAGCACCAGAAGCACCAGAGACACTACTATCCACTCCCGCTAAAGTTGCTTTTATCACCTTTATATTACCACTAGAAAGATTTTTCATTTGCTGATCAAGTTTATTAAGTTCATTTTCAACAGATTGCAAACGGCTCTTTAATGTATCAAGTGCTCTTTGATTGGAAGAACTTGTAATATCTGTTTTCCCACTGTTAATATCATCAATAACTTTTTGAGCATCATCACTATTAAAAGAATCATTGTCTTTTGTAATATTATCGCTATTTTGGCTTTGCTCTCTTTTTGCTTTCACTCTTTCAGAAGTCAAAAGAGCATTATCCCCATTGAGTAAATTTTCATAAAGATTCGATTGTGTTGTTGAAACTCCACCTAAAACTCTTGTATCCATATTAACTCCTTTCTTTTAAAGCTTTTGTGTCTATAAGCAAATAGTATTCCATAATATTATGTATATATTCAGGAGCTTTGAGTTATAATAATGAAAAAAGCAAGGCTTGCTTATGGCATTTTATATCATTAAACGGCTTTTACTGATAATACCCACCTTGCTTATTATCATAACTCTTAACTTTTTTATCATTCAAATCGCTCCGGGCGGTCCAGTAGAGCAGATGATAGCAAAATTGGAGCATATAAATACTCATGATTCAAAAGGTGGTTTTGGCGTTGGGGGTGAGGTATATAGCACAAAATCTTTCAGAGGATCACAAGGCATAGATGACGCCCTAAAACAAGAAATACAAAAGCTCTATGGTTTTGATAAGCCTATTATAGAACGATATTTTCTTATGCTGAAAAATTATCTGTTTTTTGAGCTTGGTGAAAGCTTTTATAAACAACAAAAAGTTCTTGATATTATTTATGAACGACTCCCTGTTTCTATAACACTTGGCTTATGGAGTACTTTATTTATCTATCTTATTTCTATTCCATTAGGCATACAAAAAGCATTAAAGCATGGTAGCTCTTTTGATTGGGGTAGTAGCTTTATTATTATCATATTCAATGCTATCCCTCCCTTTCTTATAGCTATTTTGCTTATATTGCTTTTTGCTGGCGGTAGTTTCTTGGAAATATTTCCCCTTAAAGGTTTGTATAGCGATTATGCCTACAATCTTAATTCATTCCAAAAGATGCTTGATTATCTTTGGCATATTGCTCTGCCTATAATTGCTCTTACCATAGGTGGTTTTGCTTCATTAACTTTACTGTGTAAAAACTCTTTTTTAGAAGAAATACATAAGCAATATGTAATAACTGCCAAAGCTAAAGGAGCGAGCCAAAGGCGAATACTTTATGGGCATGTGTTTCGCAATGCTATGCTTGTAGTGGTTTCTGGATTTCCTATGGCTTTTGTGAGCATATTTCTTACAGGTTCTTTGCTTATAGAAATTATTTTTTCATTAGATGGGCTTGGGCTTTTAGGATATGAATCAACGCTTAATAGGGATTATCCTGTAATGTTTGGGATTTTATACATTTTTACACTTATAGGGCTTATAACCACACTCATTAGCGATATAAGTTATCATCTCTTAGACCCCCGTATAAATTTTGAATCAAAATCTTAAAGGAGCAAACATGGATATCCTTTTAAAGCGACGAATGCATGTTTTTTCAAGCAATAAAAGGGCAAAATACTCTTTTATTTTATTTGTGTTTGTTGCTTTGGTTTGCCTTTTTGCACCTATAATCGCTAACGATAAACCCTTAGTGCTTTCATATAAAAATCAGCTTTATTTTCCCCTGCTTCATGCTTATCCAGAAACAACTTTTGGTGGTGATTTTCATAGCGAACCAGATTACAAAGACCCTTATATCCAAGAACTTATACAGCAACATGGTTGGCTTATATTCCCTCCTATTCCATATAGTTATAATACTGTAATATTTGATCTTGATGCCCCCGCCCCTACTCCACCGAGTCTAAAAAATATTTTAGGTACAGATGATCAAGGCAGAGATATTCTTGCACGGCTTATATATGGATATGCCATTTCTTTAGCCTTTGGTATTATACTTACTGTATTAAGCTCGATAATAGGCATAATTGCTGGGGCATTAATGGGCTATTATGGGGGCATGTTTGATCTTTATGCACAACGATTTATAGAAATATATACTGCTATGCCTGCCTTATTTTTAGTGATGATATTTTCAAGCATTATAGAGCCTTCATTTTGGTGGCTCTTGTTGTTCATTCTGCTCTTTTCATGGGTTGTTTTAGTTTCTGCAGTTCGTGCTGAATTTTTACGAGCAAGAAATCTAGACTATGTTCGTTCAAGCCAAGCATTGGGTGCAGATAATATATATATCATATTTAAGCATATTCTACCAAATGTCATGCCCATTGTCTTAAGTTTTTTGCCTTTTATTCTAAGCAGCTCCATAACCTTGCTCACCTCGCTTGACTTTTTAGGCTTTGGGCTTCCGGTTGGTTCGCCAAGCTTAGGTGAAATACTTGTTCAGGCAAAAAACAACCTTTATGCTCCATGGATTGGTATTTGTGCCTTTGTGTCCATAGCCTTTTTGCTCTCTATTCTAGTTTTTATTGGTGAGGGCTTAAGAGATGCTTTTGACCCAAGACATATTAAATTCAATCGCCATTTAAATTAACTTTGCTAAAATTACACAAATATTCAAAGGAGTATGCAATGAACGCATTAAAACATTGGCGTAAAATTTCAGATTGTGCCATTATAGGCACAATGAGTGCCTTAGTGCTTGTTTCTCTCAATGCTTGCTCAAGTGAAGCAAATGACAATACAGCTATTTCACAAGCAGCTAAACAAGGAGCATTTGTTATCATAGAAAAAGATTCTGCAGGTAATTATAAAATCCTAGAAGAACACCCAAGCGATACCACAAGGATATTGCTCAGAGAACCCGATGGCACAGAGCGCATGCTCTCACAGCAAGAAATAGATTCACTTATGCAGGCTGAATCAAAAAAAATCGATGAAGGCACAAGCCAACTTACCAACCCAACAGGTGGTGGGCTTTCATTAGGAGAAGCAATACTTGCCTCTGCAGCAGGAGCAATAATTGGGAGCTGGATAGGCAGCAAACTTTTTAATAATAATAATTTTGCTAATCAACAACGCGGAGCATATTCCTCACCTCAAGCGTATGAGCGTAGTCAAAATATTCGACAGGGTGCAACAAGCACACGAGCAACAGGCACACCAACAACAGGCAGAAGCGGATTCTATGGCGGTGGTAGCTCAAGCAACCAAAATACAGGCGGCTCTTCAAGCGGTATAGGAGGTTAATATGGAAATAAGCACACTTAAACCCTTATCTACTTCGTTTTTAGAAGAAATTGGTTTTGCATGGCATACTGATCCAGATAATACTATGTATGTAGCAAACCAAGCAATAGCTGTAACACAAGAGCAAGCAGAGGCATATTACCAAGCAGCAAATGAACTCTATGATATGTTTATAGAGGCAGCTCAATATGTTATAGATAATAATCTCTTTTTTGAGCTTGGTATTCCCTTTAACATTACTGAAGCGATAAAAATGAGCTGGGCAGAAGATATACATTGGCATCTTTATGGGAGATTTGACTTTGCAGGAGGGCTAGATGGCAGCCCGATAAAATTACTTGAGTTTAATGCAGACACTCCTACAATGCTTTATGAAAGTGCCATTATACAATGGGCATTGCTTAAAGCAAATGGACAAGATGAATCCTTGCAATTTAATAATGTATATGAAACATTGCGAGAAAATTTCAAGCGACTTATTACCTTAGAAGAAGATACAAGTAGATTTGAAGAGCTTTATGAAGGTTGGAGAATACTTTTTTCAAGTATAGAAGGCAACATTGAAGAAGAGCACACAGTAAAACTTCTTGAACATATCGCACAAGAAGCAGGGTTTGAAACATCCTTTTGTTACGCACATCAAGCACATCTAAGCCCAGATGAAGGGCTTTTTTATGCAGAGCAAAATTATGAATTTTGGTTTAAGCTCATTCCATGGGAAAGCATAGCGGTAGATGAACCTGAAATGGCAGCCATTATAACTGAAATGATGGCAAATAAAAACACCATATTCCTTAACCCAGCTTATACTCTTTTATTTCAATCTAAAAGAATCTTAAAAATATTATGGGAGCTTTTTCCTCAACATCCTCTTTTGCTTGAAAGCTCTTTTGAGCCACTTAAAGGTAAAAAGCAAGTAAAAAAACATGCCTTTTCACGAGAGGGGCATAATGTACAAATTATTGATTCTAATGGAGCAGTCCTTTTTGAAAACGGTGGCGATTATGCAAACCTGCCTCCCATATATCAAGAATATATCCCGCTTAATCAACATAATGGCATATTTTATCAGCCAAATGTATTCTATGCTTTTGAGGCATGTGCGCTTGGTTTTAGAGCAGGAGGGGCGATATTAGATAATTATTCAAAATTTGTTGCTCATTATATTAAATAAGGATTATTATGGACTATAAACAAACGCTTATACTTCCTCAAACTACCTTTCCTATGCGGGGCAATCTCCCCCAAAATGAATCAGCTCGCTATGCTAAATGGCAGCAACACAATGTGTATGAAACCATGAAAAACAACCGTAAAGATGCACAAAAAGCATTTAATTTGCATGATGGTCCTCCTTATGCTAATGGAGATTTGCATATAGGGCATGCACTAAATAAAATCCTTAAAGATATTATTACTAAAATTCATTATTTTAAAGGCGAGAGCATTCGCTATCTTCCGGGTTGGGATTGCCACGGTTTACCCATAGAGCAACAAATAGAAAAAAAACTAAGCAAAGAAAAAAAAGATTCTATGCACAAAAATGATATACGAAAGCTCTGTGCAGAACATGCCACACATTTTATACAACAACAAAAAAAGGGGTTTTTAGAGCTAGGAGTCATAGGCGACTTTAAAAATGCCTATGAAACAATGGATTTTAAATTTGAAGCAGATATTTATCGATGCCTTTGTCAGCTCGCACTTAAAGGGCTATTATGTGAACGAGAAAAGCCTGTATATTGGAGCTGGGCTTGTCAAACAGCTCTTGCAGAAGCAGAAGTAGAATACAAAGACAAACAAAGCGATTCAATTTTTGTTGCTTTTCCTCTATCGCAACAAGCTTTGCATATTTTAGATGCTCAACAAGCCTCTTTAGTAATATGGACAACCACACCATGGACACTCCCTGCGAACCTTGCTGTGGCATTAGCACCAAATGCCCCCTATATTCTTAGTAGCGATGGCAAAATAGTTGCTAAAGTGCTTTATGAAAAATGCAAGCAAGAGGGCATTATACATGGAACAATACAAAAAACTTTCAATTCTTCTGTCCTTGAGAATGCCTTAGCTATAAATCCGCTCAATCAAAGAGAATCAAGAATTATACTTGCTCCACATGTATTACTTGAAGAAGGAAGTGGCTGTGTGCATACTGCACCAGGACATGGAGAAGATGATTATAATATAAGCCTACAATACAACTTAGGGGTACTCATGCCTGTTGATGATTATGGTTGTTTTGATAATACTATAAAAACCCATGCCCTACTTCCTTCATCATTTATAGGTATGCACATTTTTAAAGCACAACCACTCATTTTAGAGCTGTTAGGTAGTTCTTTGCTGAAGCATACTGTAATAACACATTCATATCCTCACTGCTGGCGTTCAAACAAGCCTGTTATTTTTCGGGCTACAAAACAATGGTTTATCATGATGGATAAACCTTTTATAGAAAATAAAACTTTAAGACAAATTGCTTTAGAGGAATTGAAAAAAGTACAATTTTACCCATCACATGGCATAAAACGAATAGGCTCAATGATAGAAAATCGCCCAGATTGGTGCATCTCCAGACAAAGAGATTGGGGCGTGCCTCTAGCATTTTTACGCGATAAAACCACAAAAGAACCTTTATTAGAAGCAGAAGTTTTAGAGCATATTGCTCATATTTTTCAAGAACAGGGTTGTAATGCATGGTGGAGCGAAGATGTAGCAACCTTTCTTCCCCAAAACTATAAACATAGAGCACAAAAAGTAGAAAAAATACAGCATATTCTTGATGTGTGGTTTGATAGTGGGAGCACATGGGCAGCTGTTTTGCAAAACAAGCATTATGATGCAGGAGCATATCCAGCATCGCTCTATTTAGAAGGGAGCGATCAGCATCGCGGTTGGTTTCATAGCTCATTGCTCATCAGCACCGCACTCAACCAAAAAGCTCCTTATAAAGCTCTTTTAACGCATGGATTCACCATGGATAAAAATGGGGAAAAAATGAGCAAGAGCAAAGGCAATGTTATACTACCAAGCCAAATAACAAAAGAATTTGGTAGCGAAATATTGCGTTTATGGGTAGCAATGAGTGATTACCAAAATGATCAAAATATTTCCCTTGAAATTCTCAAACAAACAAGCGAAGCCTATAAAAAAATCCGCAATACCTTGCGGTTTCTTTTAGCCAATACCAACGATTTATTAGCACTCAATATGCAAAAACTCAGCCCCATAGATTGCTGGATACTCAATCATTCTCAAAATATTTTTGACCAAGCCCACAAGGCTTTATGTGATTACGAACTATCCAAAGCTATGCAGTTGCTTAATCATTTCATTATCAATGAATTAAGCGGTATTTACATGGACATAACTAAAGACATTCTCTATTGTGATGCACAGAGCAGCCAAAGGCGACAAGCTATCCAAAGTACAATGGCTCTTATTGCTCAAAAGCTCTTTGAGCTTTTAGCTCCTATACTGACTTATACTATAGATGAGGCATTAGAGCATGTACAAGGCTATCTTAAGAGCATTAATAATAATGTTTTTGCACTGCTCTATACCCCCATTCCCTTTAAAGTACCCTTGCAATATGACTTTAAAGACTTGCTTGAGATTCGCTCCTTGTTTTTAGAACATATAGACATACTCAAAAAACAAGGGCAAATAAAATCCACACTAGAAACAAGTATATACACCAAGACAAATGAGCTAACCCATTTAATACCCCTATGGCTTATGGTAAGTGAAGCAGGGGATATACAGCATAAGGGCGTTTTATCTCATTTCATCTATAAGGGCACAACATTTGAAATTGTTCAAGCCCATCAATATAAATGTGAGCGTTGCTGGCAGTATCTCGCTCCAGCTCAAGGTAAGCTATGCAAACGCTGTGCAGATGTACTAGAAGGACAAAATGTTTAACCTCTATGCCCCTGTAACTTTTAGGGAGATATTTATTACTGCCATTACTATATGTGTAGTAATGGGTATCTTATATTTTATCCTTAAAATTAATGCTCCAAAAAAATAAATACTTACCCGTAGCAATACAATAGCGTAATTGTAATGCCCTATTTTTAAAAAATTCTATATTTTATTATCAAGTCATATTTACTGCAAACATTAAAAAATTAAGACAAAAAAACAGAGTCTATATTCAATTTTAAATATTTTTTGCACATTCACTTCAAAACTCTCAAACATTCATATTAATATTTAATACAACTTTAATTAATTTTTTTCAAAACTATTGAATTCTGTTTTATTTTATGATATTATCTTAATTATAATTTCTATAAGATTTATATCAGCATTAATACCATTAAAGGTTTTTTATGATTGAAATGACAAACTTAACCCTTGGCTATCGCAGAGAAAAAATACTTAAAAATTTTAATCTCAAGGTAAAAAAAGGTGAATTCATAGGCATTGTTGGTCCTAGCGGTGCGGGAAAAAGCACACTTTTAATGAGCATTGCTGGAGGGGTTAAGGTTTTTGATGGCAGTTTTCATGTCTTAAAACATGATATGAAAAAGCTCAAAAAAAAGAGCTTACAGCAAATTAGGCAAGAAATTGGCATTATATTCCAAGGCTACTGCCTTGTAGATAGACTCACTGTGCTTGATAATGTCATAAGTGGTATGCTCAAAGATTTGCCCATGCCTAGAGCATTTATCCGCTATTACAAAGAAAAAGAAATTAAAAGAGCAAGAGAGTTTATGGGCATTGTAGATATTGAAAAGTATTCTCTAAAACGATGCGATGAATTAAGCGGGGGGCAGCGCCAAAGAGTGGCTATCGCCAGAGCATTAATGGGCAACCCTAAGATGATTCTAGCTGATGAGCCAATATCTGCTCTAGATGTTAAAAGTGCTCTTAAGGTTATGGAAATTTTAAAAAAAGTTAATGAAACCTATCATGTAACCGTAATTACAAATTTGCACCATTTAGAATATGCAAAAAACTATTGCTCTCGCATTATTGGTGTGAATGAAGGCAAGCTTGTTTTTGATGGCAAAGGCAAAAATTTAGATGAAAGAGCTATCGAAAAAATCTACCATAATACTAACCACAAAAAAGAGGAGGAAGATGATTAGAAAAAATATTCCAATAAGAACTATCTACATAAGAGGATACAAAAACAGCCCATAGAATAAGGCATTAAAATCCATAAGAGGCATCAAGTTATGCCTAAAATAAAACTCATAAGGAATACTATGAAAATAACCATGTACGCAAAAAAGTGCAAGAGCTTTATAAAAAGCTTTACTCTAAAGGCATTCAAGCCTTTAAACACTATCATTGCTAGCACCCTTTGTTTGAGTATGGTGCATGCAAATGATATAAAAGAGCTTAACTTTGCTGTTATTCCAGTAGCAGGATCAAGCTCAATGGAAACCATGTGGAAACCTGTAGCAGAATACTTACAAGAAGATTTAGGCATAAAGATTAATCTCAAATTTGTAGGCGATTATGCAGGAGTAATAGCAGGAATGCAATACAAACATGTAGATATTGCATATTTTGGACCAGAATCCTATGTTCAAGCAGCCACAAGAGCAAAGGCAGAAGCCATTGTTGCAGAGCTCAATGAAGATGGTGTTGCAGGGTATCATGGTATTATTATCACAAAAAAAGATAAAAACCTTACAACATTAGAGAGCCTTAAGGGCAAAACTTGGGCATTTACTGACCCAAACTCCACTTCTGGAACATTGCTACCAAATACATATTTCAAGCAACAAGGTATTGATGCACAAAAATATTTTTCTCAAGTAATTTATTCAGGCGGACATGAAGCCTCTATCCTAAGCGTAAAAGCTGGGAGGTTAGACGCTGCTGCCACAAATGATTTAGATTTCAAAAAAGGGTTAGGCAAGGGTTGGAAAGAAGAAGATTTTAACATAATATGGAAATCTGATCTCATTATAAGCGGACCTATTGCTGTAAGAAGCGAATTACCACAAGACTTAAAAGAAAAAATCAGACAATCACTCCTCAAGCTCAATGACAATAAAAAAATTTTACAAATGTCAAAATTAACTGGTTTTGTAAGTGCAAAAGATTCTGATTATAACTCTATTAGAAAACTCATAGAAGAAAAGGGTAAATAATGTATTTGCATAATAAAAAGACACAGAGCCACTTTAGCATTAAAGAGCTCAAAAAAAGCTCAAGCCCCTTTAAGCCAACAAATATACTTCTAAGTTTGGTGGTGCTTTATATTATCGTGCAAAGTTGGGTAGATACGCAAATGAGCTTTTCTGCTCTTATTAATGGATGGGCAAATATGCTTAGTTATCTTTCAGGCGATCCTAATGTCGCTAATAGTTCTTATTTTAGTCCCAGCCTCGAAACACATGAAATAAAAACCTATCTCTTTGCCATGATAGAAACTTTGCAAATGGCAGTAATTGCCCTGCTCATTTCAGTAGTTCTCGCTGTGCCGCTTTCGTGGTTTTGCTCACGCAATATATTAGATATTATGTTTCCTCAACAAAATATATTATTTTTTATTATCAAAAAAATTATATATTTTATTTCTACATTTATTGCAAATGTATGCCGCTCAATCAATGAAATTGTATGGGCATTAATCTTTGTTTCTGCTGTTGGGCTTGGACCTATGGCGGGCATTCTAGCCCTTGCCATTCATACTGCTGGCGTATTAGCAAAGCTCTTAAGCGAGGGTAATGAAAATATCGACACAGGACCTATCAAAGCTCTTGAAAGTATGGGCGTAGGCTTTATTAAGGTACTCATATATGCTATATTGCCCCAAACCATGCCCCATTATATCTCAATGATTCTTTATCGTTTTGAAAGTGATGTGCGTTCAGCGTCTATTCTTGGTTTTGTTGGAGCCGGAGGCATTGGATTTTACTTATTTGACAAAATCCGCGGTTTTGAAAATGGAAGTGTTTGCACAATTTTAATTATTATTGTAGCAATAGTTTTTTTAGTCGATAAGGCAAGTGCCTTTATTCGTAAAAAATATATATAAGGAATAGTATGCAAAGAGAAGAGTTAAATTTTATTTTACAATATGCAGAGCTAAGCATATTAAAAGACATAGTACATGCCATACAAGAAAAGTATATAGTAGATATTTTGCAAAGTCCAACACAACAAACCCTCATGCTTCCTATTAAGGATCCCATTAGTGGGGGAGCATTCTATGCAGGAGAAGTGCTTGTAACCACAAGCCTAATATGCTTGCAAAAAGGCAGTACAAAGGCTCAAGGTTGGGCTATGGTGCTTGATGATAATCCTGAAATATCTCTATGCATCGCCATAATAGATGCATATTATGGGCTTGAGAAAGATGATGATATAACATCAAACATATGCACACTTGCCACACAAACCAAAGCACAAAAAGACAAAGCCCAAGCCTTAAAAAACCAAGCCATAGATTCTACTCGTGTGAATTTTGAGCTCATGTAAAGGATGATTATTGAAAAAACAAGATTTAGAACAACTCAATCGCTATAATTTTCGTACGCTTTGCAATGCCCTAAGTCGCCCCGGAAGTGTGCATAAGGCACAAAAAGCCTTTGATTCCTATGCCCTTGCTATTGCTAGTGTATTATTATATGCAGAAGTCAGCTTTATTAACCTCACAAAAGAAGATTTTTGGGCAATACATGCACTTTGCAATGCCAAACAAGAAAATATTAATAATGCAGATTATATCTTCACCAATAATGTAGATAATCAGTTAATAGAATCTGTAAAAAAGGGTAGCTTCAAAGACCCAGAATTTAGTGCAACCATTATCCATTGTTTTGATAGCAACATTGAGCAAATGCCCTATAAACTTAGTGGTGCAGGAATAGAAACATACACCACCCAGCATTACCCATTGAGCAAAGAAGCCATGGAGAGCTTCTTAAGAGCAAATGAGCATTTTCCTATGGGGCATGAAATTTATTTTCTCAACATACAAAACGGCGAGGTGAAAGCCCTGAGCCGCACAACACATCTGGAGGCAATATAATGGGCTTTGTAGCAATAAAAGGCGGTGAAGACGCCATAAAACATTCACTAGATTTATTTGAAAAAGAATTTATAAAAAAAGAAGTAGATTCACAAATCATTTTAGATTCCATGCGCTTAGGGATAGATAGGATCATGGGCGAGGGCAGTCTTTATAGCCCAAAGCTAGCAGCTAAAGCGTTATTAAAATCAAGCGGTGATACTTTCAATGCAGCTTTCTTCTTGCGTGCTCACCGTAGCTCATGCCAAAGAATTGGGCAAGCAAAATGCGTAGATACCAATGATATGAGGCTTGCAAGGAGAATCTCCTCTGCTTTTAAAGATATAGAAGGCGGGCAGATTCTAGGTCCTAGCAATGACTATCAAATCAAGCTCTTGCACGACATAAAAAACAATAGAGCAATTGATTTAAAGGCATACAGCAATGAAGATAAGAAAATACGCTCTGCCCTTGATGCCTTACGCGATCTAGGCTTTATCAAAACACAAAAAAAAGATGATAAGACCGATGATATTACGCGCGTATTCCCTAACCCCCCTTATAGCCGTAGTGCAATGATGCAAGCTATGTGCAGAGGTGAAAGTGGCAGTATGCTAGGCTTTGCTTACACCTCTATGCGAGGTTATGGCGATATTCACCCAACTATTGGCGATTTGCGATTAGGCAGTATTGAGATTAAATTCACCCATCCGCTTACAAAAAAAGAGGTAAAAATAGGTGAAATAGAGGCAACAGCAGTTGAATGCGTAGGCGAAGTAGAAAAGCAATATGATGGTTCTGTAAAACTTAATTCAGGTTTTGGGTTTTGCTTTGGCTATAATGAAACAAAGGCAATTTGCATGGGCATCTTAGATTTAAATCTCTATGCTATTAAACATAGAGAAAACAGCACCCATTTTGCCTCAAGTTGCGAAATGATATTACACCATATTGATGGGGTAGATTCCATGGGCTTTAGCAATCACTATAAGCTCCCTCATTATGTAACCTTTCAAGCAATTTTACAAGTATTTGAAAAGGCAAAGCACTTTACAGAATCTCAACAAGAAACAAACAATACACAATCTCAATGTATAAAGGAAGCACAATGAAATACGCCTTTTTAGACGAAGAAGCAAAGAAAGAAATCCGCCGTAGCATTCTTAAAGCCATTGCCATTCCGGGCTATCTTGTTTCTTTTGCTTCTCGTGAAATGCCCATGGCAAAAGGATGGGGTACAGGAGGGCTACAAGTAACACTTTCGCTCATCAATGAATATGATATTTTAAAAGTCATCGATCAAGGGAGCGATGAAAGCGTAAATGCACTCAATCTTAAAAACTTTATACAAGCCACAACGCATATCACAACCACCACCGACACCAAAAAAGCAACACTTATTCAAACACGACATCGAATCCCAGAAGAAAGCCTACAAGATGGGCAGATTCTTATATTCCAAGTGCCAACCCCCGATGTATTAGAAATTGTAGAAGCAGACACCGCAAAGGCAAAGCAAATGCACGCCCATGCTGATTATTCAAAGCTTTGGGTACTGCTCTATGAAGATACAGCCATTCTAGGCGATAGCAGAATTTCAAACCGCTATCCTGTAATAGTAAATAATCGCTACTGCATGGATCCAAGTCCAATTCCGCGTTATGATACACCCAAGCTACATAATTCAAAAGCTTTGCAGCTCTTTGGAGCAGGGCGAGAAAAAAAAATCTATGCTATCCCTCCATACACAAAAGTAGAGCCACTCAAATTTGAAGATAGAGCATTTAAAATTGAAGACTTTAAAGGCAATGCATGCCAACGATGCGGCAATAAAGGGGTATATTTAGATGTAATTTTAGATTCTAAAGGCAATAAACAATATTTTTGCAGCGACACCTCTTATTGTGATAAAACATACAAAAAGGGCAAGCATGAGCGATAAAATTTTAGAAATACGACATATAAGCAAAATTTTTGAAGGCAATAAAGGACAATGCGGGCAATGCCTCTCTTTAAGCGGTGCAAAGTATAATTCGTCTATCTGCTCTATATGCGGAAGTGTTGTTGGTGTAAATGATGTCAGCCTTACACTTAAAAACACAGAAGTATTAGGTATTGTAGGCGAAAGCGGTAGCGGAAAGAGCACACTTTTGCAATTGCTCTATCAAGATATTCAAGCAAGTAGCGGACAAATATTCCTAAGCAGCTTTAAAGATGGCAAAAAGAATATATTAGAATCCAATTTAAATGAATTAGGATTACTTCGCAACAAAATACTCTCTATGATATACCAAAACCCTCGCCTAGGGCTTAATTATTACTTCAGTGCCGGGGGTAATATCGCTGAAAAAATCATCATGAGCGGTTGCAAAAACTATAAATCAATTCGCAAAGGGGCATTACTATTCCTAGACAAAACAGAAATTCCACAAATACGCATTGATGACTATCCAGACACCTTTAGTGGAGGGCAGCAACAACGAATCCAAATTGCAAAAGCCTTAGCCGCAAACCCTAAACTACTGCTCTTAGATGAGCCAACTACAGGGCTAGACTTATCTGTGCAAGCAAAGATTTTAGACCTTATCAAAGCCTTGCAAAAACAAATTGGCTTTGCCATGATTGTTGTAAGCCATGACTTAGGGGTTATTAAACATTTAACAGACTTATGTATTGTTATGAAAAATGGACAAATTGTTGAAAAAGGCTTGAGCGATCAAATACTCCAAGACCCTCAACATGCCTATACGCAACTCTTAGTTTCAAGTATTCTTTAAGGGGGTAGCATGGTTTTAGAAGTCAAAAATTTAAGCAAAAATTTCATAGCCCATACAAGAGGTAGTGTAGAAATTAGTGGTTTTAAAAACATCAGCTTTAGCCTAAAAAAAGGAGAATTCTTAAGCATATCAGGCAAAAGTGGAGCAGGAAAATCTTCTGTATTAAAGGTATTGTATCGCTCTTATTTACCTAGCGGGGGCGATGTCAATTTTTATGATAATGGTTCTTTTATAGCCTCGCTCACAAAAGCAGATGATAGCGAGATATTAGTGCTACGCGAAAAATACATCGCCTATGTATCGCAATTTTTGCAGGTGCTGCCTAGGGTGTCAGCACTTAATATTGTAGCACATCCTCTTATCCTACAAGGTGAGAGCGAAAAAAGTGCCACACAAAAAGCAAAAGAAATGCTTGATTTTTTTGGCATTAAAGAATCTCTGTTTGACATCTCCCCTCTTACTTTCAGCGGGGGCGAACAACAAAGAGTCAATATTGCTCAAGGCATTATTGCCCCCAAAAAATTATTACTTTTAGATGAGCCAACCGCCTCTCTTGATAGAGAAAACAGACAAAAAGTCCTCCAAAAGCTTAAAAGCCTTAAGGAACAGGGCATAAGCATGATAGGAATATTCCATGACAAAGAAAGTATAAAATTTATAAGCGACCATATTTACAATATACAGGAGCAAACCTATGAGAATACAAAGTAAAAAAGTCTTAATCAATGAAACATTTACCCCAGCAACCCTGCACATACAAGATAATATCATCAATAAAATTAGTGATTATAACGATAGCAACGCTTTTGATATGGGCGAGCATATCATTGCACCCGGTATTATTGATTTACATTCAGACGCATTAGAAAAAGAAATTGAACCACGACCAAATGCCCATTTTCCCCTAAACTTTGCTATCAAAAATCTCGATAAAAAGCTCGCTATGGCAGGTATTACAACTATGTACCATGCCATAGGTTTTGAGGAAAACCCAAACAAACACAGAAACTCAAAGCTTGCTCAAGAACAAATAGAATCCATTACCACATTACAAGCAAGCAATGAACTCTTGGTAGATAACTTTATTCATGCAAGATTTGAAATAAGCAGCATAGAATCCCTGCTAGATCTTTATAGCTGCCTTGATAGAGATCTCATTAATATTCTTTCTGTTATGGACCACACACCAGGGCAGGGACAATTTAAAACCATAGAATCTTTAGCCCACTATTACCGCAAGCATCATGGTTGGAGCGAACAGCATGTACAAGAGCTGCTCAATAAAAGAGGCAAAAAGAAGGATTTACAAGCCCTAGAGGAATTGCTCAAAAGAGCAAAGGCAAAACATATTGCCCTTTTAAGCCATGATGATGATTGCAAAGACAAGCTTGATATGCTTCTTGAATGGGGCATTTATATTTCTGAATTCCCATTAAGCCTCGAAGTAGCTCAATATGCTTTAAGCAAAGGGAGTATTACAGGCATGGGTGCACCAAATGTCGTGCGCGGAGGAAGTCAAAGTGGAAATGTAAGTGCTCAAGACCTCATAAAAGAGGGTGCTTGTAGCTATCTATGTTCAGATTATCACCCAAATTCAATGCTCTTAGCCGTATTTGAAGTAGCAAAAAATAATGCCCATATCCCTTTAAGTAAGGCATTTAATATGGTAAGCAAAACTCCAGCCAAGAGCATAGGCTTACAGGATAGAGGCATTATAGCAGAGGGCAAAAAAGCAGATTTAATAATCATAAAAGAAGGGCAAATTCCAGAGGTATTATGGTGCGTTAAAAATGGTAAAAGCGTATATAGCAACTTTGATTTTCATGCTAAAGAATATAAAAAATTTGCCTGAAGGATTTATGTGAAAAATATACAAATTATTCTCATTGTAGGGGCAAGCGGAGCAGGTAAAGATAGCCTGCTCAAAGAGGCAAAACGATACTTTGAAGTACATGATTATATTTATAATACAGATTCTTATACCTTGCCACAGTCTCAAATACAACACCAAGCGATGCAAAATTTTCCCAAAGTACATTTTATTCCTCGTTATATCGACAGAAAACCAGATAGAAGTGAGCAAAATTTCTATATTGATTCTGCAAGCTTTGAAATTTTAGAGCATTTTTTTATCAGTAAATGGCAGGCAAATGGCTATAACTATGGTATTGCAAAACACAGCCTTCAAGAAGGGGTTAATATTATATCCATTTCTCGTGGAGCAATATGGCATTTTGAAAAACATTTTCAGCAAGTCAGTGTTATAGAAGTTTTTGTACCAGAAGACATACTTAGAGCAAGACTTGAGAGCAGACAAAGAGAAAACGCTGAAGAAATAGAACAAAGACTTAAAAACGCCAGCAAAAAAATAAACGCAAAAAATCTCTACCGTTTTGATAATTCAGGAGTATTAGAAAACAATGCAAAGATATTCATAAAGCTCATACATGATATTTTTCAATCAAATAACCACATTCAAAAACCATCATGTACCCCTAATAATTATCATATCAAAAGTTCTTGCCCACATACATTTTTTACCCCGCATAATAATCCATCAAAAATCCTGCATTTCTTAGGCTCAAGTAATAGTAGCGGAATCCCTGTGCATAATTGCTCTTGCATTGCTTGCACAACATATAGGGCACAACGCAAAAGAAATCTTGCAACAAGTGCTTTTTTGCAAACCAATGCTCAAGAATTTATTTTACTAGATTGCGGGATAGAGGAAATAGCCAATCTCTTTGATCGCTTAAAGATTAAGGCAGTGTTTCTCACACATTTTCATGCTGACCATGCACTAGGACTCTTAAGGCTCAGATACAGTGCAGACAAAATTGCATGCTATCACCCACAAGATACACAAGGCTTTGGCGATCTATTCAAACACACAAAGAGCATTCAATACCACATATTAGAACCCTTTAAACCTGTATCCATGGATGGTTTTACCTTTATACCTATCCCTCTTATACACTCAAAACCCACTTTTGGCTACTTTATCAAATCAGCAACCGAAAATATCGCCTATCTTACTGATTGTGCAAATATCCCACAAGAAAGCCTAGAATTTTTAACACAACAATGTATAGATATTTGCTA
Source organism: Helicobacteraceae bacterium (assembly GCA_029258405.1). GTDB lineage: Bacteria > Campylobacterota > Campylobacteria > Campylobacterales > Helicobacteraceae > NHYN01. The sequence goes on along the minus strand of JARHYY010000127.1, from coordinate 10,689 downwards.
TATAGACGCAGGGGCATTATACAAAGAAGGCAGGAAAGACAGTCCAAACCACCTAAGTGCTCAAGAAGCCCAAAACATTCTGAATATATTGCAAGCAAAAACTGCACGATTCATTCATATTTCCCATAATATCTTAACTCACTACAATCAACAAGAACTATTAGCTCAATCCATGCTCCAATCATATCTCTTATAGCCATTCCTAATGTAAGGATATCAAGATTTTAAGTCTATATTTGCACCTCTATAAATCTTATTGTGAGTTGAAATCTTTAATTGAGAAACATATTGAAACCTTTAATACTTGTTAAATGAACTTTAAATATATTTCAAAATCTTTAAATAATCTTATGAATATATTAATTTGCTTTGTGAAGGGTTTTTTACAAAAGTTTATCAATAAGCATGTCAGACTAAAGCTTCTGTTCTAAACCCCAAACAAACTCTTATTACATTGAAATGAATCTTTGCCCAGCAAGAGCAAAAAAACTTGTTTTTAAGAAATAGGGAGGGTTACTATGTTTTATTAAAAATTAATAGATGAAAGGATATATGAAGATCAATCAATATATGCAATAAAAATATTGCTCCCTCCTTTTTCATCGCTTCGCCTTTGTTGCTGGATAAAATGAAGATTCTTTACGAGGTCGCTCATTTTTTCATAGCCATAATTACGGGAATCAAATGAAGGATGGTTACTTCGTATATAAATGCCCACTGCACCTAAATGGCTATAACCATCCTCTTGGGCTGTTGCCCTTAAGGCTGGAATAAATATATCTTCTAGCTCTTTTGCATTTTCTTTTGTTAATCGTAATTGATTATCCCTCCTTAAAATCTCCACAAAAATAAATCTATCACAAGCCTTGATAAGTGATTTTGGTGTTTTCTTTTCGCCAAACCCATAAACCTTTAATCCACTCTCACGGATTCTTTTAGCAAGATGCGTAAAATCACTATCTGATGAAATAATGCAAAAGCCATCAAGTCTTGCTGTGTGCAATAAATCCATAGCATCAATAACCAAAGCAATATCACTTGAATTTTTACGCTGGGCATAATTAAACTGTTGTATAGGGGTAATGGCATAATCTATTAAACGCTCTTGCCAGCCCTTAGAGTTTTCATTTGTCCAATCTCCATAAGCTCTTTTGATGATGGTAATACCATACTTAGCTATTTCATCTAAAATCTCTTTGATAAAATTTGATTGTGCATTTTCTATATCAATAAGAACTGCCAATTTATCATTAATAATTTCTGTATCTACCATGTTATGCCCCTAAATAGAGTTTTTTAATATCTTTATTATTAAGTAATGTTTGTGCTTTGTCCTCTAATGTAATTTTACCATTTTCAAGCACATAGGCACGATGAGCTATTTCTAACGCTAAGAAAGCATTTTGCTCTACAAGAAGAACAGTGATCCCTTCATTTTTAAGATTTTTAATAATAGCAAATAATTCGCCAATGACTTTTGGTGCTAAACCTAAGCTTGGCTCATCAAGTATTAACAGCTTTGGCTCTCCCATTAATGCTCTTGCTATAGCAAGCATTTGTTGCTCTCCTCCACTCATTGTGCCTGCCATTTGTTTTGCCCTTTCTTTAAGACGAGGAAATAGGGCATACATTTTGTCCTTAAGCATGTGAAAATTTTTGCCATTATGATAAGCACCTATTTTAAGATTCTCTTCTGTGCTAAGATTTACAAAGATATGTCTACCTTCAGGTACTAAAGCGATACCTCTTTGTATGATTTTATATGTTGGTGTTTTAGAGATATTGCTATTGCAAAAAATTACATCTCCTTTTGAGCGTACTTGATTTACAATTGCTTTGAGTGTTGATGTCTTTCCTGCTCCATTGCTACCAATTATGGTAACTATTTCATGCTCTTTAATAAAAAAGCTTATTCCTTTTATGGCTTTTATAATTCCATAATATACAAAAAGATTTTTTACGCTAAGCATTTCTTTCTCCAAGATATGCAGCAATAACATCTTTGTTGCTAATAGCCTCATAGGGTGTTCCGCTAAAAAGTTTTTTGCCATAGTCTAAAACAAACACTCTATCACACAAATGATTTACAAAATGCATATCATGTTCAATAAGGAGTACGGTAAGCTTGAAATCATCACGCATTTTAAAAATCAGCTTTGCTAATTCATCTGTTTCTTTAGGGTTCATACCTGCTGCTGGCTCATCAAGCAATAAAAGCTTTGGTTGTGTAGCTAATGCACGAGCTATTTCTACCTTTCTTTGATTTCCATAGCTAAGGAATTTAGCATTTTGATGTGCAAAAGAATCAATACCAATATAGGCTAAAATTTCCATGGCTTTTTGCCTTGCTCTTTGCTCTTCTCTAAAAAAACGACCTACACGAAAGGCAGCTTCAAAAAAGTTGTAAGAAGTACTTTGATGAAGCCCAATGAGAATATTTTCCAAAACGCTCATAGAGCTAAAGAGGCGAATATTTTGAAAAGTCCTTGCTATACCTTTACGCACGATTTTATTAGGCTTTGATGAAGTAATATCTTCTTTAAGTAAATGAATGCTCCCAGATGTTGCAGAAAGATTAGCGGTAATGAGATTAAATAGAGTTGTTTTACCCGCACCATTTGGACCAATAAGACCAAATATTTCTTGTTGAGCAATAGAAAATGAAATATTATCTATAGCTCTTAATCCCCCAAATTGCTTAGTTACTGATTGTATATCTAGGATACTCATCGCCTTTTCTCCCATATCTCTCTTTTTCCCATAATGCCCTCTCTTGCAAATATCATCACAAAAAGAAGCACTAAGGAGAAAACAACCATTCTTAATCCGGGATAACTTGCTTCTATGCCTATAAAACTTAAATCTTCATCTAAAAATCGCAACCATTCTCCACCACCAATAACAATAATAGTTCCAATAATAGCTCCTGTAGTGCTCCCTAATCCTCCAAGTACAATTATAATTAAAAGTTTGAAAATAAATTCAAAGCTATAATCTTTAACAACGATGCTACTAAGCAATGTCGCCAATAGCCCGCCACCAACTCCTTGCATAAATGCAGATGTGCAAAATGCATACATTTTGATTTTAAACACATCAATGCCCATAGCTAAGGCGGCATCTTCATCATCTCTAATTGCCTTCATCGCTCGCCCATATTTTGAATATACTACTTGTAATATAAAAATAGTTGCTATAAGGGCAAGAAAACCACTCCAATAAAGATTGGTATAATGAGGAATGTTATCTAATCCTGTTGCTCCATTGGTTAATGTGCGTTCTTGTTCAATAATAATTTTTATAATCAAACCAAAACCTAAAGTAACAATAGCAAGATAATCCCCTCGAACTCTAAAAACCGGAATAGCCAATAAAAACGCTAAAAATGCAGCAACAGCACCGCTTATAACAAGTGCAGGTATAAGAGGTGAGTTATTAACCCATAGCACAACATTAGAAATTCCTAACTGAAACATATCAATCTTATCTTCTTCGCTTAAAAGCATAATAGCGGTTATATAAGCACCTACAGCCACAAAACCATTTGGACCCAATGATAGTTGCCCCGTTACCCCATTAATGAGATTATAACTTACCGCCAAAATTGAATAAATAAAAATTTGATTTGCAATAAAAATACCATAATCACTCAATAAATATTCACATAGAACAATAATGATAAACATTATGAAATAAAGAATAATATGGAGACTCAATGTTGTTTTTGCTGTTGAAGGTGTGAGTGGTGAGATTTTTGTCAAAATCGACTCCTTTCTAGTCGTTCATCTCCCATAATACCTACAGGTCTTAAGAGAAGCACCAAAATGAGAAATAAAAAAGCAAAGGCATCTTGATAGCCACTCAAGTTAGGGAATATGAGCACTACAAGCACTTCTGTAAATCCAAGTAAAAACCCCCCAAGCACAGCACCCCCAACACTACCTATGCCCCCAAGAACAGCTGCTGCAAAAGCTTTAAGCCCAATGGTAACGCCCATAAGCGGCTCAATAGAAGGATAAGAAATGGCATAGCATATCCCACCAACAGCAGCAAGAGAGCTCCCTATGGCAAACACTAAAGAAATAATCTTATTTGGATTAATGCCCATTAATGAAATAGTATAGACATCAAAAGCCACCGCACGAATGGCAATTCCTTGTTTAGTATGATAGAGAAGCAAGAGTAATAACATAAGCAAAACTATAGTAATGCAAGGAACAATAAGAGCTATAATAGTGAAAGATATATTATTGATAGTAATAGTTTGCATTAAAAAAGGTGGAGCTATAAAAGATTGTGGCGAGCTACCAAAAAGAACATTAAAACTATTTTCCAAAAAAAAACTTACACCAATAGCAGTAATGAGCATCGAAATCCTTGGGGCAAATCGTAAAGGCTTATAGGCAATCTTATCGATAAGAATGCCTAATACAGCAGAAGCTACAATACCTACAACACAAGCTAACCAAAAAGGAAGACCCAACATACTCAAGGCAAAAAAACATAAAAAGGCACTCACCATCATAATATCTGCATGAGCGAAATTGATTAGCCTAAGCACTCCATATACCATAGTATAGCCCACAGCAATAAGGGCATACATTCCGCCTAGGCTAATGCCATTAGTGAGTTGCTGCAATAATAGCCCGCTGTCCATATAGATTCTCCTTTGTTAGCTGCTCATTGAGAATGTACTTTTACATCATAATGAGGCAAGAGGTTTAAAAAGTGTTCAGGATCTTTTGCTGGGAATGTTTGTGTATTATCCTCATCCTTAAGAGAAAAGTCTATTGAAAACAAATGTGTTTTTTGCTCTATAAGGCTTGTAAGCGAATCTGGTATTTTTTGAATCTGCTCTAGGTTGTCATTTGTATCAGACTGTGTTGAAAACATGGGCACTATGACAAAATCTATAAAGAGGTTAAGAGTTTCATGAACAGCTTGATAAAAATCTTCTTTAGTAATATCTTCTGAATCAATTTTACTGATAGCATAAAGAGCATCGCCTAATGTTTCTGAATGAATTTCGGCTTTCATATTTCTTATGCCTAGCAAAAAACCTTCATCATGTTCATAGAGTTTTTCATAGCTTAAACCCTGATCCTGAATAATACTTAAAATATTTTTATTTTCATAAAACGGGTGTATAGTGGTTGTGTTAAATGCGAAGGTATAATAAGCACTTGGCGTATGAATTGTGCAGGTGTTATCTGAATGAACCGTTGCTTGTGCACCCAAAGAGTTAAGTATATTTTCGCAATTTATATATGTGGGCATTATAGCTTTTATGGCTTCTTTATGTTCCTGCAAGTCTTCTCCAAACATATCTCCAGCAAAAAAAGAAATATTGGTTGAAAAATTGGCTTTAAGATTGTCTGTGCCTATTTCTTTGAGCACAATAGTGGGATTATTAAGTTGCACCATGTCATCCCCTTGGTGATTTATAAAATGTATCTTTGGGCTTACGCACTCCAAATTCTTAGAGCATACAAATTCTTCCCATTCAATATCAATAGCTTCAATATCTGCAAATTCTTCATACTTAAAAGCATCAATACTACTTTTTACCTGTCGATTTATAATATCTTGCAGATCTTGAGGGCTAATAAGTAGAATAGAATTGTGAAAAAAATAATAGCCTACCCCGCCAACAACACAACAGAGAAAAAAAGCTGATATGAGTATTTTTTTCATAATAATACATCCTTTTATGATATAACAAAATTGATTCTATAAAACAAATACAGATAATTGACTAAAAATCAAATAATTCGCTTAAAAAACTTTCTTTTTTCTTATATGGTTTTCGTTCCTTGTAATAATTGTTTTTATAGCTCTCTTTTTCTCTCTTTTCATAATGATTTTGATAATTTTGTTCACCAGTGCGAGATTGCAAGGCTGAAGATCTTTGGATAATCTTATCAAGCTCTCCTCTATCAAGCCAAACGCCACGACATTTTGGACAGTAGTCTATCTCAACACCGTTTCGCTCACTCATCATAAGTGTAATGTTTTCACACACAGGACATTGCATTTTTTGCTCCTTAGCTCTTGGAATCTATAGCCCAATTAATGGGCTTTTGCCCTCTTTTGGACAATATGTCATTTATAATCGCAAAATGATTGTTTCCGATAAATTTATTTCCAGCAAGTGGTGATGGATGAACGGATTCTAAAACAACATGCTTACTTATATCAATATATTTTTTCTTTTCTTTAGCAAAATTACCCCACAATACAAAAATAATACCTTCTTTTTTCTCTGAAATGATACTCATAACCGAATCAGTAAATTTTTGCCAACCTAAATTCTTATGTGAGCTTGCACTCCCTTCTTTAACGCTCAATATAGCATTGAGCATAAAAACTCCTTCTTTTGCCCATGAGCTTAAATCTCCATGCTTGGCAGATGGTATTCCTAAAGAACGCTCTAGTTCTTTGTAGATATTTTTTAGCGATGGTGGTATATTGATTCCTCTAGGCACAGAAAAGCAAAGCCCCATAGCCTCGCCTTTGTTGTGGTATGGATCTTGTCCCAATATAACAACTCTAACTTGTGAAAAAGGAGTGAGATTAAATGCATTAAAGAGCAATGAAGCGGGAGGAAATATCTTTTTATTTTCCTTTTTCGCCTGCTCCCTTTCACGGAGATAGTTTATCTTAATCTCTTGAAAGTAGGGTTTAAGAAACTCGTCTTTTAACACCTCTTTCCATTCCTCATTTATTTGGATTTTTTCAAGCTTAATGCTATTGCTCATTCAACAAAAACTTAACCAATAATTTTAGGAACAACAAAATAGCCATCTTCACTTTTGGGGGCATTTTTTAAAATGCTCTCACCGATGTAATGATCGCATTGAGGGATATCATCTCTCAAAGGTGTTTTAGCATTTTCAATATTAAAAATTGCTTCTAAAGAATCAAGCTCTAGTGTGTTAATGTTTTCTACAAATTGAACAATCTCTGCAAGCTCTTTTTTTATGCTTTCTTTTTTGTCAATCGGGGTTTCTATCATGGCAAGTTTTTCTAATTTTGCCAAAAGTGTATCATCAATATTCATACTTTACCTTTTTGCCCTCAAAATAATGTTCTTATTTTCCTCTATTTTACCCAAAAACTCTCTTAAAAATTAAGTCAATATTTTTAAGATAATAAGAATACTCAAAACATGAGCGAATTTCTTCCTCTGTAAGAACTTTTGCTAATATCTCATCTTTTAATAAATACTGCAAAAAAAGACTTTCATTTTGTGCATTTAATGCAGACTTGCCTTTTTGTAGATCTTCCCATACTTTCATGGCATTTCTTTGTATAATTTTGTAACTTTCCTCTCGGCTTAAACCTTTTTTTGGGAGCTCAAGCAAAATTCTCTGCGAAAAAACCAAACCACCTGTAAGGTTCAAATTCTTAAGCATATTTTCTGGGTATATAACAAGTTTTTCAACAATATTCGCAAGACGATGCAACATGAAATCAGATGTAATAAAAATATCAGGAAACATAAAACGCTCTACAGAACTATGGCTTATATCTCTCTCATGCCATAGAGCAACATTTTCAAATGATGGAATCACAAATGAACGAATCATTCTACAAAGCCCTGTAACATTCTCACTTAATACGGGATTTCTTTTGTGTGGCATAGCACTGCTACCTTTTTGATTTGCATTAAAATACTCTTCAACCTCATAAACTTCTGTCCTTTGAAAATGTCTTATATTAAGAGCTATTTTTTCACAACTATTAGCTAAAAGAGCAAGCACACAGATAACCTGTGCATGTCTTTCTCGTGAAATGACTTGGCTACTTATAGGCACAGCTTTCAATCCAAGCTCCTTACATGCAATTTCTTCAAACTCTAAAGGAGCATGAGCAAAATTACCCATAGCCCCGCTAAACTTCCCTACACTAATAATCTGTATAGCATCTTGTAATGCTTTTTTAAGATTTTCTATATCGCTATACCATTGTGCAAGAACAAAGCCAAAACTAATAGGCTCTCCGTGTATGCCATGACTTCTACCTACCATAAGTGTATTTTTATGTTCATTTGCTTTTTCATGCAACACATGAAGCAATGTATTTACACCTTTAATTATTAGCTCAAGACTTTCTCGTATTTGTAAGGCTAAAGCAGTGTCAATAATATCTGAACTTGTTAAGCCATAATGCACAAAACGCGATTCATCACCCAAGGTTTCAGCAACTGATGTCAAAAAAGCAATAACATCATGTTTGGTATCTTGTTCGATGATGTTAATGCGCTCTATATTAAATGTTGCGTGGGTACATATTTTATGACAGCTTTCATCATCTATAAGCCCTAGTTGATTCCAAGCTTTTATGGCTGCTTTTTCAACTGTAAGCCATGCATTATATCTTGCGTGTTCATTCCATATATTTTTCATTTGTGCTCTAGCATATCGCTCAACCATAAGAGCCTCCTCATGTTTTCTTGAACATTTGTTTAAACGAATAAACAATAAATAGCATTCTAGCAAAAAATACTTATTTTATTATTGTGTGTTTTTTGATAAAATACAAAATATAATTTTAAAGGAGCATATCAATGCCTTCTCTTTTGCGTTGTATATTATTGATTTTGCTATTGAATATGTCGCTTTTTGCAGCATTTGAGCATCTAAATACCCTAGAGGGTGATTTTAAACAAGAAATTAAAACTCTTGATGGTGAAAAAATTATTTATGCAGGTAAAATATATATGAAAAAGCCTCATTTTGTACGCTGGGACTATACTGCACCCACACCAAAAGAGCTTTATTCTGATGGAAAACAAATTCTTATTTTTGAACCTTTGTTAGAACAAGTTACATTAGTTGATATTGATAAGGAAATGTTACATTTTTCACAATTATTGCGAGATGCAAAAAAAAATAAAAATGGACAATATCAAGCAACAATAAAAGATGTGGAATATTTTTTAAGCACCGATAAGCAAGGGCTCCCTAAAACTATACAATATAAAGATGAATTTGATAATCAAGTCATTATAGAATTTTCTAACTGTGTTTCAAACCATAAAATAGAAAATAAAATTTTCACATTCAAACCCCCCAGCGGCATAGATCTTGATATAATACGGCATAAATAATGTTTGAACTTGAATTTTCTCTTCTTGTATTTTTGTTTTGTGCGGCTTTTGTGGCTGGCTTTATTGATTCTATTGCTGGTGGAGGAGGAATGATTACTTTACCAGCACTTCTTTTAGCAGGTATTCCCCCTGTCGAAGTTCTTGGAACAAACAAGCTACAAGCAAGTTTTGGTAGCTTTTCAGCTACATGGTATTTTTACAGAAAAAAACTTGTGCAAATCTCAAATAATAAATTAGCTATTATATGTATTTTTGGCTGTTCTGCATTTGGGACTTTGCTTGTACAGTGGGTTGATAATAATCTTTTGGCAAAAATGCTCCCTTTTTTACTTATAGCTTTTGCTTTTTATTTCTTATTTGCCCCCAAAATTGCTGATGAAATGAGGACAAAAAGAGTGCCATTTTTTATGTTATTGCTCATAATAAGTGCTATAGGGTTTTATGATGGCTTTTTAGGTCCTGGGACTGGTTCTTTCTTCTTGTTAAGTTTAATGGTGCTTGGTGGATTCAGGCTAAATAATGCACTAGCCCATTCAAAACTGTACAATTTCATATCAAATCTTGCTTCAGTGCTATTTTTTTCCTTTGGTGGGAATATCCTTTGGAGTATAGGCTTTTTTATGGCAGTTGGGCAGTTCTTTGGTGCATATTTTGGTTCAAAAACGGCACTAAAATATGGAATGAGAATTATCAAACCCCTTATTGTTATTGTTTCTCTTGTTGCTTGCTTAAAGCTTCTTTACGAACAGTATTTTTAACCTTACCAAGAAACCTCAATTTAACTTATTAAGATTATTTTATTTAATACTTCATCTTGAACATCACAAGCATAAATGAGAATATCTGTTTCTGTAATTTCATAAAGAACCCTGTACTTATTTATCATCAAGCGATAATGATTATTATAGCCTTGTATTTTTTTTGTGTCGAGGTTATTTTTATAGGGATTTCTAGCAAGAATATCAAGAGCACTAATAATATCCAAAGTTAAATTTTTATGCTTAACAAAGAATTTATTAAGTGTTTTACTTATGTAAATATCATACATTATTCATATTTCCTTTTAAATTCTTCTAAACTTATATTTTCACCTCTTTCTTGTGCTCTTTTTGCTCTTTTGTAATCTTTAAAATTTGACTTGGTAACAATTGTACTTGTATCAATACCTGCTTGAATTTTAAAAGGAATTTCTTGTTTCTGTATAACTTGAGCAGCAAATATTCTAAATGCTGTTCCTAAATCTAACCCCATTTGTTTGAGCACTTGTTCTAACGCTTCTTTGTCTTTGCTATCCATTCTAAATTGCACTATCGAAGTCATTGTCATCCTTGTTCTTGAGGAAGTTATAGAACATTTTATCGTATTATTTATTTTGGTTTTCTTAATAGCAAAGTGTTATGGGAACAATATAGTACAAAAGACATTCAGAGTCCTATTGTTTCATTAACTATTATCCCCCCCAAACCACACAAACATTTCACATATAGCTTGTTATATGTAATATTCATGTATCTCATAAGATAAACAAAGAATCTTTTATATATAGAGATTAATTACTTACATTATTGCATTCTTTA
>JARHYY010000049.1 GCA_029258405.1 Helicobacteraceae bacterium | reverse complement strand
CAACCTTGTGCTTGAGTTTGTTTTTACAATGAGCTTATAATATAACTTTATATAGTGGAGTTAAGTAAGTTCTTTAAGGTTTATTCTGTTATTTGAATTTTTGGACTCTTGAGGGTTGTTGGGGGGGGTAGTGTTTTTTTTGGGGGGGGTTATGTTGAACTTATAGTTTATTTATTATTGATTGGTTTTTATATAATATTAATAAAATTTATTTTTTAGAAAGCCTGTCCCCATAACTAAAGCTATATACTTTATGACTAAATTTGGTAACAACTTTTTTGATGAAACATGCTTTTAAAAGCTCTATTGTTAATATGTAATATTTTATTTTAGCTTCTTTTGCAACCATTCTCCTCATTGCCCCCCTACCCCTTGTGTATTACTCATTATATTCACTTATTACACATTTACTGCAAACAAGCACATGACTTTAATTCATCTATAATGAGTTCCAACCCATTAAGAGCAAGGCAAGTTAAACATGCATAAAAGTTTCTCCATTCTTAAGAGATAAAATGGGTGCTTATATTACAAAGCTCTGTGCAATAAAGGTTATTTATAGTAAGGGAATAAAGCTGTTAGAGGGGCGTAAAAGTTTAATGATTCTAATATGTATTATACTCAGCCTTGTGCTCATCAAGCTAGCTTAGAGCTTGTAAGTATAAAAAGTTTTTTGGTTCATGCTTTGTTTATTGTACCTTAGATAATTATTGTAATCAAATCATTTAAGATCTTTAGATATTGAAATATAGGTGGGTGATTTATTTTTGTCTTTGTGAAAGTTTTTTGTTTAAGTTTTAGAGCTCCCATTAAGCAATAAATTAAATAGAAGTTTATACTTTATGATTCTTGAATTGAATGGGTATAAACTTTTATATTAAAAAATATTTTCAGCTAAGAATAGAATCTATATAACTAACAATAGTTGCTTCGCTAGAAGTAAAATGATAAATATTTTCATTTCTGAAGTTTAAAAGGCTCTCTTGTGTAAGATGTAGGGGGGGGGGCATCCATATAATGTTTAAGCTCGGCTAAATTATGGGCAATGGGTATGATATTGCAATGTTGCTCTATATCATGTCTTATTGCAGGGGCAAAGAATAGAGAAGGTTTTAATGTGCATAATGAAAAAGTATAGGCTGATGTCGAACAATCTGTTAAGAGCATTGCTGCTTGTTGAAAATAATCATAATTATTACTTTCATCAAATATAACCCGTTTTTCATTTTTCCATGTCAGCTTTAAAAGCTTATAAAATTCATGATAACGGTTATAAGGATGGATACGGTATATTATATCCGATGCTCTATTTTTTAGCAAATATTCTATAAGAATATTGTCATGCCCAACAAGCAAATTTATTGCCCTTGCAGAGTTCTCAAGAGATTGCTTTAATGTGGGGGCATAAATGATACTTTGATTGCTAGAAGTAATATCCTTGAGAGATTTATAAATATTATCAAGTCTTGGATAACCTGCTTTTAGAAGGGTAGCTTTTGATGATTGTTGATATTGCTCTAAAGCTATTTTAGAGGGCACAGCAATATAATCTACTGCTGTAGAATGTGCCCCTGTAGGCACTGAAAGGCTATGAGGAAAATAAAGTCTTTTGGCAGTCTTACTTAAAAATTCTTTATCAATTTTTTCTTCTTGATAAGTAGTTAAATCTGCTGTAATAATGAGATCAACATTATCCACCGTAATATCAAGATAGTGTACATTATTATGCTCATCAATCGCACGAAAAGGAATGCACACAAATGCGTGCCCCATTTGCTCAAAGGCATCATAGAGCTCTTGCCCTCCAACCATAATGACATTGTATTTTTGTTTGAGCATATTAGGTATATTTCCATAATGTGAGCGATATTGATGATAATGCGAAAGAAAAATAATATTCTTTTTTGTTGTGCTTATTTTTTGCTCTAATGCCTGTGTAAATTCATTGCTCAAGTCTAAAAGAGTATCTTGCATCATATGCCAACTTCCTTACATGAAAGATAAATTATTTAAGAAGTTTAAACTGGAAGCACATCACTTTTATTTAAGAATTCTAAATCTAAATCACCTTTTTGATTAACTATAGATGTATTACTTTGTTTTTTTGCTTGTTCCATGAGATAGAATCTTGTAAGTTGTTCTATTTTTCTAATATGTTGTTTTGAAAACATTTGTGCATAAATTAAATAAAGAGCCCCGCTATCACGGAGCTGAATAAGCTTATCCCCGTCTAATTTGGATAATTTTTCTCCATCAATCTCAAATACCCCTTCCACCTTTTGATTTTCACCTGTGATATTAATAACGATATCCCATGGCACAATAAGGTTCATTTCATCTAATAACTTAAGTGCTCTTTGAGTATCCTCTGCACTTCGTATAATATGCTCTATAACATCCTTGATATTTTCAATATGCGTACTTAAATTGCCATCAGAATCAAAAAAAGGTTCGCCTTCATTACTTTGTGTATTCAAAAGTCCGCTAGCATTATTAAAGCATAATATCTTTTTGTCTTCTCCAATATTTGCCACCAAAAATGGATAAACTCTATAACAAGCAGGAATATAGGCTGTTTTAAAGTTTCCGCTAGCATCAATAAGCACATTTATATTAGGGATAAAAGAAGAGATAGCAAAAAGCTCATAAGCATGTGTCCCTTGCATTATCCCTATGGGCATATCTATTATAGCAGCATTAAGCTCTGCAAGGACAATAGGCATCACTGAATCACTAATGGCATGACCATAATGTTCAAATTTCTTGAATCGAGCATGAATAAATTCATTTTTATTAATGGGCACAATATTTTCTTTGTTATTCATACAATAACCTTTTTGTTAAAATAATTAAAAAGGGATTATAACTTTTTTAAACCAAAAATTAGCTTTATATATCTAAGGCTAGAAAGATGACAGAGAGCAAATAATTTGCTGCAAAAATAGTAATAGCACTTAATACAACAGCATATATAGTTGCCTTGCCTACACCCTTTGCCCCTCCTCTTGTATGAAAGCCCATATAGCTACCAATAAGACTTACAAGAAAGCCAAATACAAATGCTTTGATAAATGAAACTATAATATCATTAAAGCTTATAAATTGTTGTATCATGTTTTGATAAATAACTGCATTTACCTCAAGCACAAATACAGCTATACCATAAGCAGCAATATTGCCTATGCAGTCAAAAAAAATCACTAAAATAGGCAGAGAGAGCGATGTAGCTATTACACGAGGTGTAATAAGGTATTTTTTAGAATCTATACCTAAGAGATCAATAGCATCAATTTGTTCATTAACCCTCATAGTGCCAAGCTCTGCTGCCATTGCTGAAATAGCCCTGCTTGTAAGCATGAGTGCAGCAAATACTGGACCTAATTCTCTAGTGATGGCTAAAAAAATGGGGTAACTCATAAAGTCTTCAGCCCCAAAACGGTGGAATCCATGATAAAATTGTATAGAAAGAACCATGCCTGTAAAAGATGAGCTAAGGATTATAATGCCCATAGAACCAACACCAATAACTTCAATTTGCAATAAAATTTCTCTTATGCGATAGGGGGGGATAAAATATGATGGTATAAGCCGAACATGGAATGACACAAACATGCCCAACGACTCTAGTGCTTTAAAAAAAGCAACAAAAGGCAATCCAATATATGCAAAAAAAGCTTCTATGAATTTCAACATGAATTTTCAAACTTTTGTTGTGGGAGAAAATAATTTTCATAAAGTCGCACTAAAGCCATAAACAAAGCGGTAATAGTAGGTCCAAGAATCATGCCCCAAAAACCAAAGGTAACCAACCCTGCAAAAATGGCAAAGAATATTGTTAGCTCGTTTATTTTAATATTACTTTTAAGAACAATACGGTTGATAAAACCTATAATAATAGGTTTGATAACATTATCAGCAATTGTAGCTATAATAATCATGGAATACAATGCGATAAAAATAGCAACCTTATAATTGCCCAAATAAACTTCATAAGATACAACAGGTATCCATACCAAAGTTCCTCCAACAACAGGCACAAGAGATGCCAAACCATACAAGATACCAAACAGTACTGCATTATAGTCAAAAAAATAGACTGCCACGCCAAAAAGTGTGCCTTGAAAAATAACAGAAACAATTAGAGAATATACAACAACACCAAGCACACCCGAAACTTCGGCACAAATGCCCTCACTCTCTTTTTGTGGAATGGGGAGCAATTTAATCGTATAGCGGTACATAGAGCGACCGTAGTAGTAAAAGATAAATACAAATGTAGAGATAAAGGCGGTGTCTTTAATAAAAGTTGCACTCCATTTACCAATTGTTGTACTCATAGCTAAGCTTGTTTGCACGACTGAAGCAATATCAATTTCATTAAAAAAATCATCAACAGATTGGATAATATCTTCTGTATAGGCATTGATAGGGTATATAGTAGAAAGATAATCTTTAAGAATATATATTTGATTTTTTAGCACACTTAAAAATTCAGTAATATTTGTTTGTGTAAGAGAAGATATAAACTTTATAAAAATATTCACACCATAAAAAAGAGGTACTACAAAAAGTGTTAGCAACAAAATAACACTCAAAAAAGAACTTAAAAAATTAAATTTTACATATTTCTCTATGCCTTCTTTAATGCTCATAGTAGCAACGCATATCAGCAATGCAATAATTATATCCATCAATAAAAAACTAAAAAGATAGAGCAACCAATAGAGGCTAAAAATAAAAGTTATCCAAAAAAAATGTATAGGCTTCATATTTTTTGTAATTCTACTGCTACTTGCAAAATGGCACTAAATTCATAAGGCGACAAGGAAGCACTACCAACAAGTACGCCATCAACTCCATCAAGCATTAAAATTTCTCTCACATTATCTGTCTTTACACTTCCTCCATATAATAAAGGAATATTGCTAGCATTATTGTTTTGCAAAATTTCCTTAATGAGCTGATGTGTTTCTTCAATAACATGAGCTTCAGCAGAAATTCCAGAACCAATTGCCCAAATAGGCTCATAGGCTATAATGAGATTATTATAGCTCACATCAATGTTGCAAAGCTGCATATTGAGATAATTTTTAAGCTCATGTTGTCCATTTTTGCGGATATGCAAAGGTTCTCCTATGCAATAAAGAATTTTAAAATTTAATTTTTTATAAAAATCAAATTTTTTTTGACAAAATTCTTGCGTTTCATTAAATATTTCTCTTCTTTCGCTATGCCCAATCATTAATGTACTTATATTGAGCTCTTCTAATATCTCAGCTCCTATTTCTCCTGTAAAAGCACCATTAAAAGCAGGGTAGGCATTTTGTGCCCCCAAAGTCAGCGATGATAAAGCACAACCTCTTAATACCTCATCACTCATCAATGAAGCCATATTAGGAAAAAGGATAATATTAATATGTGCATAGCTAGAATATTCCTGTTTTTGCTCAAGAACATGCAAGTATTCATGAATTTTTCTAGGAGTAAGATTCATTTTAAAGTTTGCAGCAATAATCATACATGTCCTTACTAAATTAAAATAATAAGCAATTATATCAAAAAATAAAAAATATTTTATAAGTCGTCAAATAATATTGATGATGAAAACTTTTTGTTGCATATTTGTATCTCTTGTTGATATGCTTGTAGTTGCCCAAGCCTTTCAGTCAATCGCTCTGTTTTTTCTTTAAGCCACTGTTCATGAGCAATAAACATTTTTTGATAAAGCTTATCAGCTGTTGTTTCTTCGCCTTCGATTTTAGATATAAAGCTTGAGAGTGCAAAAGATTCTTCTATAATTGTTTTAATCTCATCAAAGGAAGGAATGAAAATTTTAAAATTTTTTGGAGATTCAAGATGCAAATAAGCAGAATGATTCATTCTTTGCACAAGAGATAATAGAGCAAATTCTATAAGCTTAATATGAACACCATTTAAAAGGATATTAAAAGCATCTAATTCACTATGGATAAAATTTTCCATATCAGCCTTAATATACGCAAGAGATTCTGTGATTTCTTCATATGATTTAAGGGCATAATGCTTAAGATTTATAAGAATTGTATCTGACATAAGGGTATGATGTTTTTGTATAAATTCACAACCTTCCTGCCAAGAATGTATTTTTGTGCAAAATTCATTATGAATCCGAGTAAGGGATTGTATAATATGGGCAGAAGCTTTTCTGATTTTAATTTGAAAATTTTTAAAAAATTTTATATTTTTTGAATCTCCCAAAAAAAGTTGCTCTTGAATTCTATCGTGGTTTAATTGTCCAACCTCTAAACTGTGCATAATAATCTTTTCACCTATAATCGCTTTTTTTTGTGTAAAAAATTTTTGTTGCTCTTTGTGGATGTTATTAAATATAATTTCTACAATGCTTTCAATGTGATAGCGAAATTCTTGGGCGAGTGCATGCAGCTCTTGCTTATGACGAGTTTTAATAGATTTTAAAAGCTCTTTATATTCATCATTATACCATTCAATAATTGCATTGAGTTCTAACATAATATTTTCTACAAAACGATATTGCTCGATAAGAATATTGGTTATATGTTGATATTCTTGCTTGATTTTAAATTCTTTTGTTTTGTTTGATTGGGGGCGTATAGAAGTATTGATAAAATCAAGAACTTTTTGAAAATTTGATTCCTCATACAGTGCTTGTGATTCCTGTGGCTCTTTAAATTGTGTAATTTCTTTGTTATGCTCTTCAATGAGATTATATAATTGATCTGGTGTATAATGTTCATGGTTAAGGCAAGCTATTTGTTGAGTAAGGTTTGTTAATGATTGTGCGACAATATGAGTTTTATCAAAATTTTTAGAATGCAGAGCAGCTAGTGAAGAAACAGGTATGACATCAGCAAAAAAATCTGCAAAACGATTTTTGACATATTCACATGCAGTAAGTACTTCTTTTTCGTTAGCAAGTCGGTCCTTTTGATTGAGCACACAAAGACTTTTTGCAGCATAGTTATGCATAAATTTTTCTAAAATTTCTAATTCACTTTGTTTGCCTGCATTATCAATCAGAGTGAGCCAAATTATACCATCAACATCACTAAGGATTTTTTGAGTTGTTTCTGTATCGCTTTCTCGTTGTGAATTAAAGCCGGGTGTGTCTAAAAAATTTACTTCTTTTAAAAGAGCGACAGGTGCTTTAAGCACAAACTGCTGAATATCTTCTCCATTGTTTTCAAGATAAGCTATATCTTGAGCAAGGCGCGTTTCTCTATTGCCATTTTTATATAATACATCAAGCATGAATTGATCGCCATATTCAATTTTACATACTTTAGAAGTAATAGGTGTAATGCCTGTAGGCAAGAGAGAACGAGATAAAATAGCATTAAGAAAAGTGGATTTTCCTGATGAAAACTGTCCAACAACGGCAATATTAATAGGGGATGTAAGACGCTTTTTGAGTTTTATCAAAGCTTTTTTAAGGTATTCAGATGGGAGAAACTTCTCATCTAAAAGAGCTTGGATACATATATCTAATGTTGAATGTGATTCCTCTTGCTTGTGCTGTTTTTTGTTATTAGTTTCCTCATGGAATTGTGCTATGAATTGCTGTAATAATGTCATACTGTAATCTCTTTTAATATTTTTTCAATATATGATTCACCCTCTAGTATCTTTTCCTCATAATAAATCAACTTTTTTTCATGCTCATCAAGAGAATGTTGCTCTTTCTCTCTAAGAACATCAAGTAATGCGTTTCTTTCGATCTCTAAAGAATTTTGGCTTTGATTATAAAAATTTTCTAAAACATCGTTGTTTGTTTTTAAGATATATATTTCTGTTTGCTTGATCCATGTATGTGCTCGCTCAACAAAAACATCAAAAGCAACATCAAAGAGCTTATTAATATCTTCTTTGAAAGCAGAAAATGATGGTTTTGAATGTTTTTGATTGCTTTCTATTATGGATTGTTGCAAAAAAGAGCTTTGGTCTATAAAAGGGGTTTGAGAAAGCCATTGTGATATTTCTTGTTTATGTTGCATAAGGCTTTGTTCAATGAAGTCAGAATCAATATTTTGAAGTCGATAAAAAAAATCTTTAATCTCTTCTAAATAAAAATACAATAACCGTTCAAATTTATAACAAAAATCTCTTTTTGCTTCTGTAATGCCATCTTGAATACCTATATTTATAGTTTGTTCTATTGATTGTATTGATGGTTTATTGTTTTGGTTATAGCTATATTCAAAAAGAGCGAGAATACGATTTTTTGTAATTTCCTTATATTCTAATATTTTATATATTATACCTTTTTCTAAAGTCTCTTTTTGTTCTTTAAAAAGAGAAGAAGCCTCTGCAACATGCTGCTTGATATTATAAATCATCTGCTGATTATCATCTTGGTTTTTCTTGTTTTCTTCTAATTTATTATGCAATTCCTCTTGATTTTTTGCAAACAACTGCTGTTGATGGTGGATTCGTGATAAAATATTATGGAATATTTTTAAAAGATTTCTGCATATATTGCATAATATCAACTTAGTTTTTTGAGAATTTTCTCCAAAAAGCATTTTTTGTAAATATGCCTCTATCTCGAGAATGCCTGTGTCTTCAAGCTTATAGCCTTTATCTAATGCTTCTTGAGATCTATTTGTTTTGTGCAAAAGTGCCATAAAACCAGCTGTTGGAATGAACTCGATAGATTGAATAATTGATTCTAAAGCTTGTTGTTGCGGGCTTTGAAGTTCATGGAGTTTATTTTTAAAGCTGTTTTGTGTATATTCTATAACATTTTGTAGCTCTTGCTTGCTCAAAGTATCTGCATGGGTAAGCACAATAAGGATACTTGAAATATTTTTATTTATGAGTATATCAATAATAAAATCTATATCTTTTTTTGTTGCACTTTGTGCAGCATTCATGAGATGAATAATGACATCACAATGGAGAAGAAAATTTTTTGTAATTTCTTCCCTTTGGGTAAGGGGGTCATCAAGTCCGGGTGTATCAACAAGCTCTACACCATCTTTAAGAAATTCGAGATTACAATATAAATCAACATTTTTAACCAAATTACATAATTTTCCTGATTTTTCTGCTGAAGTATAATTTGTGAGTTGAGCCACATCAATCTCTATGCTTTTGGATTCCTTAGTGATATATTGTGCTAAGGAATCTCCAAATTTTTCATGAGTTTGCTGTATAAAATCAGCAACTCCGCTTTGAAATTCTGCCACTTTTTTAATATTTATCCATTCATCTTCTGACCAAAAATGAATAATTGCTTTTTCCTCTTGAGCATATTTTAGTACAGTAAGATTAGCTGTTTCTGGTATTACTGATGTACCCAAAATTTCCTTTCCAATCAATGCATTTAAAAGTGTGCTTTTCCCTGAACTTATAACTCCTGTAACACCAATACAAAACTTTTGCTCTTGCAACGAATGGATAATTTTATGAATATCCTCTTGTAATGAATACGCTTCAAAAATCTTACTGTGCTTGTTTATAAATTGAGTAATGCCAATGATATTTTCTTGAAAATAATTTTCTTGCACTCTCTTTTTAGGAGATTGAGCAGATGAGATTCTATCTTGAAAACGAATTTGGCGAACAATGGCACGTATTCTTTGCTCTTCTTCATATTCTATAATATTTGCTGCTCTTAATGTTGTGAGTCTATAAATAATTTCTTCAATAATTTTCCAAGAATGCTGCTGAATAATAAATTTCAAAATAGCATATTGCATTTTTTGAATAATATCAAGGCTAGGGAGCGTGTTATAGAGATTATTGCATTTTTGTTGTATAAGGGGAATATTTTTATAAATTTCAAAATTCCTTCTGTTGCATGCTAAAATAATAGCATAAAAATCCAAACCCTCTTGAGATATATTTTTTATATTTTCTTCATTAATAATAGGGGTGCTATTTTGCGAATAGATAAGAGAAAAAAAATTACTAATAATTTGATATGCTTCTTTGTTTTGATGATCCATGATGACTACTTTTGCTGTATCGAATCTGGTAATGCTTCTTGAGGTATAAAAGAGTCATAAGCAGAGTCAATTTTAGAAAAAGCTTTTATTCCAATGAGATATTGTAAGCCTTTTTTTGTTTTTTTAAATTCTATAGGAAAATCAATTTCCATTGCATAAGGACCATTTTGTATGGTATGAAGAATTTTTTTAAGCTCTTGCGTATTTTTAACGACGCCCGAAACTTGAAATAACGATTCTTGAATCCCTTGAGTTGCTGGATGTTTATTCTCTAAAGCTTTAATATTAGGGCTTCCTGAAAAAATAGCTTGTAAATTACTGCTTGAAATGGGGTTGCTGATTTTTTGAAGAACTAAAGAATGATCTTTTTCATAATTATTTTTTTGTGTAAGTAGTGATATATATTGCTTATGTGTTTCACTTACTAAAATCTCTTCTCTTCTGTATGTAGCATTTTGGCTACGAAAATCATTAATATAATCCTTCCAAAAAAAGGCTAAAAACAAAAGTAATGATACAGCATAAAAAAGAAGCCACACAGTATTTGTAACCCAATCAATTTGCTTAAATGACCACATTATTTTTTCTCCTGTGTTGTATTAAAGTCATGCAAACGACTAACAGAAACAAAATTATACCAACCATTAGCCAAAGGAAAGAAATCTACTCGACTTTCATTAAAGATAGAACGCAAAGGTGCTTCTAAAAGAAAATTATAAATTTCTTTTGAAGGGGTAACGCCCTTTAGAGTTAGCATATCTTTTTTCATTTCAACACTATGCAAGGTAATTTGATCTGGCGTGAGATCAAATAAATTAGCAATGCTCTTGCTTATCCTATCGCTCTGGGATTGGACTTGCTGTGTAAAATTAACATCAGAACGAGATGTAACAAATTCAGCTTCAAGCTGAGCAATTTTATTTTGATAATCTTTTTTTCTTGCCAAATTTTCCTCTGTTTGTATGCTCATGTAGAGCTTTTGTGATTCTACTGCTCCTAAATATAGAGCAACAAGAATTATCGATAGAATAAAATAAAAAACCCAGATTTTTGTAAGCTTGCTAATAATACTTTTTTTTTCTGGTCGTATAAAACTATACATAACTATACCTCTCTCAAATCTCGTTGAGCAATTTCTGTAATGAGCTGACATATATCTATGGGGATTACATCAGTATCTATCATGAGATTAGTTTGCATATATTCAATTGCTTTCTTGCTTGTCCCTACTCCATCAACAATAACAATCTCACTTACAAAATCACTATCATAATATGTACTGCTATAAAATTTATTCAATGTTTCTTTAATAATATTAACAACAGCTACAATACGAGAAAAATCAGATAATAGATTTTTTTGAGATTCTATTGAATCAAAACTCTCTTCCACATCTTGAAAGCCTTCTTTATCTCTAGGAGTCATATTGTCTAAATCGTCTAATTGTCCAAATTCCTCAAGGTTTTCATTGCTCGCATCTGTTTCTTTGCCTTCTTCTTGAATATTTTCTGCTACTTGATTATCTACATCTAGCGATTGAATAGAGCCAAGATAAAGTTGCCTATTATCCATGATAAGCATAGCTACATCAGAATTTTGCTGTAACACATAAAGCTTTTGTGAAGAATCGAGTCGATTGCGTATCATTTGATAGAGCAAGAGGAATGGTGAATATAAAAAATCTAAAGAAGGTGCTTTAATGAAATTTTCCCGTTCAAACATAATAGCAGTTTTGTCTATAAAGGCTGTCCATTTTTTACCAATGATAATTCGTTTAACATCGGCAGGGTTAACCCCTTGCTGCTTGCATTCCTTATCGCTTGAAGCATTGAGTACGCCCTGATAAAGAGAATGACTTATAGTAGCTACATAAGTAAAGGGATGTTTTCTTTTGATTCTATTGAGATAAATGGCAGCTTCAATTGGAAGGGCATTTGGTGCGGTTTGAAATGTTTTAATCTCATCAACTAAGGTATTTCCGCCTTTTATAATTTTAAGATGAACACGACAATGCCTATGATCAATATGAACACCAGCAATTGCAACGGCAAAAAGACCTCTTAATAAACCCATCTACAACCTTTCCAACTATTTTAATAATTGTTATAATTTATTGTGCTACATAAAATATTTTCTTAATGATAATGTATTTTTACTTAAATACTTCCTCTAATTTTTAATTTTTTTCATAGCTTTCTAATGGGGCTTCCATTTTTTGCTTCAAATACATTTTTGCCTTTTCTTTATTTTTTTCACTGATTTGAATAGGCTCACTGGCTACGCAATAAATGTGAGAGAATGGTTTAGGGATGATAAATTTATCCCAGCTGTTAAGCTGCCACGCATCATGAGCAAAAAGCCTAAAAACAATAATAGGAGTAGCACTTTTTTGTGCAATATTAATAATTCCATCTGCTATGCTGTGATATGGTCCTCTTGGTCCATCAGGTGTGATGGCTAAATCTTCCCCTTTTTTAAGAAATCTAAAAGCACTAATAAGGACACTTACTGCACCTTTGCTTGTTGAACCTCGAATGGTTTTAAGCCCAAAAAATTTGATAATTTTAGCAGCAATTTTGCCATCTGCATGGCGGCTTATAATAACTCTTCCATTAGGATTACTTTGAATTTTTTTATATAAAAAGGGTTGAAATATCATTTCTCCATGCCAAAATACAACCAATATAGGCTTATGGATAACTTCTTGAATCTTTTTGTTTATAATAAAATTCTTTTTACAACTCCAATATAAAATACAAATTAAAAGATAAGAAAAAAACGGCGTAAAAGAGAGGATAGAATATTTTATTTTTTTTCTTATAGAATTTCTCCTATTAAATAAGCTCGTCTTGAGTCAAGTATTTTTACTGCTGTAAAAGTGCCAATAAGCTCTTCTTGAAACGGTGCACGAATAATTTTGCCATGATCACTTTTGCCTTCCATAAGCCCATCTTCTCTAGCATTCTCCCAAAGAATCTCATAAACACGACCAATTTCTTTTTTGTTGTTAGAATCTAGAATTTCTTTATGGCGATTTTGAAGCTCTAAAAGCCTTTGATGTGCAATTGCATAGGGAACATTATGCTCCAATGAAGCAGCCTCTGTATGAGGGCGAATGGAATAAATAAAGCTATAAATTGTATCAAATTGTACTTTTTCTACAACATGCATAGTTTCTTGAAAGTCTAAATCATCTTCATAGGGAAAACCTACAATAATATCCGTACCTATACTAAGATGTGGAATCATACTTTTTAGCTTTGCTACTCGCTCTAAAAACCATTTTTGTGTATATCCTCTCTTCATAAGTTTTAATATTTTATTAGAACCACTTTGTAAAGGCATGTGAATGCTTTTGCATACTTTTTGATTGCAAGCAAACTCTTTCAAAAATTCATCATCCATTTGCAAAGGATGTGGTGATGTAAAGCGAATGCGATATATGCCATCTATTTGTGCTAATTCATGTAACAACTTGGAAAAATTGACCTTTGGATGAGCTGTGCTAAATTTTTTACCATAGTTATTAACATTTTGTCCAAGCAATAAAATTTCCTTAACCCCTTGTTGTGCTAACTTCTGTGCTTGGGATAGAATGATATCCATAGGTATTGATATTTCATTACCTCTTGTGTGTGGCACGATGCAATAAGTGCATTTTTTATCACACCCAATAGATATATTAACCATAGCCTTAACACCACTCGCCCTATTTGAAGCAAAAACATAACTACTGTCATCATAATCTGTAGCAACTTCTATCGCTCCATCTTGATGAATAATGCTTGTAATTTTCGATATATTTCTTGCTCCAAGAACAAAATTGACATCTGGAGATTTTTTTAATATCTGCTCACCTAAATGGCTTGCCGTACAACCACAAACACCTATTTTAGCATTTTTCTTTTTTATTTTAGCATATTGTCCAATTTCTGAAAAAAGCTTTCTTTCAGGCTTTTCTCTAATGCTACATGTATTAATAAGTATCAAATCAGCTTTTTTAGGATCAAGAGTATGCTTATACCCCTCTTTTATTTCAAGTTCTGCAAGAATATTCTCACTATCATGCACATTCATTGCACAACCCATAGTTTCTATAAACACATATTTATCCACAATAATAAATCCTTATGCTGTTATAGGTGCAATAATATGCATTTCGTAAATATAATCTTCAGCATCAAGCCCATAATAAATCTCATGACAATGCACACTGCAACCAGCTTTATTGAAATGTTCTATAACCTTCTTGATATCTTTAGCATTGTTTTCTTTATCAAGATAGATAATTGTCTGCTTTCTTTCTCTAAGCTCATGCTCTATTTGTTCAAATGTTATTTGTTCAGTTTTTTTATTAAGAGCAACTTTAGCCTTTTTAATTTCTATATTCATAGTTCATATTTCCTTAATATCTTTTTCTAGCAACAAAACATACAATCGCCCATACTTCCACATATCTAATATTTTATATTACATTGTGTTTGATGAAAATAAGTTTAATCAAAGCAATTTTTCAAAACGAACAGGTTGCTTGCAAACTTTGCAACGAAGTTGAGCACCTTTAGAAATTTTCTCATGAACTTCAAGAGCAATACTATGTTTTTTATTCAAGCAATCACAGACATATTGAGCTTTTTGAGCTCCTATTTTTTCAGAATCTTTTGTTTTTTCAGAATCTTTTTGTTGGCGATATTGCTCTATTTGCATATCTTCCTTCAGGATATGTTGTAAAAGCCAATTTTTAGCAATGATACCCAATTTTTCTTTGAGATCATTAGTGCTACTTGTATTTTTAACCACCTCGGCCAAGCCCTGCACAATTTCTTGATGAATACTTTGATGTTCTTGCAAACGAGGATACCCGATAGAACGCATATATTCTTCCTCATCTCTAAAGTGTTCGCGCATATAATTAAAAAAACCTGACAATAGCTGTTTAATCTCTGCTCTTGTAATCTTTCTATCAGCACATATATAAGCGTAACCAGCTAGCTCAAAAAGCTTTTTATGCTGTTCGTCAATTTTTTTATTATGGACGCTGTAAGCATCGTCCCATGCAGGCAGCATTAGCCCTCCTTAAGGTGTGTGATTATATTTAATATATTAATGGGGCAAAATAGTCATATAGTAATATGATAGCATTTATTTTCTTAACATATTATTGTATAGCATATTTTTTAATACCATTTTTTATTGCCTTTACATTATATATTTTATAAAAATATTATTTTTATAAAATATATTGCATATTGATAGCCTTTTAAAATTTGAAAGATTATACTGTTCATCAATTTCATTAATTTAATTATTGCACATGTTGCCAAAAAAGTTTTAGGACATTTTACAGCAAATTTTATCAAAATATTCATTAAAAACTTCACAAAACTTCATTCCATATAATACGATAAGCCATGATATGTATATCCACAGCAAAAAGAGTAGAACAATAGAAAAAGAACCATATATAGTTAAATAAGCTTTGTTATAAAGGGTGTAAGAAACAAAAAAAGCCTTTGATAATTCCCATACAAGAGCCGCTAGAATAGCAGAAATCAAAGTAGCCATTGTTGTAATAGGTTTATTTGCAGAAATTTTAAAAATCAAAAAAAAGAGCAAACAAGGAACAGGCACAACAACAATCCAGCTCAAATCAATTTCAAGTCCATTATTCATTAAAACTTTTTGTAAATAACTGCTTAAGAATATTGATATACCAATCCCAATGGGAAAAAGAGTAACTAATGTCCAATAGGTAGTAAGAGAATTCCAAAAATCTCTTGGTTGAGAATGAAATGTTTTAGCAGCTACGTATTGAAAATTTTTAAAAAACAAAATAGAGGTAATCAATATTGTAATAAAGCCTAGCTCTCCTAATTGCGTTGAATTATGCAAAAAGGTATCCAGATAACGAGAAACAACTTGTTCATTAGTAGGTATGAGATTAGATAAAATGAGATCCTTTATTCCATTATATAAATTATCAAAGTTAGGTAGAGTAGTTATAACAGAAAGCACTACTAATAGTAAAGGAACAAGAGCAAAAATTGTATAAAAGCTCAAACTAGCCGCATAGAAATTGAGTTCAGTATCTATAAGCGATATAATAAACTTAATAATTTTTAATATTTGATTATAATAATATCTTATGTTGCTCATTGAATACCCTGTATCATTTTTTCTTTACATGAAAACACAAAATGTGTAAAAGCTGCAATTTGGAAAATAAGAACAAAAAAATTAACAATAGGTATAAGGCTTAAAATATATAAACTCAATGTAAATACCCATATTTCTTTTTTATAAAAGGATAGAAAGAACATATAATCTTTCTTGCAAAAAATTGCTGCTGCAACATCTAAAGTTATAGTATTTTTAAAAAAGATAAAAAAAATCACGAAAAAGACTATATGACCAACAAAAGGAATGAAATAAACAGGAATACAAAGTATCATAAAGAATAAAAGCAGAGCAACAATTTTTAAAAAATAAATGATTGATTCTATAAAGCTCAACGCCTCTTCTCTTGTAATATGACTATAATATTTATTATGCACAAAGCTCACAATAAAAGGGGCATAAAAAATTGAAAAAATCATTTGAAAGATTAAAGCAATAACAATAATGTACAACACTAGGCCTATAGTACTAAGCAAAAAAGAAGCAATAGATGCAAAGAAGCTTAAAACAGCATTTTCACTAGAAATCAAAATTAAAGAATCAGCAAAAGCAAGTATATGGCCCCAAGAAAAATAAACCACAGTTACTGAGAGCACAAAAGGAAAAAGAAGGATAATAAGCATTTTAAAATGAATCGCATCTAAAAATGCCTTTAAATATGATTGAATGATGCGGGAGATATTGATTTTCATTGCTACTCCATTTTTTATAGCTATTCCATATTAATGAAAAAATACAAAAGTTACTTTTTAAAATGTTATGTTATTAATTATTAAGTATCAATAGTATAGCATTATAAAATAAATTCACTTTAAGTAAAATATCAATAAAAGCTTATTTAAGGAAAGCAATGTCATTAAAAGAATGCAATATTTTATGGGTTAGAGATACAGAAACGAGATATAAAGACTGTGAATTATATATGAGTGGTATTGTGGGAGGTTTTGCCATAAGACACAAAGGAGATGAAGCACTTATGTATATTAAAGCAAGGGGTGCAGATGGAGTAATTTTAACACTAGGAGATAAATACATCACCGATGCAGCCTATATTGTAAAAGAGATTAAAAAACATGATTCAAGCATTCCTATAGCCTTATGCACAAATGAAAGCGAAGAAAGCTTGCAGAATATCATTCCCGACCCCATTGATTTAGTAACTACCTTACCTCTTAAGCTTGAAACACTTAAATATATCCTTACTAGCCTTGAGCTTAAAATTACCGACCACAATGCTCATGCGTCCCCTGTTTCAAGACAACCTATGGGGGTTGAAGAAAGTATAAAAAATTATTTTCAGTCTGAACAAGAATATCTTGAATCAATGCAAACCAAAGGCAAAATACGCAAAATGAGTTTTCAAAAGATGAAACAATTTATCTTAACGGCATATAACAACTTTCTCGAGCTTGATGCACGATTAAGAGAGGATAGAGATCTTCTTAAATCTCATGATGCTCTATTTCATGCCTTGCATTTACAAAAACTCCTTAAGCATAATGTAACAGCAGGCTTAGAATACCAATATGAAAAAATTTATCTTATGCAACATCCACAATATGTTAATATCATTGACAAGCTTGAACAAATCAGTTTTAAAATTTCTATTTATCAACAAGAAATTACTTCTATCACCAATCAAATGGAAGAGATAAAAGACCGCATACGCTATATTCCAAATGTTGAAATGCGTATAGAATTACAAAAAAAATACAAGCAACTCAATAGCCTAAGCACTGATCATGTACATAGTATTTCAAACCTTAAAAGTGAATATGATAAATTTATTAAAGAAAAAATGGAAATTTGGAATAGCGAATTTAAAACATTTGGCTTTGCTTTTAAACAAATTAGCGAACACTATCTTGAGGAATATGATGCCTTAGTAGATAGGTTAGCCTATATGTTTGATAGAACTTTGTGGATTGCTGCAAGAGCTTCAAGAGTGATTACAGATTTTTTCGAACAGGGCAAAATTGTTGGTGCTTTTTCTTCAAAAGCCTATATGGAATATTACTTAAGAAACATTAACCAAGAACTCACTAAAGATAAAAACAAAGAGCTCTTAGAGTATCGCCAATCTATGGAAGAAGAGAATTCTATAAATGTAGTCATTATAGGAAGCTCAACAGAACATATTAAAATAGAAAGTCGCATGCTTGAAAAAATAGATTCTTATGTAAAGAGCTCTTTTTTTGATGCAAATAATCTTAATTCCTTTTGGCAAAATGTTGAAAAATATGATATTATCTTTTTTGAAGATGCTATTGGAAGAATTATTTTCTATCAATTTTATAAGGAAATTCTCAACTATTTTCAAAATAAAAACAAAAATGCACCTTATTGCTACTTGATTTGCAGATATGGAAAAAGCCCCACAAAAAGCTCTAAACTAGCTCTAACATTAGGCATCAAAAAATGCTTTATACCACCTATTGAAGAAGAAGAGATTAAAGAAGTTCTCTTAGAACTTCTCACATAAATTGCTTTCTAACTAAGCTTTTTCAATCCCATTATCAAAAGTCTGAAGCTTAATAAGCTTTCTTGTGTTACAACATTTGAATCCTACAGCTATATGTTTAGCAATACCTAACCCTTTGAAGTTATCTCCAAGTTTTCCCTTATCTCAAACCATGCAAGCTTTCAGAGCACAGAGCTTGCCATAACTTTAAATTGTCGTTTCATATTAATACAATAAACAAAGAATCTTTTATAGAGGTTAATTACTTACTTTATCTCTTAAGAGATTTGAGTCTAAAAGTGATAAAACAGAGCACTGATTTATCACTCATTGTATATCTTAAGAGATTAAG
>JARHYY010000035.1 GCA_029258405.1 Helicobacteraceae bacterium | reverse complement strand
CTATTTATGAAACAAAGTTTCATAAATATTCTTATACTTTTAAGAACATAACAAAAGCTAGAGATTAAAGCTTATACATAACAATAAACTACATATTGTTGTTAATAAAGAGTTTCTTTGATAATGTGTATAGTGTTTATACTCAAATTCTATGCAACAAGAGTTGTTTAGGGTTGAGGGGAGAAAATAGAGGTAATGTTAAGGGGTGGTCGGTGGTAAAAATTGCTATGGAATGTTAATGTTAGCTGGCGGAGCGGACGGGACTCGAACCCGCGACCCCCTGCGTGACAGGCAGGTATTCTAACCGGCTGAACTACCGCTCCATAATATAAGTTGAGAAAATGGTGGTCGCTACAAGACTCGAACTTGTGACATCCACCTTGTAAGGGTGGCGCTCTACCAACTGAGCTAAGCGACCAAAAAAAGAAAGACTACAAACTTGATAACGAATGAATATTATACAGATTTTTTCTTCCAAAGTCAAGTTTTGAAATTAAAATCTACAGAAGTAATATTCATAAAGATAATTATAAGATTATTTGTAAATGCCCCTCAAAAGGGGCATAGGGACAAAGACGGCTTACATCATTCCGCCCATGCCTCCCATTCCGCCCATGCCTCCCATGTCTGGCATTGCTGGTTTCTCTTCTTTGATTTCACTTACAGTAGCTTCTGTTGTAAGCAATAAGCTTGCTACAGATACGGCATTTTGTAATGCAATTCGAGCTACCTTAAGAGGATCAATAATGCCTTCTTTAAACATATCAACATATGCACCATTTGCAGCATTAAAGCCATAATTTTTATCTTTGTTGTTTTCTACTTCATTAGCTACAACTCCAGAATCAAATCCTGCATTTTGTGCAATTTGTTTAAGAGGGGCTGAAATAGCACGCTTGATAATTTCATAACCAATTTTTTCATCTCCATCAAGCTTAATATTTACCTCAGCAGCTGCACGGATAAGAGCCGCACCACCACCAATTACAATACCTTCTTCAACAGCAGCTTTTGTAGCTGAAAGAGCATCATCTACTCTATCTTTCTTTTCTTTCATCTCTATTTCACTTGCAGCACCTACTTTTATAACCGCTACACCGCCTGAAAGTTTTGCTAATCGCTCTTGAAGTTTTTCTTTATCATAATCACTTGTAGTTACTTCAATTTGCTTTTTAATTTGAGTAATTCTTTCTCTAACAGCATTCTTATTACCTTTGCCATCAACAACAGTTGTATTATCTTTATCAATAACAACACGAGCAGCCTGCCCAAGGTCGCCAATTTCTGCTGATTCTAAATTTTTACCCACTTCTTCACTAATAACTTCGCCCCCTGTTAAAGTAGCAATATCTCGTAACATTTCTTTTCTGCGATCACCAAAGCCCGGGGCTTTTACAGCAGCAACATTCAACACACCTCTCAATTTATTAACTACAAGAGTAGTAAGGGCTTCACCTTCAATATCTTCAGCAATAATCAAAAGAGGTTTGCCACCTTTCATAGTTGATTCAAGCAATGGAAGAATATCTTTCATAGAAGTAATTTTTTTATCAGTAAGAAGAATATAGGGGTTCTCCAAAACTGTTTCCATTTTATCACTATTAGTTACAAAATATGGAGAAAGGTATCCACGGTCAAATTGCATACCCTCAACAACATTTAATTCATTCTCAATACCTTTAGCTTCTTCAACTGTAATAACGCCATCTTTGCCCACTTTCTCCATAGCATCAGCAATAAGTTTACCAATTTCGGCATCAGAATTTGCAGAGATGCTTGCCACTTGAGCAATTTCATCAGCTCCACCAACTTTTTTAGAGATTTTCTTTAATTCATCTATAATAGCATTAGAAGCTTTATCCATCCCTCTTTTTACCTCAATAGGATTAGCTCCAGCAGTAATATTTCTTAAACCCTCTTTAAAAATACTGTAAGCTAAAAGAGTAGCTGTTGTTGTGCCGTCTCCTGCTGCATCTGCTGTTTTGCTAGCTACTTCTTTTACAAGCTGTGCACCCATATTTTGCAACGCATCTGCAAGTTCAATTTCTTTTGCCACAGAAACACCATCTTTAGTAATAGCAGGTGCACCATAAGATTTTTGAATGAGAACATTTCTGCCTCTAGGTCCCATGGTTACCTTGACTGCATCTGCAAGCTGTTTTACACCTTCAAAAAGTTTATTGCGGGCATTATCTGAAAAATTTATTTCTTTTGTTGCCATAATATTCACTCCTAATAATATTTAATAAATTAATAATTATTGTATAGTAACCTTAAATTATCAGGCAATAACGCCTAATATATCTTCTAATTTAAGTATTAAATACTCTTTATTGTTGTCTAATTTTATTTCTGTTCCACCATATTTTACAAAAGCAACTTTATCTCCTTCTTTAAGCACACCTTCTTTTGAAACTTTATCGCTCAATGATTTTACTATGCCAAAGAGGGGTTTTTCTTTTGCATTATCTGGAATAATAATTCCTGATGCTGTTTTTGTATCTTCTTCTGATCTTTCAACAAGCACACATTCTCCAAGTGGTTTAAAATTCATAGTATTGAATCCTCCGTATCATAGAATAAAATTTAAATGAGAATCAAACTTAACAATCGCTTTAAATGCTTGAGATTAAGAATTAATCTATTTTTACATCTCTTAATAATAAAGTGAGTAAATGAACAACCGCTAAATTTGAGTACATGTAGAATAATAGCGGATTTTTCATTTTATGTCAAGTAATTAGCAAAAAATATCAAAAAAGTTTAGTCTATGAACATAATATTTTCTTATATCAATAACTAATAATAACTTATAGCTCTTATTATAAAACTAGCTTATATAGTTTGTACTAATTATTATATAAATCTTTTATGCATAATATTTATTTTCACCATTTTATACTAAAGTGTCAAATCTTTACCAACGCCCACCTTTTTGATGCTATCCCAAATTTTTATGCTCTAAAATATGCAGGCTTTTAACACATATAGCTTGTTTTTGTTTTAATATTCATGTTTGTTCCTAAGATAAATAGGGAGCTTTTGAGAGGTGTTTTTGTCATCTTTAGATTTTTTTATTCATAAAAGTTGTTATTTCTTTTGATAGAATTGCATTTCTTTAATAATAAGATTTTGCTCTTTTTATATGCATTGAATGCATATAAAAAGAGCAAAGACATATGCTTTTGCTCTACCCTTATAACAATAATTTAAAATATATGTTTTAGCATTAATGAATTAGAGTTTTATCTCTATTATATAGTTTTGTTATTAGTTTATGCTTTAGCGATTCCCCCCCCCAAAAAAAACCACATAACCATTTTAATACATAAGCACTTAACAGAGCTTGCCATATGTAATATTCATGTATCTCATAAGATATATCATTTTATTCAATACAATAAACAAAGAATCTT
>JARHYY010000134.1 GCA_029258405.1 Helicobacteraceae bacterium | reverse complement strand
AAGTAAATTCCTTTGGGACTCACTCCCTCATTTGAATTTGTAGAATTTATAGTGAGATATAGTATATTTTACTTAAACTCACTGTTTTATGCTTGTAAATATTTGTAGGGGAACAAGTTGCACAACTTGCTTATTAGCATACGAAGCAACACATAGGGCAAAGATACAAGACTAAGAAAATGAGCTTTGAATTATTGCAATACTTTTAAAACTCTATCATACCATGCAATATTGTAACATATTTAAAATTATTCACATAATATATATATATATATATATATATATATATATATATATATATATATATATATAGAAAAAATGCTCAAGTAAATGTATAATAAAGATGCAATAAATGCAAATACGAATTAAGGAGTAAGTTATGATTAAAGGTTTTGCAATGCTTAGAATCGGTGCAGTTGGATGGATTGAAAAAGATGCAATCACTCCTTGCGGACCACTTGATGCAATTTGTCGCCCATTGATTGTGGCAGCTTGCACATCAGATTTGCATACATGCTATGAAGGTGCAATAGGTGAGCGACATAATATGTTTCTAGGACATGAGGCTATTGGAGAAGTTATTGAAGTTGGAAACTTGGTTAAAGATTTCAAAGTGGGTGATAAGGTTGTTGTTTCTTCTGCTACCCCCGATTGGAATGCTATTGAATCGCAACGAGGTTTTTCAAGCCATAGCAATGGACGACTTGCTGGATGGAAATTGGCAAATACTAAAGATGGAGTTTTTGCAGAAAGATTCCATGTAAATGATGCCGATGGCAATTTAGCTCATATACCAAAAGGGGTTGCATTAACAGAGGCAATTATGCTTTGTGATATGGTGGCAACAGGTATGCATTGTGCTGAAAGTGCAGAAATTACCCCTGGCGATACAGTGGCGGTTATTGGGCTTGGTCCTGTTGGGCTTATGGCTTGTGCTGCGGCAAATCTTATGGGTGCGAGTGAAATTTTTGTTGTTGATAGAATAGATTTCAGGGCAGATATTGCCAAAAAACACTATGGAGCGACACATTATATTAATTTCTCTGAAGCACCTTTTGAAAAACAAATCATGGAAATTACTAACAATAGAGGTGTTGATAGAGTTCTTGTTGCTGGCGGTGGTTTAAGCACTATTGGTGAAGCCTGTGAATGCCTTGTAAATGGCGGCATTGTTTCAAATGTAAATTATTATGGTTATGGTGAGCATCTCACTATCCCACGGATTGGCTGGGATGTTGGCATGGGGCATAAGACTATTAAGGGCGGAATGATGACAGGAGGGAGATATCGCATGGAAAAATATGCAAGGCTTTTGGCGACTAAAAAACTTGATGTAAATCCTATTGTTACGCATAAGTTAGAAGGCTTTGACAAAATTGAAGAGGCTTTAGCCATTATGAAAGATAAGCCAAAAAATCTTATAAAACCCATTGTCAGTATTCAATGGTAAAAGTTTTCAAGCAAACTATAATGGTTTGCTTGAAGCATTTATTGACGATACCCACCCTTTTTACTACCCCCCAAACCATACAAGCATTTCAATATAGCTTGTCATATGCAATATTCATGTATCTATCAAGATAAACAAAGAACCTTCTTGTAGAGGTTAATTACTTGCATTATGAGATTTTTTATTCATAAAATTTGCTAGCTCTTTTTTAATGTTTTTACTCTTTTAGCCTTACAAAAACCTTTTATTGCTCTTTGAAATTACTATGATTAATTAAAACAACTCAAAGGCTTGCTTGAGCTCATAACATAGCTTATTGCATAGTGAAATTCAGTAAATTCCTTTAAGACCACCCTATCATTTAAATTTTTAGAATTATAGTGAGATTTAATTTTTATTTACTAAAGCACTCCATTTCATGCCCTTAGGTATTTATAAGCGAACAAGTCGCACTTTACTTTATCTCGCATACCCCTCCCTTCAATATTTTATTTCTTAACTCAAATACAATAACTCCCACCCCGCTTAACTCTCCCTGAAATAGCTCTATTTTGACTTTCAAAGAGATGGTTTATTGCAGTGTTTGTTTTGTTGGGATATTTTAAGAGAGATTTTGGCAAAAATTGAAATGGGATTTATTAAATTCAAGAATAATTGTAATATAAGGTTTTTAAGAATTTGCTAGGCTGTTTGCATAGTGCATATCGCTTTTGCTACCTCAAAACTTTTATAAAATGAGCAAAGCGGTAGAAATTCAAAGGCTGAATGAAAATTATGAGCACCTGTAAAAAAATTGGGCGTAAAAAGTCCTCTACTGCTTAAAAAGCTTCCATCTGTTCCCCCACGCATAGGAAAATTTTTTGGCTCTATATTGCACTGTTGCAATGCTTTGCATAAGATTTCTAAAGCTTCTTTATTGTGCTCATTCATGCTTTCTTTGATATTGCTATATGTATCTTCAATCTTTAAACTTATTTTTGCCTTGGGATAACGAAGTTGCATAAGAGCTATAACTTGTTGAATATAATACTTTTTTGATTCATATTTTGCTCTATCATGATCTCTGATATTAAGAATCATGCTCGATTTTAATTGGTTAGAGTGGATTTCTTGAATCCAAATGTAACCTTCATAGTCCTGTGTATTTTCTGGTGTTTTAAGACGCTCAAAATTATTAGCTATATCCAAGGCAATAAGTGTAGGATTAATTAAAATACCCTTTGCATTCATAGGGTGGGCACAAACGCCCTCTATCTCAATAAATGCACTAGCCGCATTAAAAGTTTCATAAACATATTCGCCAAGTTCGCAACAATCAATAGTGTAGGCAAAATTGGGGTTAAAATGTTTTGCATCTAATGCTTTTGCTCCTCGTAGTCCTATTTCTTCATCTGGCACAAAACAAACAAGAATATTAGGATGTTTTACTTTTTCATTTTTTAAATATGTTAAAAGTGTCATAATTGTAGCGATAGCTGCTTTGTTATCTGCTCCTAATACACTTGTACCATCTGAAAAGATTATTTCCTCATCTATATATTTCAATAGCTCTTTATGTTTTTGGGGGTCTATAATAATATTATATTCTTTATTGAGCACAAGAGGTTTCCCGGTAAATCTCAAAATCTGTGGCTTAATAATAGGACTTAAGCCTACATCAACAGTATCAAGATGCGCACAAAAGCCTATGCTTTGTGTATGCTTATCGCCTTTTAATGTAGCAGTGAGAATGGCATTTTCTTGTAATAATATGTTTTCTAGCCCTAAATATTCAAGTTCTTGCTTTAAGAGCAAGGCAAGCTCATATTGTCCTTTAGAGCTTGGTAATTCATTGCAATGAGCATTGCTCTGTGATGGAATGCTCAGATACTTTAAAAACTTATCAATTTGAAGTTGTTTGTAATTCATATTTATCCTTTTTGCAAATTATAAACATAATGACTTTCAAAGCCTAGGGGAATGCCAAAAAACCAAAAAAAATATAAACTAAAAGTAAGGGCTATCATTAAGGCGATGCTATAAGGAATCATAATTGAACTTAAAGTGCCTACCCCCGTATTTTTGCAATATTTCTGACAACAGCTAATAATGAGCGGATAGAATGGAAAAAGTGGCGTCATGACATTAATAGCACTATCGCTCACCCTAAAAGCAGCTTGTGTAAGTTCAGGGGCAATACCTACAAGCATAAGCATAGGCACAAAAATAGGGGCTAGCACTGCCCATTTTGATGTAGCAGAAGTTACAAAAAGATTCAAAAAACCTACAAAAACAATGATTCCAAAAACAGTTATTTCAGGGGGCAGAGCAAGAGAGCGCAAAAATTCCGCACCGCTAATAGCTATAAGCTTTGAAAGATTAGATTCGTTAAATACATATAAAAATTGTCCGCATACAAAACAAAATATAATAAAACTCATCAATGGTTGTATAGAGCTACACATAGCATTGATAGCATCTTGAAGGCTTTTTAAAGAACCGCTTATTTTGCCAAAAATAAATCCGGGAATGGCAAAAAATAAAAAGAGCAAAGGCACTAAGATTTTCATTAAACCAGCATCTTTTTCTGTGAGTGAGCCACTTGGACCCCTCAATAAAGAATCATGCGGAAAAGACAAGAACACCAAAAGCACCACAAAAACAATAAGCACACCAAAGGCAAAGAAAAAAGCCTTATTTTGCAAAGGGGTAATTTCATTTTGTATAAATCCTCTGCAATCCTTATCAAGAGGAAGGTTTTCATTCAAAAAGGGTTCAACAATCTTTTCGCATACAAACCAACAAAGCATAACTACAGCAATAACACTAAAGGAAGAAACAAAGTAATTGCACAGCACATTAATATTTACACTAGGATCAATAATATGAGCGGCTTTTTCAGTAAAGGTTTGCATAATAGGATCTATTACTGAAGGAGTAAAACTTGCTGCAAAACCTCCAGCAAGCCCTGCAAATGCAGTAGCAATACCTGCTACTGGGTGCTTATTTGCTGACAGAAATAATAAAGCCGCCATGGGCATTAAAAATAAATATGCTCCATCAGAGTGCATATGGCATGCCACAGAAATCAAAAGCAACATAGGCACAACAAATCTCTTGGGTGTAACAGAATAAAGCTTAGCTAAAAGCACTTGTAAAAATCCGCTTTCTTCGGCTATGCCTATCCCAAATACTACCACCAATGAAAAGGCTAAGGGAGGAAAAGAGATAAAATTTTTGACTGAATTTATCAGCAAATCTAAAAGATAAGGAAAGGAAAAAAAGTTTTTAATTACAATTTGCTCTCCTTTACTTCCATCGGCATTGATGAGATAGTAAGGAAAGTCGATATATGAACACACACAAGAAACTGCCATAACAATCAAGAGAATGAATATAAAAAGCTCTGTTACGCTAGGTATTTTATTACCTATCTTCTCAACAAGCTTTAAAAAACTGCTTACTCCCATGCCCTACTCTCACAAATTCAAATCAACTCTTTAAAAAAGCTCATTAAAAATTGCCATAATACACTCTGACTTTAGAAAAGTTCATATTTATAAAAATGGGGGGTATCCCCCCATTTTATGATTAATGAAGTTTATTCCATATTCGTTGCTTCCAAAAATATGCAAGCACAGCCATAATAACAAAGAAAATCATAATATAAATACCAAGTGTTTCTCTTTGCTCTTTTTTGCTATCGCCCACGCTTTCAAGATACGCAATTATTTGTTTCTCTGCATTTTCATTTAAACCTACACGAGGCATAGAGGTGCCGGGGAGTAATTTTTGAGGGTCATTGATAAATGTATGCAAATATTCCAAACTCCTTGCTCTCACAATCATCGATAAATCTGGAATATAACGCACTCCCATATATGCATTAACATCAGCAGCTGTTGAGGTTGCATGTACATCATCATACTTTACACTATGACAGCGCACACATGCATCAAGAAAAACCTGCTTATCATCTAGTTCTTTTGGGGCAATGTTTTTTAAATAAGCAACCATATCAGCAATTTCTTCATCACTATTAATATCTTTATAGGCTATCATAGGATGTGCCTTTGTACCATCAGCAAATTTATGGCTCACTTTTGAGGCTACTGCAGGGTCTTTAATAATATTAAACAGATAGTAGCTATCATAAATATAGCCCGCATGCGAAAGATCTGGAGGCACCACCCCATAAGTGCTTGACAATGTTGCATTATCCATAGCTTGAGCAAAGCCTTGGGTTTCAATACTATGACATGCTATACAATTGCCTGTAACTAATTCTGCTCCATTAGCAGCATTTGCATCATTGATAAGTTGAGTGGTAACAGCAAATACCTCTTCATTCTTATGTCCCCATTCTTGAAGCTGCTCTTTATATAGCTTTTCAGCTTCTGTATCTATCGCTCCTGCCTGCTTTTCTAATTCCATTTTAATTTGATCTTCAATTTGTTTTTTATCTTCATCTGAAAGGATGCTAATGTCTCTTCCTTGAAGCACCTGCTCTTGTAGCTCTGCAACTTTTTCATCAGAGATTTTTTTGCGAACGCTCTCTAATGTTGGTTCTGGTGCAATGGAATCTCTAAAAGTATAATCTGGGGGCGATACATGGGGATGCATGACACTATGTGCAAGCGGTTCAACCCCCCAATAAATAATGCCCGTAATAACAATAAGTAAAAGAAGAATTTTAAGCTCTTTCATTAATATCCTCCTCGTTTATTTTCAGTAGCTGTAATAAATGGCAATAAAGCAAATAATGCCAAAAAGGAGATTGAAGCAATAAAACCTATATAGGCATTAACACCTGTTGGTGGTAACTTTCCATAAATTGTAAGAACAATCAAGTCAATAACAAGCAACCAAAACCATACAAAAAAAATCCCTCTCTTATGGGCTGGTGCAACAATTTTACTTCTATCCAATAAAGGCATAAAAAGAAAAATAGCATTAGCAATACCAAAAGCTATCAATCCTAAATCAGCACTAAAGAAAAAGCCCCTAAGTACTTCATAGCTCCATAAAAAATACCATTCAGGATAAATATGAGGGGGCGTCTTAAGGGAATCGGCTGGATCAAAATTTATAGGATCCATTGCAAAATTATAATGAAAACACACGAGGTAAAAAAAGCCCACCATAAAAACACAAACCACAAAAATATCTTTAGAGAGAAAATCTGGCCAAAAAGCGACTACTTTTGATTCTTTTTTATTCCCTGCTTTATATTTTTCTGCTTCTTTATCAAAATCAATAACTTCACCTGTTTCATTATTCACATGCGGAAAACGCAAAGTATAAAAATGCAAAGCAATAAGTGCTAAGATAACCACAGGGAGCAAAACAACATGCAACATGAAAAAACGCGTTAAAGTAGCATCTGCTGGAATAAAGTTCCCCCTAATCCAAATGACTAATTCAGGTCCAATAATGGGTATCCCCCCAAAGAGATTCGTAATTACCGCTGCTGCCCAAAAACTCATTTGTCCCCAAGGAAGCATATAGCCGCTAAATGCTTCAGCAGAAAATATCATAAACAGTAACATACCGCTTATCCAAATCATCTCTCTTCCTCTTTTATAAGAACCATAATAAATCCCTACAAACATGTGAATATATATAACAAGGAATATAACTGATGCAGCCACTGCATGAATATGCCTCCATAGCCAGCCAAATGCCACTTCTTGCATAATAGTTTGATTAACACTATCAAAAGCGAGTTTAGTATCAGGCTTATAATACATAAGCAACATCAACCCAGACACAAAAAGCAAAAGAAACAATATCAAAAGGGTTACACCCATTGCCCATAAAAAATTAATATTTTTTGGAATCCAATATTCTGTCATCATTACTTTTGTAAATTTTTTTATGGCTAACCGTTGATCAAGCCAGTCTATGACACCTTGAGATTCTTTAAATTCTGCCATACCATTCTCCTTTGTTACGCATTAGCCGCTTTTAAGGCTTGATATTCTGGTCCTTCTTCGCCCAATACAAGAGTGCTTCCCTCTATCTTAAAGGGGGGTATTTCCATAGGTGATGGTGGCGGACCAAAAGTATTTCTACCACAAACATCAAACTCCCCTCCATGGCAGGCACATTTAAATTGCATTGTACTTGGTATATATGCTGGAATACAGCCAAGATGAGTGCAAATTTGTATGCCCACTGAATATGCACTTTGGGCAACAACAACATCTCTGTCTTTACATTCTTGCATAGCAGCTGTTTTTTTAAGAATATATACAGGCTTGCCCCTCCATTCTACAATCCTTAATTCACCTTCAGTCATTGGACTTAAATCCACTGTAGTGAAACCTGCAGCAATTACGCTAGGTAATGGATCCCATGTTCCTTTGATGGCAATCAATGTAGCACCCGCCCCAACAAGTGCAACCCCGCCTAAAGCCATACCCAGGAAATCACGTCTACTTACATTTTCTGAAGACATAAGCTTCCCCTTTGATATAATAATATTTACATTAAAGATTCTAACCCTAATTAACTTAAAATAGAGTACATTTATTACTTTATTTTTAAAAAATATAAATCACCCCATCTAAAAATCCTAGCTCCACGACTTTTTCATTTTTATATATTCTAAAATATTTTTATAAAGATTAAATATATTATATAGAAACAGTATTTGAAGATTATATCCTAGATACTAACTCATTTCTGATTCTCCATCATAAAAACTATTTTTATTTTGTGAGGGTTATACTTTATTGCAACTTATCTTATAACACTATTGCCCCCCCTTTTTTTACCCCCCCCCCAAAAACCACATAACCATTTTAATACATAAGCACTTAACAGAGCTTACCATATGTAATATTCATGTATCTCATAAGATATATCATTTTATTCAATACAATAAACAAAGAATCTTTTATAG
>JARHYY010000130.1 GCA_029258405.1 Helicobacteraceae bacterium | reverse complement strand
ACTCCAAAATATTAGTAAGGACAATATCAACCTTGTGCTTGAGTTTGTTTTTACAATGAGCTTATAATATAACTTTATATAGTGGAGTTAAGTAAGTTCTTTAAGGTTTATTGCTTGTTTGAGTTTTGAGGTTTGGGTATAGTATAATTGAGGGTTGTTGGGGGGGGGTGCTGAATTAATTGGATCACATAACAAGTTGTCTTTAAATAATTCACAGTAAAAAATAATAGAGTCAAAACGGCTTTTAAAAAGCAAGATTGTTAAATGTTAAAGCATGAGTAGGCTTCATTTTTAGCTCTGTTTTTTTGTAAGATATAATTATTTTTATAATATGTTATATTGTAAATTAAATATATAATATAATTATACAATTAAAACAATATAATGTAATCTAAAAGCTTTAAAAACATTCAGTGGCATGGATGCAACCAATAAGAGCTTATAATTAATAGTTTTTCTCTTGATACTAGAAAATTCAAGAAACATACTAAACAAGTTTTGTATTCGTAAATAAATTTTGATAATAAAAAGCCTATACCAAAGCTCATAGAAACTTGAAGGAATGTTAGTTTAGGTATGGGTTTAGAAATATTTGCTTATAGCAGATGATATATCTATCCTCATAAATATTTTTAAGGAGTTTTAATGTCTCAAGTTACTTTTAAAGGCGGTGCTGTTTCCCTCGAGGGTAAGACTGTAAATGTTGGTGATAATGCACCAGAAGTTGAATTAGTTGCTAAAGATTTAACAACTGTTAAAGTTGGTGGAGCAAAAGGTAAATATCAGATTATCAATGTAGTGCCTTCTTTAGATACAGGCGTATGTGCTACTCAAACAAAAACTTTTAATGAAAAAGCTGCTTCTTTATCAAATGCAGAGGTATTTGTAGTATCTTTTGATTTGCCCTTTGCACAAGGTCGCTTTTGTAGCACAGAGGGTATTGAGAAAGTTACAGCATTGAGTGATTTCAGGGGCGGTAAGTTTTCTAGGGCTTATGGCGTTCTTTTGGCTGATGGTGTTTTGGCAGGATTGAGCACAAGGGCTATTTTTGTCGTTGATCCCAAAGGAAAAGTGGTGCATAAGGAATTGGTTACAGAAATAACTAACGAACCAAATTATGCCGCCGCATTAGCAGCTGTGAAGTAATTTTGCTATTCTTTATGTTCTTGCTCTGAATCAAAACGCACAAATAGAAGAAGGGTTATACCGATAATAAAAATTTTAATGAACATTTCAAGTATAGTAT
Source organism: Helicobacteraceae bacterium (assembly GCA_029258405.1). Classification (GTDB taxonomy): domain Bacteria; phylum Campylobacterota; class Campylobacteria; order Campylobacterales; family Helicobacteraceae; genus NHYN01. The sequence continues at coordinate 5,950 of JARHYY010000130.1, read as the reverse complement.
TTCTTGTGTGCGTGTTTTTGAGTTCTTCGGCACTAAGTGCAAATGCCTCAAAAGGCATTTGCAAGTTTTTTGGCAGAAGATAATATAAAAGAGCATGAGTAGCATCCGATACACTTGCATCTATATATTCTATCCCCATTCCAATTTGCTTGCTAAGGATTGATTGTTCTCTGTCAATAAGGGCAGCAAGGATATTTTCATCCATTGAATGAATATGAGGCGAGAGCTTTATAGTTATTTTTCCTTCAAGTTGTGCAATGAGTATGAGTATTTGGTTTTTATCAAGCGTACTTTCTAATGAGCTCAAAAGCTTAGCAGCATAGCGACTAAGATAGCTCCCATTTAAAGTAGGCAGTGTAACCACTACAATATTAGATGCCATTTTATGAGAAAATTCATTATTTATATCAATAACAACTTGCTTTGTTGAGTCGTCTAAGATTTCTGCATTGTCATATACAAAAGTGTTGTTATATACAGGGATAATATCAATTTCTTCAATAAAATATTTATATATGGAAATAAGCCCACTTAATATCCCAATAACTATTAATAGCAAAAAAATTACTGAAACTATTTTATCTAAAATATGTGTTTGTTTAAAGATATCAATATATTTTGCGTATCGATTTTTCATATCTTACCTTTCTCTTGTGATTTTTCCATTATTGAGCCTATATATAGTATCGCAATTTTGAATAGTGCTCAATCTATGGGCTATGATTATTAAGGTTTTTTGCTGGCTAATACTATAAATGCTATCCATAATTCTTGCTTCTGTTTCCATATCTAATGCACTTGTGGCTTCATCAAGAACAAGAATTTCTGGATTAGCATATAAAGCTCGAGCAATGGCAATTCTTTGCTTTTGCCCCCCGCTTAAAAGTGCTCCTCCTTCTCCTACTTGTGTGTATATGCCCTCTTTTTCTTCTAATATGTCATAGATTCCAGCTTGTTTTAAAACAGATATGATATTTTGCTCATCATATGTTCTGCCAAATACGACATTTTCTGCAACGCTTCCATCGAATAAATAAACATTTTGTGGTATATAGCCTATTTGAGAACGCCATGATTTTATATTGTGCATATTAAGTGGTATGTTGTCAATTTTGACTTCGCCTTTTAATGGACGATAAAGCCCGATGATAATATCTACAAGTGTGCTTTTCCCCCCGCCAGATTCCCCTATGAATGCTACTTTCTCACCTTTGTTAATTTGTAAAGATAAATCATCAAACAAAGATTGAGATGGTGTGTATGAAAAATGTATATGTTCTAATGTAATGTTTTGCTTAAAAGGAATATGCTCATTGCCAAGATTTTTAGCTGGTACATGAAGATCATCATAAATTATATCTAATGACTTATGATAGAATAAAATATAATTATAACTATCAAAAATCCTATTAATTGATGGGAGGAGGCGATATAGTGCTAGCACATAGGTGCTTAAAAGTGGCAAAAAGCTTTTAATATCACCATCTTTAAGATACACAAGATAAGAAACAATAAGCACCATAATAGAAAACCCTACAGCCTCAAGAGTAAGCCTAGGCAAATGCAATAATGTGCGATGGATAATATTTGCATGGGCAACCTTGTAGGATACTTTTAAAAATCTTTCTTTCACTGGCAATGCAATGCTTTGCAATTTGATAAGCTTGAAATTTCCAAAACTTGAATTAAGGATTTCATAAAATACTTTTTGGTTTTGTTCTCGCTCTCCCCCCTCTTTTTTAAGCACTCGTGAAAACCCTCCTTTTATGAGTACAAGTGCTATGAGCAAAAGAGCACTTAATGAAAGAGTTATTGTATAATCTACCACAATAAGCAACCCATAGATAAGCAAAACAACAAAAACTTCAGAAAGCATAAAAAGCACAGAACTCAACAAGATGGTAAAATTAGAGGCTTCATTGATAATGGTTTTTGATAAGACAGAGCTGTTTTTGCGAGTAAATTCTTTGAAGCTTAAAGAAATATATGTTTCAAAAAGCTTTTGTGCAAGCTCATGGTATGTACCATAGGAGAGCTTTGCTAAACCATATTGATAAGCAAGATTAATAATGCTTCTAAAAATATAAAAAAAGAGCAAAAACCCACCAAAAGCTAGTATGAAAATTTGAGGTGCATCAAAACCAAAAAAATTATATGCCCATTGAAAATAGGGATTTGTTTGCAAAACATTAAAGTCAGTTGCAACCATAATAAAAGGCATAATTGCCGAAACTCCAACCATTTCTATAAGAGAAATAAACAAAGAGAAGAAAAAAAGTATAATAATTTGTTGTTTATCATTTTTTGACAGTAAAAAAGAAAGTTTTTTAAAAATACTCATAAAAACTATTAAACCTTCCATATAAGAATAAACTAAGAATCATTAATCATTATAATTTTATGTAAAGTAATTTTAAAATATTTCAAATAAATTGTGTATTAAAATCATATGAATTGCTCCTATTTTTGAAAGGTGAGAGTGATTCGCATTTAATACTACATTAAAGTTTTTTTTCTAAAATACTTTAATATACTTATTAAAATATATAGAATCAATGGAGGGGGCTTTTGAGTGTTTTATTTCTTTTTATAGTTCTTTTTGGATTAATCCTCTTAGGAGTTCCTGTAGCAGTAAGCTTGGGGATAAGCTCTGTAAGCACTATGCTCCTTTTTACCAATACCGATGTAAGCGGTGTGCCAGAAATATTTATATCTGGGCTCAAAACAACTCTTATGGCTATCCCCATGTTTGTTCTTGCGGGTTCTTTGTTGAGCAAAGGGAGCTCTGCAGAACGAATTATTAATTTTGCTCAATCTCTTGTTGGGCATTTGCCCGGTGGGTTGCCTATGAGTGCTATTTTGGCTTGTATTATTTTTGCTGCTGTTAGTGGCAGCTCTCCTGCAACAGTTGTTGCCATTGGGTCGGTGATGTTTATAGCTATTAAAGAAGTTGGCTATCCAAAGAGCTATGCTGTAGGTGCTATTACATCTGCTGGAAGTCTAGGGATACTCATACCTCCTTCTGTTGTTATGATTGTTTATGGAGCAACAGCTAGTGGTTTAAGTGATTTAGAAGGAAGAACTATTACAGTTTCTATTGAGGAGCTTTTTAAGGCAGGTATTATACCCGGCTTATTGATTGGGTTTAGCATGATGCTTTATGCATATATCGGGGCTAAAAGGTTGGGATTTAAGGCAAGCACACCTGAAAAATTGAGCATACGAATAAAAAAATTTTTTGATGCATTTTGGGCGTTGCTTATTATTTTAATTATCATTGGTGGTATATATGGAGGCATTTTTACAGCAACAGAAGCAGCGGGCATTGCCTGTGTTTATGCATTTGTTATTTCTGTCTTTGTGTATAGAGATATTAAACTTAAAGATATGTATGGAGTATTTTTAGATGCTGCTATAACAACAGCTATGATATTTCTTATTATAGGTTCAGCTGTTGTTTTTGCCCATTTTCTCACGCATGAACGCATACCGCATAAAATTGCTGCTTTTCTTATTGAACAAAAAATGAGCTGGTGGGTATTTCTTATTGCTGTTAATATTATTTTATTTATCATGGGGCAATTTATGGAGCCAAGCTCTGTTGTGATGATAATGACACCCCTTTTATTGCCTATTGCTGTTTCATTAGGTATAGATCCTGTACATTTTGGAATTATCATGGTTGTTAATATGGAAATAGGTATGATAACACCACCTGTTGGGCTTAATTTATTTGTGGCAAGTTCTTTAACAAATCTCAAGTTGCAAGAAGTAACCCTATCGGTTATACCTTGGCTTATTGTAATGATTCTAGGACTTATTGTGGTTACTTATATTCCAGAAATATCATTATGGCTTCCAAGCTTAAATAGAATTTAAATATAAAATATAGTAATTATTTACAATATATCTCATAAAATGCGATATAATAAAATTTTGAAATAAGGATATTGTATGGAAAGTTTTGAAGGTATCTTAGGTACCATATTGCCATTTATTGTGCTCTTTGCTATTTTCTATTTTTTTCTTATTCGTCCGCAGCAAGTACAGCAAAAAAAGCACAAAGAGATGATAGCCTCTCTCAAAAAAGGGGATAAGGTGATTACAAATGGGGGGCTAATTGCTGAAATATATAAAGTGGAAGAAAAATACTTCAGTATCAAACTCAATGATGAAACTATTACACGACTAGCAAAAGAATATATCGCACAAAAAGTAGATGAAAGTGCTTCATAGTACAATAAACACTATATGGTTAATTGATAGGCGAGCTTGATGAAAGGGATTTTTAATCCAAAAATAATTGTTTTTTACATAGCTATAATATTTGGCGTTTTGTTGTCTCTGCCATCTCTCTTTACTTTGCCTGGACCTAAGATTACATTAGGATTAGATTTGCAAGGCGGATTGAGTATGCTTTTAGGTGTTAAAACACAAGAAGCTATTGCTTCTAAGTTTCGTTCTTTGGGCTCTTCACTTAATTTTTTTGCTAAAGATGAACAAATTCTCATTGATAATCTCATTATAAAGGAACAAAGCATTTCCTTTGAGCTTCTTGATGAAGATGAAAAAGAGAAAATACATTCTTTTATCTTATCAAATGGTAACTTTATTATTTCTGTTGAAGATAAGCAATACAACATTAGCATGAGTGAAGAAGAAGAAATTCTTACTAAAAACTATGCTCTAGGGCAAGCTATAGATACTATCCGTAACCGTCTCGATCAGTTTGGCTTAAGAGAAACAACTGTTGCTCGACAAGGTGAAGATTCTATTCTTGTTGAAATACCCGGGATTAAAACACAAGAAGAGGAGCAACGAGCAAAAGAACTTATTGCTCGTGCTGCTCATTTGCAAATGATGGCAGTTGATGAAGATTATGCTGCAAGATCGCATAATATGAATGAAGATGAAATACAAAAAATAGGCGATATATTACTTCCTTTTGTTTATAATCCACAAAATAAACTTTTGCTCAAAGAAATACCGATTCTTGATGGCTCTATGCTTACTGATGCAAGAGTGGCTTATGGGCAAGATAATAAACCAGTTATTAATTTTACGCTTAATGCTCAAGGTGCTAAGGTCTTTGCTGATTTTTCAGAGCATAATATAGGTAAAAGAATGGCTATTGTGCTGGATAATAAAATTTATTCAGCTCCTGTTATTAAAGAACGCATTGGTGGGGGCAGTGGGCAAATTAGCGGTAATTTTACTGTGAATGAAGCAAGTGATATTGCCATTGCTTTGAGAAGCGGTGCTTTATTAGCCCCTATTGAGCTTTTAGAGCAAAGAAGTGTAGGTCCAAGTCTTGGGGCAGACAGTATATTAGCCTCTGTGATTGCTTTAATAATTGGTTTTGTGCTGACGACTGTATTTATGTGTGTTTATTATGGTTTAGCGGGTATTATAGCTAATATTGCTATGGTGGTGAATTTACTTCTTATTATAGCAGTGATGGCAATTTTTCAAGCAACTTTGACTTTACCCGGAATGGCAGGAGTGGTACTTACCATAGGCATGGCAATAGATGCGAATATTATTATCAATGAGCGAATAAGAGAATGCTTAAGAGAAAGCAAAGGCATTATTGCTGCTATAGAATTAGGATATGAGAATGCTCAAAGAGCTATTTTTGATTCCAACCTTACGGCACTTATTACTTCTGTGCTTTTATATATCTTTGGCACAGGTGCTATCAAAGGATTTGCTATTACCATTAGTATTGGTATTATTGCCTCTGTGATTACCGCTATTATTGGAACACATGGGGTGTATAGGTGGCTTAGCCCATATATCGCAAAAAGTAAAAATATTTCATTATGGTTTGGTTATAAACATAATACTTTCAACACCAAAGGAACATCTTAATGGAATTTTTTAAATATAATCGCATTTATAATTTTGTTACTCTTGGTCGATACACTATTGTATTATCAGTCCTCTTGAT
>JARHYY010000120.1 GCA_029258405.1 Helicobacteraceae bacterium | reverse complement strand
ACTCCAAAATATTAGTAAGGACAATATCAACCTTGTGCTTGAGTTTGTTTTTACAATGAGCTTATAATATAACTTTATATAGTGGAGTTAAGTAAATTCTTTAAGGTTTATTCTGTTATTTGAATTTTTGGACTCTAAGGTTTATTGCTTGTTTGAGTTTTGAGGTTTGGGGTTGAAATAATACCTTGCTAAATCCTGCTATTTCATGCTTATTAGGTATTTATAGGCATGTGAGTTGTGTATAGACTCTCTTTGTTATTCTTTATGCTTCTGTATTAGGAATATTATGTCTATTGTATATTAGTGATACAATTTATCCTGAATTTTTTATTGATTGTTATTTAGGGTTTCTTAAGTTTTAAATTATGAGATTACTTTTATGCCATATTTAGATTTTTGATTTATAAAGATGCTTATTTTCATACATTTGATGTATATTGCAATAATTAAGGACATATGCTTTTTACTCTATTGTTGAGATTCTTAAATATATCGCTCTATTTAATGTTTTATACATATTTCTATTACATTATTGCTTTTTATTTATTCGGTTAAATTAAGTAGATTGATTATTTTGTGCATAATATAATTTTTTAAACTAAAAGCTTTATTTATTAAAAGCACTTGGCTCTCCGCAATTCATCTTTTGCTTAAGAATTTTCTTGCGGAGTAATCAAAAATTACATCAAGCTTTCTCTAAGTTTTATAAACTTTTGTTTATATTCAGCTCTTGCCTTAAGAGCTTCTTCCATATCCACTTTTTTAAACTTTACCTTATGATTTGGAGGAATCTGCCCCATTCTATCTAGATCACAACTAATTACTGTACAATACATAGCAAATCCCCCTCCGCTTGGTGCGTCTCTTAAAAGCACTATAGGTTCATTGCCCCCGGGTGCTTGCATAGATCCTACAGGGTAGCAAGCATCTGGAATATTACTTGGATCACTCCCCGCACCAAATGGTTGAGGTAAATTTTTATATTGCAGTTTTCTCCCATCTTTAAATCTATATCCTGTCCTATCTGCAGAACTTGAAACAGTAAAAACATCTTCAAATAAATTATGTATAGTATCTTCAGTAAGCTTATAATCTTGCAACCCCATAATAACACGCAAAATTTCTATGGGCTGTAAATGTACTTTAAACTCATCGCTAAGCGTTTTGCCCACTTGTGCTTGAGTGCTATATGCACCTATAGGGAGCTCATCGGCAGCCTCTAGTTTTCTGCCCTTATGTCCTCCAATGACCCCAAGAGGATAAGTGGAACGAGAACCCATAACTACAGGTACATCAATGCCCCCTTTAACACAAATATATGCTCTTGCTCCATTGCGTAAAAAGTCAAATTTAAGCTCTGCATTCTTTGGTAATTCTATTACTGTGTGTGTAGGTTTTTTCTCCCCATTTACAATAGGTGCCATATCAGCCCCAGTAATCGCTACAAAACCTCCATCAGGAAATTGCAATACAGGTCCCATTAATGCAACTTCTAATGCAGCAGCATTTTCATCATTGCCAAGCAATAAGTTTCCTGCACAAAAAGACAGTTGGTCTAATGCACCTCCGGGTGGAATGCCTAAATGATAATATCCATATCTCCCTTTATCTTCTACATAAGTTGCAAGCCCGGGCTGAAGAACCTTAATGCTAGCCATTTAACACCTCCAAAATTTGTTTATTATATGCTTTGTAGTCTTTTTTCCATTCTCCTAAAGAAAAATTTGCATGGCGTATTTTAAGCTTAAATGTTCCATCATCTACTTGTTTAACATAATTGTTATACTCAGATTCTGTACAAGGGGTGAATTTAATAATATCACCCGGATTTAAAAACACCATAGAATCACTAAAATATTCAAGTCTTTGTTCTGGATCCCATACAGGAGCCGGGGTAATGCCCATAAGTTGATAGCCCCCACCACCACGAACAGCATAAATACAACCAAAACAACCCCCATGCCCTACAGTTAATTTTGGTGTGTCTATTCGTGCTTTGAGATACTTTGGTACTTCAATTTGCTTTTGTCTATCAACTAGCTGGTAAAGCCAAGGAAGCCCGGCTACAAAGCCTATCATACTTACAAACCATGGGTTACTCGAATGTGCTTCTATAAATTCTTCAACACTTTTATAACCATTTATAGCAGCAGCATATTGTATATCTGTTGTATTTTTATCAAAAGTAGAATCTTCTGCTGTTACTTGATGATGATCACGGAATTTCATAAGAGTTTCATGTGTATAAGGATCTTGATAAAAAACGGGGAATTCAATCACCCGAGTTTGCAGTTCAGCCTTATCAATTTTAATTTCTTTTTCAAGATCTTGCAAAAGCTTTAAAACTTTTTCATGATGTAAAACATCTGGATTGAAACGCACCATATACGAAGCATTAGCAGCACAAATTTCTGTAATTCCTTCTATTTTCATTTTTTTGAGTTGCGAACAAATAGACATAGCTTGAAAAAACGCCTCTAAACTCATCCCATTTTCATCTACTTCAACATAGAGAAATTCATCTCCACCAAAAGTATATCTAAACATAAACACTCCTTAAATACTCATCTCTATTTAACTCTTTGCATCCAGTTTTCTAAAAAATTAATATGATAACTGCCCTGTACAATATCCTTATCTTTAAAAAGATCCACAAAAAGTGGAATGGTTGTTTTAATGCCCTTAATGCTCATTTGCCTTAAAGCCCTATTCATACGAGAAACAGCTAAAGGACGACTTTCATCATAAATAATAAGTTTAGCGATTAAAGAATCATAAAATGGCGGTATCGTCCTACCATTGAAAAGCATAGTATCTACCCTTATTCCAGCACCAGTTGGATAGCTCACTTCACTTACAACCCCAGGGTGAGGAAAAAAGTTATTGCTAGGATCTTCAGCATTGATTCTAATTTCAATAGAATGACCTTTGATTTTTATATCTTCTTGCTTCAAACGCAAATCTTCTCCATCAGCAATACGCAACATTTCTCGTACAATATCTACCCCTGTTATCATTTCTGTAATAGCATGTTCTACTTGGATTCTTGTATTCATCTCCAAAAAATAAAAACCAGCCCTTTCTTCATCATATAAAAACTCTAATGTTCCAGCTCCTTTATACTTTACAAGTTTAGCTAGGTTTAAAGCACTTTTACAAAGCTCTTCTCTTGTTTTGGCGTCTAAACTGGGGCTTGGGGCTTCTTCAACGATTTTTTGTCTTCTTCTTTGCAAGGAGCATTCCCTTTCATAAAGATGAATGACATCTTTACCATCGCCTAAAACTTGCACTTCAATATGCTTTGCTTTAGGTAAATACACTTCTAAATATATACCACCATTACCAAAAGCCGCTTTAGCTTCAGCACTTGCAATTTCATATTGATGCATCAATTCATCTTCGTTATTTACAATCCTTATGCCCTTGCCGCCACCGCCAGCTATTGCTTTAAGAACAAGGGGGTAACCTAAACTTTTAGCATATTTTTTTGCTTCATCGAGATTTTCAAGCACAGGGCTACCCGGTATAGTAGGGACATTTGCTTCTTTTGCTTTAAGTATAGCTTGGGCTTTATCGCCCATAGTTTTTATAATCTCACTACTTGGTCCTACAAAAATCATCCCTGCTGATGTAACTTTTTGAGCAAATTCTGCATTTTCACTCAAAAAACCATATCCGGGATGTATGGCATCAGCTTTTATGTCTTTTGCTGCTGCAATAACTTTATCCATATCTAAATAACTTTTATGGGCTAGGCTTTCTCCTATATGAACAGCTTCATCAGCAAGTTGTGATGCAAGATTGCCCTTGTCTGCATCAGTGTATATAGCTATGGCTTGCATGTTGAGTTCATGTGCTGCTTGTATGATTCTTACTGCTATTTCTCCGCGATTTGCTATGAGTACTCTTTTAATCTTTTGCGGCTTATAAGGCATATTTACTCCTTATTCTATAACAAACAAAACATCGCCTGCATTGACAAATGCTTCATTTTCAACTTTAATTTCTTTAATCTTGCCTTTTGCTCCCGCCTTGATTTCATTAAATGTCTTCATTACTTCCACAAGACATACAACTGTATCTTCTGTTACTTCACTTCCCACCTCTACATAAGGTGCTTTATCTGGGCTTGGTTTCCTATAAAATGTTCCTGGGATTGGGCTTAATACTTCTGCCATAATTTTCTCCTTCAATTATAAATTAGTTAATTTTGAATAATGGGTTTTTTAATTTCAATCCCATTTTCTTCTAAAAGTTTTTTTGTTGCCTTTATAAGTCCTAGTGCTCCGGAAGTATCGCTATGAATACATACAGAATCAAAATCTACCTCTATAACCTTACCATTTACTGTATTCACCGTACCTTCTTTGCAAGCCTGTAAAACCTTTTTTGCTACTTCATCAGGGGTATATGCCCTTGCTCTACGAACCATTACTAATTGTCCATCATCACCATAATCCCTATCTCCATAGAATTCTCGCACATAAGGTTGTTTGAGCTCTCTTGCTACATCACATGTTATAGTACCTTGCATACAATAAATAGGAAGATTTTTATCTATTTTTTGTAAAGCACTTACAAGCTGATAAGAAAATTCCCTATCTTTAGAAGCGTGTATATAAAGATAACCATGGGGCTTAAAATGATGCAATAACCCTCCTTCAATGTTTATAAATTCGCGTAAAGCACCTAATTGATAAATACAATCATTTACTAATTCATCTGGTCTTGCAATAATAAGTCGTCGCCCAAAACCTACTAAGTCACGAAAGCCCGGATGCACTCCAATTTCAACATTATTTTTAATAGCATGCTGTACAGAATGACGCATGATATTTGGATCGCTTGCATGAAAGCCAGCTGCAATATTGCAACTGCTAATAAGAGGCATAATCTCATCATCAACACCATCACCTATTATCCATGGACCAAAACATTCTCCCATGTCACTATTTAAATCAATCCTACTTTTCATGTATGCTCTCCTTTTTAATTTAATTATTGTGAAATTTTAAAATCAAATCAACTGCCTTAAAACTCCAGAAGTATTATATCATTTTTACTAATTATTTGCAATATTAATGATTAATGTATAAATAGCAGGGAATAATATTGCTTTTCTATAAATATATTTTTTACTAAATCTAACCCTTTATTATCTCTAATTTTGTAGTTTAATTATTACTTTTATTTTTTATTCTAAAAATCTTATACTCTTAGGCAATAAAACTACATTTGTTGATTGAATAATATTTATATTGTATAAGCATTATGTTTCATATGATTTATTTTTACTTTATATAATTGCAAAAAATGCAATTGTTTCTTTTACGGTAAATCCCTTATAAAGCTCTTTAGCACAATCCAGCAAGAAAACTTCCACTTCTTAAGTGAGAGATGAATTACTATGGCACTTAAGATATATAACATCAAATACATTTGAGCTTTCAGTATAATTTTATAAAATGCTTGTATGAGTATGAACTATGAGTATAATTTAAATTCGGTATTTTTGTTACAATATCACTTCATTTTGGTGGTTAAGTATCGTAAAAAAGTGATTAATGATGAAATGTGTGCAAGAGATTTTTGTGCAACTTGTTCGCTTATAAATGCCTAAATAGCATGAAATAGCGGGATTTAGTAAATAAAAAACTATATCTCACTATAAATTCTACAAATTCAAATAAGGGAGTGAGTCCCAAAGGAATTTACTTAACTCGCTATGCAATAGTTATATTATTAGCTAAAGCGTATTGAAGCAAAAGCTAAAGAGCTACT
>JARHYY010000041.1 GCA_029258405.1 Helicobacteraceae bacterium | reverse complement strand
GATTCTTTATTCATAAAAGTGCTTATGCTCATTTCATTAGTTTTTCACTCTTTTAGTCTTACAAGAACCTTTTATTTCTTTGAATAAACTACTAAGATTAATTAAAGCACTCAAAGGCTATTGCTCTCATTACAAAGGTTTCATAGCTTATGCTATCCATTCTATAAGATTAAGAGATTTTAATAAGACACATACTTACCATAGGTAGTTTTTAGCACTCCGACCTATCACTACTCGATACCCTCGTATTCGCATTGCGGTTACTTATTTGTATAAGCATTTCGGTAGCTCTTAGCCGACTTCACCACGCTTTACACAACAAATTAATAACATAACTTATTGCATAGTGGAGTATTAAGTAAATCCCTTCGGGTCGTTACTCCCTCATTTGAATTTTCGGATTTATAGTTAGACTTAGCTTTTATTTACTAAATCCCGCTATTTCACGCCATTTAGGCATTTATAAGCAAACAAGTCGCACAATTTCTTATGCTAAAGACTTTTTGCTAGACTGATAAAGTAGTGCATTAAGAGTCTAAATATATAATAATATAGAAATACTTATTATGCAATATCTTATAATGTTATAGGCATTATCTAACTCTTACTATCTAAGGCTATATGTGCTAGTATTTAAGGAACAAATTAAAAATGAAAGATAAAAAGTCATATAAACTGATAATATATAAATGAATAATCTCTATTGCATGTAAAGATATAAGCATAAAGCCCTTATAAACCTTTGGTTGTTGTATTGATATAATAATGTAACAAGAGCAATAAAAGGTTATTGTTAAGAGTGAAAATATTAAAAAAAGAGCTAGCAAGTTTTATGAATGAAGAATCTCATAATGTAAGTAATTGATCTCTATAAAAAGATTCTTTGTTTAGGCAAAATGATATAAAATTATGGCAAGCTGAGCTCTTATGCGTTAAAATGCTTATTTGGTTTATTAGGGGGCTAGAAATAATGTTAAAGGGTTGGGGATTGGTAAAAATTTGTATAAGTGTTTTTAACTTCTTTTGCTTTATAGCTCAGTATAAATAAATATCCCCCATGCAACATTAGCAATTCATTGAAATATGGTGGGATATTGAAATTGCCTTATACTTTTAGATTGTTAGCTGTTTTTGCATTAGAGTAAATCTCTTTTATATCAATGTAAAGCTCATGAATCAATTCTTTGTATTTAGTATTGGATAAGCTCTATATTAAATAGCACTAGCAAACTTTTGAACCTATAAATAATTTGTATATTGAGCATAGAAACCGCTTACATAGAAAATCAAGCATAATTAGCTATGCTCATAAGTTCATCTCAAAGGTTAAAAATCTAAAGTATTTTAAAACGCTTAGAATATATTATTCTTTAAGAGCTTCTGCCTGAAAATGTGCAACAATAGGGTTAATAATATCATCAAAAGAGCCATTGAGCATAATTTCCTCAAGGCTATAAAGCGTTAGCCCAACCCTATGATCAGTAAGGCGATTTTGTGGATAGTTATATGTACGAATCCTCTCGCTCCTATCTCCGCTGCCTACTTGAATGCGTCTAGCTTGAGAGCTTTCTTTAGCTTGTGCTTCCATTTCTGCCTCATAAATTCTAGCTTTTAGAATCTTAAGTGCCTTATCCTTATTCTTATGTTGAGATTTTTCATCTTGCATAGAAACTGCAATGCCTGTGGGGATATGTGTAATACGAACAGCAGAATCGGTAGTATTTACAGATTGCCCTCCATGCCCTCCAGCTCTAAAAACATCTATCTTTAAATCATTAGGGTTAAGTGCAATTTCTACATCATCAACTTCTGGCATAATGGCAACTGTAATAGCAGAAGTATGTATTCTCCCTTGTGATTCTGTTTCTGGAACTCTTTGCACACGGTGAGTACCCCCTTCGTATTTCATTTTAGAGTATGCACCTGCCCCCTTAATAAGAGCGATAATCTCCTTGTAACCCCCAGCACCGCTTTCATTAGAGCTCATAATTTCAACTTTCCAGCCCATAGAATCAGCATATCGACAATACGCTTTAAACAGATCGCCAACGAAAATACCTGCCTCATCTCCTCCTGTGCCTGCTCTCATCTCAAGATAAATATTTTTATTATCATTAGGATCTTTGGGTATTAAAAGAATCTTAATTTCTTCCTCTAAGGAACACAAACAAGAATCAAACTCTTTGTTTTCCTCCTTAGCTAACTCACCTAGCTCTTTATCATCAAAAAGAAGTTTATTTTCTTCATAAAGCTTTTGTATTTTTAAGTATTCATTTGCTTTTTGTATGAGTGGCTCTAATGTGCTTTGCTCTTTGCTTAATTCAGTCATGAGCTTAATATTGCTTATAACCTCTGTGGTACTCAACAAGCGAGATATTTCATTATATCTTTCAATAAAAGGATAAAGCTTATCACTAAACATAAATAAATATTTTACAAAGTTTTGTTAAAAAACTTTCATGAAAGAGCAATTTTTTTCAGCATAATATTTAATCGGCTCACTTTCCTCGCTGCAGTGTTTTTGCTCAAAATACCCTTGCTAACAAACTTATGGAAATCCTTATTTGCTATTTTAAAACATTCTTGAGCTTTTGGAATATCGTTTGATTCTACTGCCTCTCTAAAAGCTCGAGTAATATTTTTGATTTTTGTTCTATAATAGCGATTGCGTTCGGTTTTTTTTATGGTTTGTCTCATTCTTTTTTCTGCTGATTTATGGTTTGCCATAAGAATCTGTCCTTTGTTTAAAAAAATAGTGTAAAATCATACAAGCAATTTTATTAAAAGACAATAAAAAAGAATAGCAAATATTTCAAATGAGGAATTTTATGGAACTTTTTGGAACAGATGGCGTTAGGGGAAAAGCAGGAGAAAGAATCAATGCCTTTATGGCTCTTAAAATGGGGCTTGCAGCAGGGATTTATTTTCGTAAAAATTCTAAAACCAACAAAATTCTTGTAGGTAAAGATACGCGTAGAAGTGGATATATGATAGAAAACGCCATTGTTAGCGGGCTTACAGCTGTAGGCTATAATGTTATACAAATTGGACCTATGCCTACACCAGCTATTGCATATTTAACAGAAGATATGCGATGTGATGCAGGGATTATGATAAGTGCTAGCCACAACCCTTATGATGATAATGGCATTAAATTCTTTGACCCACAAGGGTTTAAGCTTGATGAACAAGCAGAGAGTGCTATTGAAGAAATTTTTTACAATGATTCTTTACTTCAAAAATCCCAAAAAACTGGAAAAGATATTGGAAGCTCTAAAAGAATTGATGATGTCATAGGGCGTTATATTGTACATATTAAAAACTCTTTTTCTAAAGAGCTCTCACTTATAGGCATAAGAATTGTCTTAGATGTCGCAAATGGTGCTGCCTACAAGGTTGCTCCCACCATATTTAGCGAGCTTGGTGCCGAAGTATTTGTTATTAATGATAATCCAAATGGTTATAACATTAATGAGAGTTGCGGTGCAATTCAACCACAAGCACTAGTAAGAGAGGTAAAAAAAGTCAGAGCCGATATAGGCTTTGCCCTTGATGGCGATGCAGATAGATTAGTTGTTGTTGATAATAAAGGAGATATTATCGATGGAGATAAACTCATTGGTGCTTTAGCCACGCATTTAAAACATCTCAATGCACTTTCAAAGCCAAGCATTATAGCAACACAAATGAGCAACCTTGGATTAGAAGAATATCTCAAAAAACAGCTCAATATCAAACTTTTGCGTACAAATGTTGGAGATAAATATGTTCTTGAGCTCATGCAAAAAGAGGGTATTAACTTTGGTGGCGAGCAAAGTGGGCATATTATATTTAGTAATTTTTCAAAAACAGGCGATGGATTGCTCTGTGCTTTGCAGACTATAGCCTTTGTACTCAAAAGTAACAAAAGCAGCTCTGAAGCATTAAACCCTTTTGAACTCTACCCACAAAAATTGCTCAATCTTAACATTACGCATAAGATACCGCTTAATGAAATTAAAGAGCTCAAAGAAATAACAAATGCTATAGAAAAACAACATATGCGGCATCTCATTCGCTATTCAGGCACAGAAAATAAACTACGAATATTACTAGAGGGGCATAATATACATGCCATTGATGATTACCTTACACAACTAGAAGCACTCTTTAAAAAAGTTCTTGCATAATGTATTCCTTACGATTTACAAAATCTTTTTGCATCGCTCTCATCGTTTTTGTGCTAGATCAGCTTATAAAATGGTGGGCAGTGAAAGAGCATATCAATATACAAGCCACACCCATATCCCTTGTTTTAGTTTATAATAAAGGTGTGGCATTCTCCATGTTTTCATGGTTTGAAGAATGGCTTAAATATTTGCAAATTCTTTTAATGTTTGGTATTGCATGGTATTTATATAAAAATAATGAACTTTTTAAAATTTATTATATTCCTATAGGCATTTTATTCGGTGCAGCAGCGGGCAATATTGTGGATAGATTTATACATGGCGGAGTGGTGGATTATATCTATTGGCACTATCTTTTTGAGTTTGCTATATTCAATTTTGCTGATATTATGATTAATATTTCTGTAGCACTTATACTCCTTATGATATTTTTAAGAAGAAATAAAGAAAATTAAAGGTAAAATATTTATTATAATATGGTCGCGTAGCTCAGTTGGTAGAGCACTACCTTGACATGGTAGTGGTCGCTGGTTCAAGTCCAGTCGTGGCCACCATTCATAAAAACTTAAGTTTCAAAAAATTTATTCTCCTATTTATCCACTCAAATAATTCATAACGATTTGCATCACATTTGAAGTACAGTAAGAACCAAAAAACATAAACATTCCACAACCTTTTCATTCAAAATTACCTAAAAGGCTTATTTAAACCCATATTTAAAAAACCACAAAACAATAGTATTCATTAAAAAGTTTCAAAGCTATGCAAAACTCATATAACTCAATTATGCACAAATAAAGCAACTATCTCATATAATAACATACAAATTTTATCTCCCAAAGGTTGCCATATGCTTGAAATTGTTTATTCACCAAGCCAAAGACAAGAACAAGATACCATTCATGCTAATTGTATTTGTGGATATGATATTCAGGTGCTTGAAATGCTTTGCTGCAACAAGTCTGCACCTGTTTCAAAGATGTTCTACCTTCCTCACCCAAAAACACCAAAATCATACAATGATATAATTTTAGACGCCCTAAAATCTGCCCCCCACCCTGCAAATACAGTAGAACAAATCGAACAATTATCATTAGCTAAAAATGCTGATGTCCTCATAACAGATACATCAAACAATGCCCTAGCCTTTAGTCTTGCTTATCAAAAACCAAGCATCTTATTCCTGCCCGCCTTTATACAAATTGACTTTAACCAAGAAAAATATTCTGAAATACTTAAAGCACTTACCTATATAGTATTCTCCTTTGCAAAATTAGAAAACATACTCCAACAAATTACAAATAATGACAAAAAAGAAGAAATTAAAAAATTCTTACAAGGAGAATTGTTATGAACAAAAAAGAGATTGAAAAGGCTATCACAGAAAATATCTACAAACACATCTCCACAACAAAAAAGAATATTGCTATTCTTTCACATTACTTTACCTATCGTGCTCAATATGGAACTCTTATTCCAAAGCTTGCTCAATCATATAATGTTATCACAATTGTTGATCAAACACTAGATGATGCATTGGAAAAAATGAGCCCTTGTTGTATTATATGTCCATATCGCACTATTGATGAGTCAGATGATTCATCAATCATATATCTTGATATAGATATCCCAGAAATTGACCTTATTATTACCGCTGATCAAATTGGCTATGAAAATGGAAACTATGATAAAACATTTTTAAGCAAAAAAGCAAAAAGAATGTATCTCCCACATCGCCTAACCTATGCTTGTGGGGAAAGCCTAGCAGAATGTTTTGATTATTTTATCTGCCCATCAAAAAGCTCTATGGAACATTTTAAAGCAAATATGAAAAACATAAAAACTAAATTTCTTCCTTGTGGTTATCCACAGCTTGATAGGGCTATTGAACACTATAAATATTTGAGCAAAAATGTCATTACCTATGCCCCAACATTAAGATATTTCAATACAAACAGTACTTCATATCTTAACATATTAGCAGGATTTGATAACAACATGCTAGAATGGCTTTTAGAAAAAACAAAATATAATATTATCTATCGAGCTCACCCTCTAAATTCAGGTAATGAGCATATTCACTATAAACTGATCGTATCCAAATGGGAAAATGAGAGTCGAATCATTATCGATGAAAGAGCAGACAGTAGCCTTATAAATGATTCTGATATGCTTATAACTGATTGGAGTACAACCTCTTTTTTATATTCTTATACCACCTTAAGACCATCGCTATTCTTCATGCCCCACCCGCTTGATGCAAGCTACCAACAAGATATTGAATATACAGTTGCTGACAAAACAGCAAGAAACTTCAAAGAGCTTGAAGATATAATACAACATATTGATTTTGAAGCAGAAAAAACAAAACTACAAGAGCTAAGGGCAAATAATATTTATAACTTAGGGCATTCTGAAGAGGCTATCTTAGAGAGCATTAAAGATATTTTTGAAGGAAAAATATGAGAGCCATTATTTTAGCCGCTGGAGAAGGCAAGCGTCTTGCCCCTATTACCTTCAATAAACCTAAACCCCTTTTAGAGATAAAAGGGAGAAGTTTGCTTGAAAATACTATATATTATCTCAAGAAATCAAACATTCATGACATTGTTGTTATAACAGGCTATAAACACCATCTTTTTGAAGCACTACAAAAAAAGTATCAATTCAAACAAATTGTTTTTGAAGATTTCAAGAACACAAATAGTGCTGGCTCATTAAAATATGCTATCAATGAAATAACAAAAGGGACAATTATTATGAATGGTGATTTATTCATCACACAATCTTTTGTAGAATATTTTAAAACGGGGGTTTCTCAATTCCTTGCACAAAGAATACCGCAAAAAATGCTTTCTTGGGGTTATTTAGTTGATGAAAATTGTCAATTGCTTGATATTGATACAAATGCTACAAGTGGTTATGGAGATGGCATTGCTTTTTTTGACAATGAAGACGACTTACCTTTTTTGAAAAAAGCTTTACTCTCTTGCACACAAGAGGACTATTGGGAACAATGTGTGCTCAATTCCCTTCATAAGATTAACTTTTACATTTCATTTTGTGATAATTTTTATACAGAAATTGATTCACTCAAAGATGCCATAGATTCTAACCTCATTACACCAGAAGAAATAGCAAAACAATGTGCAGATGATGGAAAAGCTACAAAACTCTTTAGTATTACTAACATAAACTATAAAATACAGTTTTTAGGAGCAACAAAAGTCTTAAGAATCCCTCGAATCGGAAGGGATAAAACCATCAATACACATGATGAAAAAACAATTTATGCACTGCTCTCTCAAGATATTACCCCAAAAAGTGAGTTTTTTGACAATGATTTAAAAATGACTACCTTTCTTGATGGTTATTATCCACTAAGTTTTGAAGATTTACAAAATAATGAAATTTTGGCACTTATTGTCCAAAAAATTAAACAGCTACACTCATATAAACATAATCATTACCCCCTGCTCCCCACTATTTCTCTCATTAAAGAAATTCATAAATATGAACAACTAGCACATATTACATTAACCACAAAAATTGAACATAAATTCATACTTGATATTGCCCGCACTTTAGACAAAAAAGAACTTGTCCTTTGCCATAGAGATTTACAGCTCCCAAATATCTTATATAATGGCTCAAATATTCAATTCATCGACTTTGAATATGCAGCTTTTAGCCCGATCGCTTGGGAGCTTGGCAACTTAAGTGCAGAGCTAGAGTTGGACAAAAAACAAATTTATCATATCATAGCTCTTTATGGCGAAGAGAAGATAACATATGAAGAAATTATACAAGGACAGCTTTTATCTAATTATATTTGGGCTTTATGGAGCTGGATATATGAAAGGATTGACTTAGGAAGGAGCTATTTAACACGATTCCATAATAATTTACAATATCTTATGCACAATACATGAATAAACAAAAATACATTGGGCATTTTCTAGCATTTTCTAGTGTATTTCTATGGTCTGTATTATATGTATCTGTAAAAATACTCTTAGAATATCTTAATCCTTTAGAATTACTTTTTATACAATTCCTCATTGGCTATATTTTCCTCTTGCTCTTAAAACCAAAATATACAAAATACAACATAAAAGAAGAATTATTATTTGCTTGTGCTGGATTAAGTGGTATAACTGTTTATAACCTCTTTCTTAATCTCTCTATGGAATACACTTCCCCATCTCATGTAAGCATTATCATCGCCACTGCTCCATTATTTACTGCTCTTATTGCCTTTATATTCAAGCTTGAAAAAATAAATATAAAATTCTTCATAGGGTTTATTTTGGCTCTTGCAGGTATTATTATACTCAACTTAAAAGACTTTGTATTTTTATTTAATATACTTGGAAATTTATTTGCCCTTATATCCACATTAGGTTGGGCAGTTTATGCTATTTTTGTAATAAGAATTACTCATATTTCACCAGATATCATCACAACAACAAGAAAAATACTCTTTTATGGAATCATCTGTATATTGCCAAGCTTTTATTTTTTAGATTTCTCACCCGATTTTTACATTTTTTTGCAAAAAGATATTCTTATCAATATGCTTTTTGTCGCCCTCTTTGCATCTGCAATTTGTTTTATTATGTGGAATAAGGCAACATTGCTCATAGGAGCAATTAAAACAAATATTTATGTATATCTCACACCAGCAATTACTATGATTACTTCTTTTATTATACTCAAAGATGCAATTACTCTATATGCTCTATTAGGAATGCTCTTTATACTTCTTGGTGTTTTTATTGCAGAAAGTTAAGTTCAATTTAAATAATCTTTTTATTCTTAACCTATAACATTAATATAAATGGCTCTCACTTCTTTAAGCATAGTTTGAAGGCTTTTTGTGTTTCGCTTAGCTTGCTCTAAAGAGAGCTTAAAACAAGCTCATTCCTAACCCAATTTAATCCAAGCTCTGAGACATTAATACTTGTTATGTTTCTGTGGAATATATTTCCATAATCACATTCATACTCTAGCTTAGATTTAGATTTTTATTGATTTTACACTATAAATCTTGCTTATATTGT
>JARHYY010000100.1 GCA_029258405.1 Helicobacteraceae bacterium | reverse complement strand
ATTGGCATAAATATGTAATGAGATAAGGAATTGCATATATATTTTATGAGCTCATCAATATGTAAAGATTGTATATTATTTAGTCTTATTATGAGCTTCTACGCTTTTACTTCCCTTATTATTCTTGATATTTCTATATGCTAAGAGTAT
This sequence comes from Helicobacteraceae bacterium, assembly GCA_029258405.1. Classification (GTDB taxonomy): domain Bacteria; phylum Campylobacterota; class Campylobacteria; order Campylobacterales; family Helicobacteraceae; genus NHYN01. The sequence goes on along the minus strand of JARHYY010000100.1, from coordinate 7,688 downwards.
GGTTATTCTCATCACATCTTAAAGGTAAAGTTTTTAAAGAATGATGAGTTAAATTATGGTAAGCTGTGTCAAGTTTTTATGTATAGAAATGTTTGTGTGGTTGAGGGCTAGAGATAATATCAAATGGAGTGTTGAGTAAATTAAGCTTTGTGCTTTTATGGGGTTGCATTTTAAATATCTATAATAATCATTGATTAGTGATGCTTGTTATCCATTCTAAAATTGTTTTTGTAATTTCTGTTTTTTTCACTGTTGCTAAATGCACCTCCTGTTTGTTGAATAGCTCTGCAATACTTTGCGGGATTACTTTATTCATTTTTTGACTTATAAAATGTAAGCCTTGCTTATCGTTTAAGTTTTCTCCGCCCAATGCACTAGCAACAGATGGGGCAAATTTTGTCCATTCTGCTGTGGATAGAACTACTTTCATGCGTTTGCTTGAATTTTTGAAATATTCATAAGCCCTTATAGCAGTTGCGGTGTGGGGGTCAAAGAGATATCCTTTTTGTGCATATTTGAAAATTAATTCTGCTCCTTGTTGATCTGTGCATTCAATAGCACTAAAATGTTTTTGAAGCATTAAGAGCTCTTCTTTGGTGAGATAATAATACCCTTGTGTATCTAAGTGCATCTGCAAATCTTTTGTTCGTTGAGCACCATATAGGGCGTAAAGTACTCGTTCAGTGTTTGAACTTTTAAGGATATCCATAGCTGGAGATTGTGTTTGATGCAGTATCTTTTCTCGAATATTATATGTACCTGTATTTATCCATTCTGTTAGCACATTATTAATATTACTTGCTACGATTATTTTACCAATATTAAAGCCCATGAGCTTGGCATAAAAACCTCCTAGTGCATTGCCAAAGTTACCACTAGGTACTATTATATCAACCCCTTCATTGAATTGGAGAGCTGCGTAAGCATGATAAATAATTTGAAAAACAATTCGCCCAAAATTAACAGAGTTAGCTGCTGAAAGTAAGATATTATTGTTGTATAATTCTTGTTTGAAAGTTGCACTGTTTAAGCATTCTTTGAGTGCTGATTGTGCATCATCAAAGTTTCCTTCTATGCCTATAACCTTAAGATTCTTATTATTCATAGTGGTCATTTGTAGCCGTTGCACATCGCTTGTACCTCCTTTTGGATAGAGGCAAACAACAAAAATATTATTTTTATCAGCGAAAGAATGTAGGGTTGCTGGACCTGTATCACCGCTTGTAGCTACTAGAATAAGGTATTTCTCTTTTTGCTGCTGTGCAAGATGGGCAAAAATTGGAGCAAGAGGCTGCAAAGCCATATCTTTAAAAGCACGAGTTGGTCCATGGTAGAGTTCTTGAATATAAAAATTATCGTGTAGTTGTATCAATGGGGCTGGATTGTTTGGGTTGTCAAATTTTTCATATTGTTGCAATGCTTTTTGTAATATATCTTCATCTAAGGCAATATGTAATACCTTAAATATTTCTTTAGCTAATTCAATGTATGGAAGATGAGCAAATTTTTTGAGTGCTTCTTGAGAAAGAATCGGTAATGTTTTTGGTGCATAGAGACCACCAAAATCTGCACTTGGATTTAATATGCTTTCTGTAAAATCTTTTGGAATATAATTTGAGAGGTTGCCCCGTGTTTGTTCTAGCATTGTTTTCCTTTGTGGATAAATTCAAATGTATTATAACGCATTCTAAAGTTTTTTAGTGTATCTTATTTTTAAATATATTTTAAAAGCTATTGTAAATCCTGCCATGAGTATTAAAAAAATATGTAGAGGTGTAAGAACTTTTTGAATAAATACAATATGCATGCTTGAAAAAAATAATATAATATAAGGTATCAAATATATTTTTTTAAATTTATCTAAAAAAGAAAATATCATTGCTATACAAAATAAAACCCATGCAACCGTTCCATACAATATATACTCCTTCTGTTGAATCTCTAAAAAGATAGCCTCCCAAAGCCATTCAAAATCCAGGTTAAAAAATATATAAATATGCGTAGCTGCAAATGCAAAAGCTAAAAAACCTATATATTTTTTGAAAGGGAATGGGCTTATAAGGCTTAAAAACAGTGCTGCTATTGAAGCCCAACCACTTATTTGATAAAGCCGTGCAATAGGGTCGGTAAAATAAAAAATATTATTATATGATATAATATGAGTAACAAAGAAAATAATGCCCATAAATGCAATAAGTATAACATATTGGCTTATATTCATCAATAAAGCTTTGAACGATCTAAACCAGCGTAAAGATGGGCTACATCTTTTTGATAACCATTAAGATATAGGGTTTTTTTTCTGCCTCTTTGTCCTATGACTCGTTCGTATGCTTGAGACCAACGAGGATGAGAAACTTCAGGATCAACATTGCCATAAAAGCCATATTCTTTTGGATTCTCTGCCTCCCAAGTGGGCATAAATTGTTCTTGCACAAATTCAATCTTATTGATGGATTTTATATTTTTATAGCCATATTTCCATGGAACAACAAGCCTTATTGGTGCTCCATTTTGAGCAAGGAGCTCTTTTTTATACATACCTACTGCTAAAAGTGTCAAAGGTATTTTTGCCTCTTGCATTGTAAGTCCCTCTTGATATGGAAAAGCAATAGCTTGGAATGAGCTTGCTTGCATGGGCATTTGCTTGGGATCATAAAGCGTACTTAATCGCACATACTTTGCTTTGGCAGTTGGTTTAGCAAGTGCAATAAGTTCATTAAATTCAAAGCCAATCCAAGGGATAACCATGCTCCATGCTTCAACACATCTAAAACGGTAGATCCGTTCTACTAGATTAACTTGTGAGAGCAAGTCTGTAAGCTCTATGGTAAATGGTTTTTCAACCTCACCTTCTATGCTGATATACCATGGTTTTGTTTTAAGGAGATGTCCTCTTTTTTTTGGGTCAGATTTTCCATACCCAAATTCATAGAAGTTATTATAACTTGTAGTATCTTCTATGCTCGTTAAGGTAAGTGTTTCTTGGTTTATTTTTTGATTCTCTTCTTGAGTAAAAGGCTTAAAATCTAGCGGTAAAACTTTATCATAGTTTGTTTCAGCAAGAAGTGCATCAAGAGACAAAGTGCTTACTAAAGCTCCTGTGCCGAGTTTTAAAAAACGCCTCCTATTATGAAAGAGTTGTTCATCTGTTGCCTGTGCGTATTCTTTGTCATTGAGTGCTTTATACTTAAACTGCATAGTAGTTCCTTTAACTGTTTCGTTCTTTATAATGCTTATAGGTAAATGAAGATAATAATTCAAAGCTACCATCTTCATGGAGTAAGCCAATAGATGGGAGAGGCACGCCATTGAAAGTATTATTTTTTACAATAGTATAATGAATCATGTCTTCAAAAATAATTTCATCTCCTATATGTAACGGTTCTTGAAAGCTATAATCTCCCATAACATCTCCTGCAAGGCAGGTTGCTCCACCAATCCTATAAGTATATGGCAGAATTTCTGCCTTTTTGCCATATCGCACTTGAGGACGATATGGCATTTCAAGGCAGTCTGGCATATGAGCCGCCGCACTTACATCAAGGATAGCAATGGGCATACTATTATAGGTTATATCTACAACAGTTCCTTTGAGGAAACCACATTGCCAACCTATTGCTTCGCCGGGCTCTAAATAAATATCAATATTGTTATGTTTATTTTTAAAATTTTTGATTATTTGAATTAAAAGTTCAATATCATAATCAGCTCTAGTAATATGATGCCCTCCTCCAAAATTTATCCATTGCATATTGTTTATAAGATGCCCAAAATGTAATTCAATATGTTCTATTGTTCTCTCTAAGGCATCACTATTTTGTTCGCAATGTGTGTGAAAATGCAAACCACTTACACCATCAATATCGCATTTTTCTAGCTCGCTAGGAATAATACCTAATCTACTTCCTTCTATGCATGGATTATAAATAGGCGGTGTAACTTCAGAGTATAAAGGGTTTAATCGCAAACCACAATGTATTTTTCGTGGAGCATTTAAGATAATATCCTTATATGCTGCAAGCTGTGAGGGAGAGTTGAAAATAATATGATCAGCAATTGGAAGTAAGTCATATATTTCTTGTGTTTTAAAAGCTGGTGAATATACACAAATTTCCCCTTTAAACTCTTCAAAACCTAGCCTTGCTTCATGTATGCCACTTGCTGTAATACCTGAAAGATATTGTTGTATAAGGGGAAAAGTACGCCATAGTGCAAAACCTTTAAGGGCTAAAAGGATCTTTGCTCCACTTTTCTCTTGGACATTCTTAAGAATCTCTAAGTTTTTTTTAAGCTTTTTTATTTCTAATACATAACAAGGAGAGGGAATGTTTTGGTATTGTGCTTTCAAAAAATCTCCCTTTTTAAAAATTGTATAAAATGCTAACCTATAAATGTTAATGAAAGTAAATTATATAACCTTAAGACATAAAGATGTCATTTGATTATATAACTTACATATCACGCTTTAGTATGACATTATTATAAATTTATGCTTTAATGTAATTCTAATAAAATATATTCAAATAATATTTTAAGTTGAAAGCTTACACGTTAAAGAAGCTCATAATCTTTTCTTGTTTTAAAAAATAGAAGAAGTTCTTGGAAGAACAGAAATGGAATCTGGAGTTATAAAGTGGTTTTGTTGATATGATTCTATGGCTACACGTCCTATCATAGCTGCATTATCAGAGCAAAACTCTAATGGAGCTGTTTGGAATGTTTTATGGAATTTCTGTGCTAATGTTTTAAGCTCTTGCCTTAAAATAAGGTTTGCACTTGCACCACCCACTATAGCAAAATGGACTTGCGTACTTTTTGCTAAAAAACGCTCGCATTGTTGTTTGATGTGGGCAATGGCAATTCGTTGAAAAGAAGCACAAATATCTGCCTTATCTTGCTCGCTAATAGTGCTCTGTTTATTGAGTGATTCAATAGCCAATCTCACACTATTTTTAAGCCCAGAAAAACTAAAGGCTATTTGTGGGTATTGATAAAGAGGAATGCTAAAAGAAAAACGATACGGGTCCCCATTGAGTGCATATTGTTCGACAATTGGTCCACCGGGGTAGCCCAAGTTTAACATTTTTGCTACCTTATCAAAACTTTCGCCAAAGCTATCATCAAGACTTTGAGCAATGATATTTATATGCTTAAAACTTTGTGCTTCTAATATTAGGGTATGTCCTCCTGATACCAATAAAACATCCAAGGGAAAAAAAGAATTTTGCTCGATAAAAAGCGAATAAATATGCCCTTTAAGGTGATGAACATTTATAAGGGGGACATTTAGGGCAAGACAGAGTGCTTGAGCCATTGCTACACCCTCAAGTAAGGTAATGCTTAAACCGGGTGCGGAAGTAACCGCAACAGCTTTAACCTGTGGTAAAAATTTTTTACAAGATGATAAAATTCTAGGTAGGGATATAGCATGCAAACGACTAGCAATTTCGGGAACCACACCCCCATAAGGAGCATGATCATCATCTTGAGAAATTTTCTGATGGAATATAAGCTCCTTTGTACTAATTTGAGTAAGGGCTATTGAGCTGTCATCGCAACTACTTTCAATACTTAATATCATTTAAGCTGATGCTTCAAAAGAACTTTTTTGTGATTCTTGAAGCTCTTTGATGCGTTTATCAACTTTCTCCAAAGCTTTTTCAAGCGTTTCTTTGCTTATGTCTGGTAGATTTCCTCCCCATACCTTTTGGGCTTCTTTAAAGCCATTTTCAATGCCTTGCCTTCCTTTTTGAAGTTTTTCTATATCGTCTCCCCCGCCTAAAATAACAAAATCAGCTATTCTGTCTGATGTTTGTTTGATTCCAAAAAAACCATCTTCTGAAGCGAGTTCTTTTGCCTCTTCTGGTGTTAATGAGCCTAATGGTTTGCCTTTGTAGCCAATGGCATTAGTGTCTATACTGTTTAATAGAGAACGGATTCCATTGATATCTTTAGTATTAGGTCCTGTAACTCCTTGCCCTGAAAAGTTATTTTGTGCATTTGTTGTTGCACCTATTTGGAACTGAAGAGCATATTCTTGCATTAATGCCTTTGCATCAATTTTGGAAGCGGCTTTTTTTAATGCCTCTTTACCTTCTTTGCTCTTATAATCTATTTGACTAAGATTAGTGCTTCTTTCAATATTACTTTGAGTTTGCCCTTTAAAATCTTCAAGAACTTTTTTTGCCGAGTCTTTTACTGCCCCTGTTGAAAAAAGGTTGCTTGCCACATTTGAAGTTTTTGAAATGTCCATAAAATTTTACCTCCCTTAAATTAATTTGTATAATTATATAATATATTCAATGTAATAATTATATAACTACAATAGTAACATCGGTTATTTTTTAAAAAAATTAATACTATATGGAGCAAAACATGAAAAAACTTATTGCTGAATGCAGTAAAACAGAACTTGATGCTGTTTTAATAATTATGCCACATATGTATAGCGATTGGAATATATACCTTCAAGAATCAAGAGAGTGCGTATGTAATATTATTAAAGCAATCATAAAAGATACCCATTGTATTGTTGTGCTTCACAATAAAGAAAGCAGCCATGTACTTGGCGGGTTAGAGCATAACCCTTTTGTGCATATTGTACATGCCCCAACAAATGATACATGGGCAAGAGATTTTGCCCCTTTAAGCGTGCAAACTGATGAGGGTAAAATACTTTTACATTTTATATTCAATGGTTGGGGTTCTAAATTTTCTTATGATCTTGATAAAAAATTACCGCTATTATTAGATACAATGGGAATTTTTGCTTCAAAACTAGAGCAAAAAGATTTTGTGTTAGAAGGGGGAAGTATTGATTATAATGGTGCAGGTGTGCTTTTGAGTACAACAAAATGTTTATTGAACCCAACAAGAAACCCACACTTAAACCAAAAACATATTGAATATATTTTACAAAAAGAACTAGGGGTAGAGAAGATATTATGGCTTAAGCATGGATTTTTAAAGGGAGATGATACTGATTCTCACATTGATAATCTTGCTCGGTTTATTGATGAAAGAACTATAGTGTATATAAAATGCAATGATACTCATGATGAACATTATGAAGAGCTCAATTTAATGGAAAAAGAATTGCAAATGTTTCGCGGATTAGATGGTGCTTGCTTTAATCTTATACCTCTTCCTATGTGTGAGCCTATATATTATAATAATGAAAGATTGCCCGCAAGTTATGCTAATTTTTTAATGCTTGAAAAGAGAATACTTGTTCCTTTTTATGGAAGCAGCAAAGACAAAGAGGCTCTTGAAATTATTCAGCAAGCTCATAGCTCATATAAAGTTGAAGGTGTTGATTGTCGCGTTCTTATTCGTCAGCATGGGAGCTTACATTGTATGAGCATGCAATTTCCAAAAGGTACATTAAATATTTAGTAAAATTTTATATATTGAGAGAGTAGAGAATCTTTTTAAGGTTTATGCTCTCTCTTTTTTAGCAATACCTAACCCTTTGAAGTTATCTCCAAGTTTTCCCTTATCTCAAACCATGCAAGCTTTCAGAGCACAGAGCTTGCCATAACTTTAAATTGTCGTTTCATATTCAATACAATAAACAAAGAATCTTTTATAGAGGTTAATTACTTACTTTATCTCTTAAGAGATTTGAGTCTAAAAGTGATAAAACAGAGCACTGATTTATCACTCATTGTATATCTTAAGAGATT
>JARHYY010000061.1 GCA_029258405.1 Helicobacteraceae bacterium | reverse complement strand
GTAGAGTTTTTATGTACTTGAAGCAATGGACCAATAGCTTTAATTATTTCCTCCTCATTTTCAAAAATATGTGAGGGCATTTTGTCAATAGCTTTAAGTATGCCTTCTATAGCAACTGCGGCATTATAATTAATATCCTGTATAATTACATCAACAACCCTAAGCTCATCAGCTTGTGCTACCATTGTATCATTCATAGAATTACTTTTTTGCATACTCATAGATATAATACTTAAAGCTATAATTCCAAAGAGTATAATTATACTTGCAAAAAGTGATACCTTTGTCTTTATATTCATTGTCATATTGCTTCCTTGAAACATTATTATAATAAGATTCTATAAAATAGAGATTTTAACTAAGCTTAAATTTAATAGTAGTATCTTTATATAAAAAAACAAACCAAGCAAGCAAAAAAGATTAAATCTATGCTTAGAGTTTATACCTTACATTAATAAGATTCTTCATTCATAAAACTTGCTAGCTCTTTTTAAGGTTTTTTCATATACACTCTTAATAATAACCTTTTATTGCTCTTGTTACATTACCATAATTCAATACAACAACCAAAGGCTTATAAGAGCTTATCCATTTATATATCTTAAGTACTCTATGTTATCAGTTTATATGACTTTTTATCTTTTATGTTAATTTGTTCCTCAAATACTAGCTATACATATACCCTAGTAAGAGTGAGATAATGTCTATAACATTATAAGATATTGCATAATAAATATTGCTCTCTTATATATTTAGACTCTTAATGCACTACTTATTAATGTATAAACATGCTCTTAATATTAAACTTTTAAACTATTGCTCCTTAATCATCAATAGAATTAATGAGAGCATATGTATAAGGGTGCTTTTAAATAACTCCTTAATTTTTTATATGGCATATATAATTCTAAGTGTTTTTACTCTTTAGCTTGTACTTAAGCTTTCTTTTACAATAAGCTTATAATATAATTTTGTGGGTATTAAGTAAATCCTTTAAGGCTTATTGCTTGTTTGAGTCTTTAGGTTTATGGTTGGATATAGTTGAGTAAGTCGCACAGTTTTAGAATCATGATATAATTTGAAAATATTGTGATTAACTTTTAAGATTTTAATTGATAATTTAGATTCTTTGTATATTTTTCATCTGTGAGAATTTTCTTGCTTGAGCTTTGGGGATTTAAAAACATAACTCTAAGGGGTATTATTTATATTTAAACCGTGCGACTAAGAAGTATCTTGAGTCGCAACTATTTTTATAAAACTACAAAAGAGCTTTATCTTTACCATATGGATTTGTTTTTAAGAATGCTCTTACTTTCTTAAGTTTTTCCATATCTTCAAGTATCTCTTTTTTAGCTTCCTCTATTATTTCTAGCCCCTGCTCTAAGTAGTCATATAAAGCCTGCTTTTCTTGAAGGTCTTTTATGTCTTCTATAGGTGGCACATTTTCTATAGCCTCAATAATTTTTTCTGGTTTTCGCTCTAAGATTGCTATTTTAAACTGCATTTCCCAATTCATCTGGATGAACCTCCCTCCATGCCTCTAAGAGCCCTCGAACAACACGAACAACAATATCTATTTTGCTCGCATCATCTTCAATATTAGCTTGTGTTAAAAGCTTGATTTGATGAGTATATAACCCTGTAAGGTAGTGGGCAACCTGCCCACCTTTTTCATAGTCCAAAGAGCTCAAAAGTTCGGCAAAAATATCTGTAATTCTATTGATATAATAAATCTTTTTTTCAATATCTTCCTCTTCAATGCCCTGCTTAGCAGCAACACTAAATCGTAAAATACCCTCATACAACATCTCTACTAACTTTGCTGGAGATTGCACAGCAACAGAGCTTTGTGTGTATGAATTATAAGCTTTTCCTTTAAGCATACTCGCACTCCTTTTTTACACTGTTACTTCTCTGATGCATTCATCATTTTTTGTAATGAAGACATCTGATTATTCATTTTAGCCATTATTGCATCATAGGCATTGAATTTTTCTTTCAATCCATTTATGCGTTTATCAACCATCTCTTGTTGTCTGGCTTTTTCCTCATTTGAACGCTGATAGTCATCTTTTAATGACTTTTCATAAGATTTCAAAGTAGATTTTTCACCACTTATTAAGCCATCAACAGCTTCCTTAAACTGAACAAACAAGCCTTTGATTTCTACCTTTGTTCCACCCATTCGTTCCCATTTGTCTGCTCCTACTTGTACTTCAGTGCCTCCTAGCACTACTTCTCCGCCTCTAAAAAATGCAATGGCTTCTTCTCTTTTGTCTTTATAAATATTTTTAAGTTTTTCTTTATCCACAGAAAGCTTTCCATCATCATCAAGAGTAAAACCAAAAGTGCTTATGCTTACATTTTGTGTACCAGATGAAAAATTCAAAATACTTTTCAATGAGCTTTGAATATCCCTTATTGTACTCTCTCCATTAAAAATACCCGCAAGGGAAATATCCTTATCAGATTTAGTTACTTCGGCAAGTTTTACCATCAGCTCATTATAAGCTTCAACAAATTCATCGATATCCTTAAAAATATCTTCATCATCACTAGTTACACGAACCATAGAATAACTGCTACCTTCATGTGCTTTAGTGAGCTCTATATTAACACCACTCAAAACATCATCAATGGTATTTGATGGGCGAGAGACTTCAATATCATTCCAGCTAAATTTTGCATCTTGTGCTGTTTGGATGCTTGTAAGCCCTACATCTTTGATAAAATTTTGAAAAGAGGTATGAGAACCACCCGTGATACCTAATTGAGAAGCAATAGCACTATTTTGGTCATTAGTATTATTTGCATCTAAAATAATTTGAACACCAGCTCCAGAATTCGTTAGGTTATTTACTACTAAAGCACCATCTTTTGCTTCTGCCTTTACTTGATTTTTAGTGTTATCATTGATATGTTTCACGATAGCATCTAAATTTTGTTGAGCCGTATTAGAGGCATTAGTAACTTGTCCTAAATCAATGCTCACATCACCTATGGTAATTTTGCCCTGAACTAATCCAGCTTTTACAGCTGTACTGCCTTTGAAATCATCGCTAGCAATAGATGAGGTGTGCTCACTCAAACCAATATCAGAAACTTTTAAGCTCCCATTAGCAATGGCAACATCATGCCCTCTTTTATCATTGATAACAAAACCTGTACCCTCTCTAGTGATCCCTACATTTATATCACCCTTGTCATACAAATCTTTCAAACTACTATTTCCTTTAATAGCAGTTTCTAAAGCTTTTTGGATAGCATCGACATTATCTTGGGGGGTATTCCCAGCAGATGTATCAAGATTAATAGTAAGTTTTTGATCATTGCCAGATGCATCTTTTAAAGTAAGACTAAAATCGCCTTTTAGTGCCCCTCCTTTTACAGTATTGCTAGAGATGGTATTACCAAAATATACACGATTATTTTCACCAGATTCTTTACTCTGTACCATGAGTTGATAAGGCTGCGAACCACCTGTTTTCATCATAATACCCATTACTTGACCATCTGTTGCATCAGTGATAGCTTGAGCAACATCGCCAACACTTTGTCCTGCTCTTATGTTGATTTTATAATCCTGCCCATTATGATTAAACTGAAAAACAGTGTTAGTTGTAGAAAATACACTATCTCTATTTTCAAATCTTCTATTCACTTGTGTTACATCAGTTTTGGCAAGTTGATGAACCTGAATTTTAATATCTTGTAACGCTACGCCTGCACCAATAGTTGCAGTAACGCCCTCTCCTGTAACTGTACCCTTTCTCTTGGAATATGCATCTAATCCTGTAAATTTATTTGTTGCTGTTTTGAGCTTTTCAATTATTGTTGTAACTTCAAGCAAACTTTTTTGTTTATCCAAGTTTTTCTGCATATTTTTTACTATGGGTTCGATAGTTGCAGATTCCATTAATTTTCTATGTTCATCAAGCAGATCAGCATCAAGAAAGCCGCCTCCTAGTCCCATTACGCTCATACTTCCAGCCATTTTACACTCCTTATTGAATTAAACCCTTACATCGAAAATCACACCTTGAATTTCCTTCATAACTGCCATCAGCTTTAAAGCTTCTTCGCTAGGAATTTGTCGGAGGACTTCACCAGTATCAATTCGCTTGACTTCAACATACAATGAATGTATATTTTCATCATAGGCAAAAGAAACATTTAAGTTTAGAGGATTATACTCTGCATTGAGTTCATTAATGAGCTCTTCAAGTCTCTCTTGCTGCAAACTTTCTTCTATATCGGTATTATTTGAAAAGTTTTGAATCTGCCCATCTCTATTATTTTGTATTTCTTTTATTTTTGGTGCTATGTCCGTATGTGAAGCAATATTGCTTTTTATTTGATTTGCATTAATGCTGTTTTTGGGAGCAACAGTGTTGGTAACAGCAGTGGCAGTAGTGTTAGTGGTGTTGATAGTATCCATATTATCCTCCATGATGAAAATGAATTATAAAATAAAGTATGCACTCTCTGACTACATATCATAATTATATTATTTGTACCTTTCAAATCGGTAAAAAGGATAAAAACTTGAGCAATTATTTTACATTAATTAACTCTAAGGGATCAACATGGAGGTTTTTTTGCGTTACTTCAAGCATAAGTTTATTATTTACACTTCCTATTACAAAGCCTTGGGTTACCTTTTTGCCTACACTTATACTAGGGGCTATTTTATCAAGCTGTGCGTAAATGGTATGAATATCATTACTGTGTTTAATGACTACTACCCTTTTTAATAAAGGTACTTCTTTAGCAAAAATGACTTCACCATTAAAAACACTCTTTACTTTAGAATCCTTTTCAAGAGGAATAAAAGTAACCGATTCGCTAAATGTTCGTAAATTATAAATAGGGTCATAGTATGGTCCAAATTTTCTATCAATTTTGTATCTCTCTAGTGGAGCTATAGTCTTTTTTCCTTTGTATTTTATAGTTTTTACATCATGGTATGAGCTTCCTACTTGTCTTACATCGATTTTTTGGATATTATTTGGTGTCTTGGAAGCTTGTTGCATATTTTTTTGAGCAAGCTCCCGTTCTCTTTGCCTAGCTAGTCGTTCTTTTTCTTCCTCTTTTTTAACATTAAGGCTTTTTAATAGTGCTTGCAATGAATCTCGTTCCTGTAAAATGGTGCTTAATTCATTATTATATTTCTTGAGTTCGCTATTAAGCCCTATGAGTGCTTCTTTTTGTTTTTTCTTGCTTTCGTCAAGCTCTTTTTGTCGCTCATTTTCTCTTTGAATAAAAAGTTTTGTTTTTTCAATTTCGTTTTCAATATTTTTAATATTATTTATAATCCCATTTTGCTCGTGAGAAAGATTATTTATATTATCCTTAGAATTAACACTCAATAAATGAAAAACATCTTGCTGAATCATTTCTTCGGGGGAATTAAGACTATATCCATCAAGTAAAATCATAAAGGCTAATTCTTCAGAGAGATATTTAACAAGCTCTTGTTCTATGCCTGCTCTTTGCTCTTCTAATTGGATATGCTTTTTGTCAAGGTTACTTAACTCTTGCACACGCTTTTTTACTGTCCCTTCATTTTGTTTTATAAGAGTTGTTGAGGTTGTGATTTTTTTATCAAGTGTATTAATTTGTTTGTTGTATTTTTCTACCTCTGCACCTAGCACCTCGAGCTGGTTGGTTAGCGTTTTCTCTCTTTGGAGCTTTTCTTTGAGCCCTTGTGTCGTTTTTTCAATTTCCTTATCAACATTTGCTGCACAAGAGAGAGAAAAAATAAATAATAAAACTACTATCATTTTCATACATTATTCCTTGACTTCGCAATTCGTGAGATTACAACAAAAACAGAAATATTAGCAATGGCTAAAGAAAATATTAAGAGTATAAAAAAATCATATTGAGGAAAAAACACGGGGGTATGAGCACCCACTTCTGATAAAATGGCAATAATGGGGGATTGCAAGCTCATATAGAGCATAATCACAGTAACAAAAAGAGATGCTACAATAGAATCTACAATAGCTAACTTAAAGAGCAAACCATTTTTGAGCCACCCGGGTGCACCTAAAAGTGTCATTATCTCCATTCTTTCACTGTGCTCAAAATACCACACTTCAATTTGTTTCACCATTAAAAGTACGCTTACTATACTTAGAGAAATTCCAAAAGCTATAATCGTCCCTTGTAAAATAAGGAGCAAGCGATAGATCCTATCATGTGCTTTTGAAAAACTTTCTACTCGCTGCACATCCTTTATCTCTCTAAGGGTAGCACTAATACTTTCTAGGCGAGATTGATTTGGAAATTCAGAAAGGGTGATAGAATAATAATAAGGCAATGTGCCTTTAAGTCGTTCGATATTTTCTTCGCTAATCTCTCCTTTGAGTCGTTCGACAATTGACTCAGAACTTATGGGATTTAAGCTCTTAAACTCACTTACGCGCAAAAGAATCTCATCACTTTTCAATTCACGACTTGCTGCTAAAATAATTGAATAACTTTTTTTGAGATTAACTTCATAAGCTTCTTGTATTCTTGTGATAGTGAGCATAGCCTCAATGCTAAAAAGTATTGCCAACAAAGGAATAATTAAAGACAAATGCCTTTTAAGAAACTTCATAAATCTCCCCTTTATCAATGTGCAATTGTCGGCAATGCACCCCCCAAAGCTCAGGAATGCGATGTGTAACCACCACTACACTAATGCCTAACTGTTCATTTGCTCCGCGTAACAGATTCCAAATAATTTCACTTGAATGCTCATCAAGATTGCCTGTAGGTTCATCAGCTAAAATCATAATGGGATTATGTGCTAATGCTCTTGCCATGGCAACTCTTTGCTGTTCTCCACCGCTTAATTCTAAGGGATAATTATTTGCCTTGTGTGAAAGTTTAATATGATTCAGAAGTTTAGAGGTTTGAGAGCGGCAAATTTCTTTGGAATAGCCATTAATAATCATAGGAAGCATGACATTTTTTTCAACATTCCAATCTTTAATTAATTTATAATCTTGAAAAACAATACCTATATGCCTTCGTAATTCATCAATCTCATTTTCTTTAGGGTTTTTCATATCTATCCCTAGAATTTCTAAAATACCCCCATAAAGCTCTAAATCTCCATAAAGAGAACGCAAAAGGGTGCTTTTTCCGCTTCCACTTGGACCGCTGATAAACACAAACTCTTTTTCTCGAATTTGAAAAGACGCATTCTTAATAACAGATTCTTCTTTTTTGTAGCCTAAATAAATTTTTTCAGCAGCAACAATAACTTCTCTTTTCATATATTCTCCTCTAAAGACTTAAGCATACAATGAGCTTGATAGCTCGTTGCTAATAAGGCGGGGCAATAAAAAGCCCTAAATTCTTCATCATGGATAATTATTAAATAAGTATTTTGAGGATAGTATTTATTGCCCATACATAGGGCAATAACAAGAGAACCATTTTTTGAACGATAAAGAGCTTTAGCAGAGAGCAAAACAGAATCAGTCATTTTTTTTATAGGCATAAAATGTTCGCAAGAAAATCGCTCATAGAGTTTTTTTGCTTCATGAGGCAGGAAGTTAAAATTGTAATTTTTATATTCATTATCTTCTCTTGCTCCTTGTGGATACCAAAAAATATCATAAATATCTTTATGCTGTTTTATCCATCTTGTTTCATATTTGCTTATAGTATCTTCAGGTTTATTTTTAAAAACCTCCCAATAACCTTGAGCAAGATACATCATGCTTTTAAGGCTTTCAGTCAAATATAAAAAATCATCTGTTCGCAGATGTAAATACCCTGAATCCTTGATAATTTGTTGAGCATGGGTTATAAAATGCTCATTAATAACCCATCGATGTTGCTTGTCCCAAGGGATAGGAAAATGCACAATTATTTTATCAAACAATGTATTATAAGGTAATGATTGAATAATCAACCGTGCATCACCTTTTATGATATAAACATTTTTTAATTTTTTTAAAGTAATTTGCCGTAACACCTGCTCTATTGAAGGCGTGTGAGTTTCAATGCCAAAAAAAAATGTATCTTTATGGTTGCTCGCATCATTTAAAATCTTTCTTCCGCTCCCAAAGCCAATTTCAAGAATGCAAGTTTTTTGGTCGGGTATATATGTATAAAATGTATCAGCACTTATAAGATATGGACTTTCATTCTGTTGCTTTAAGGTATTTTTGCTTAAGTTATCATGCAATAAGAAATCTTTATAAAAATTTTTACATATTTCTAAAGCCTTTTTTGCAATCCCTACTGGTACAACTCGTGTTTTCTTATCAATTTTGACAAAAAACTTCCTATCTTTTTTCTGTATGGTCAAAAAAAAATATATATCCTTATAGCGAACTAACATCAAAGCATTATGCGATTCTGAAAAAAAACATTCCAAAAAGGTATAATCGCCTTCGCAATAAGGATAGGGTATTTCTATGGGTACAGAAAATATCAGATGGGGCATCTTAATCCTTCTGCAAAGTTATAGATACCGTTTGGCTTGGAACTGATTCTAATCCATTCTTATCTAAAGCAATCACATTATATAAATACTTTTCTCCTAAAACAACTTCACTATCATAAAAATAAGTGTAGGGGATAGAAATAAAACGCTCTTTTTTTGGAAAGAAACCATCTTCTTGCTTATTAATAGTATATTGAACACTTCTTTCATCTCCTGCAACCCAATTGATAGCTACCTTTCCATTCTCAAAACGAATACTTTGAATTTTTGGTGCTTCTGGAGCTGGCAGCGTACCCCCAATAATGGCATCTTTTTGAAAATTGCTCATTAAACCATCTTTATCCACAGCTACAACATAATATCCATAACGAACACCATCAATTTCGCTTTTATCTATAAAGCTTGTTTCAGGAACTGGCACTTCACCAATCTGTTCTTGAGAGATACCTCCTAAGACAGAACGATACACCCTATAAAGCACCACATCTTTTTGCATACTTGGCTGCCAACTGATGCGTACTTGCTTTGGCAAATCAAAGGAGGCAAACACCCCTTGTGGTATAGGTGGTGCTGGTTTTGTCTTTGCACTTAATAGTTCTGAAGGTTGAGATTTGACATTATTGCCACTCAAGGCAAAAATGCGATAATGGTATTGGGTGTTATCCTCTAAACCAATGTCTATATATTCCGCGGCAAGACGATTATTAATAACAGTAACATCTACAAAATCTTTATCTGTTGTTCTCTGTATCAAGTAGCCATTAACGCGTAAATCTGTATGAGGCGACCAAAGTAGTTTAATTTTTTTAGGATAATTGCCTATGGCTTGGGCAAAGCTCAATGGGGCTAAAGACTGTGTTGTAGCCTTAATTGGCTCTGAAGCAATAGAAGAATCGCCCTTGCTATTGTATGAGGCTATGCGATACAAATAGGTAGTATTTGGGGTAAGCTCACTATCAACATAATGGGTAGAAAATCGTGAAGGTATAGTTGCTATAAGCTTATAAGAGCTGTCTTCAACGGTTTTGCGATAGAGGTAATATCCTTGAATATCAGTAAAACTATTGAGCGTACCCCACTCAAAAGCAATGCTATCAATATCAGCGATATATTTTAATCCGCTGACTTGAGGGAGCGAGGAATCAATTTTCATTTGATGGCTCATGCATCCTGAAAACACGAAAAGAATCCATAATAAAAGGCAATTGTAAAATTTCATATAAATCCTCCGCATAATAATTTTGTTGAATATATTTTAGCATATCAGAAAAAACAGGGGCTTTAAGAAATATTTTTTTTTCACTTCTTGGGTGTATAAAATATATGCCTAATGCATGTAATAATATTCTCCCATTCCATTTTCCTTTCCAGCCATAGAGTTCATCTCCTAAAATATGTTTTCCCATTTGAGCAAGATGGCAACGAATTTGATGTGTCCTCCCTGTTTGTAGCTTTACAGCAATTAAAGCTTCTTTTGTATAAAGCTCTCTCATATTAATAAAATAACTTTGAGAATATTTCCCTTTTCCTTCAGTTGTCTTACTCATTTTTAAACGATTTTTTGGATTCCTTGCCATATAGCAATCATACATTCTATATTCTGACAAAGGGCTATCAATAAGGGCAATATAATACCGCCCCATACTTTTATTCTCTAACTGTTTGCTTAATGCTTGATGTGTGTCATTATCTTTTGCAACAACAATTGCCCCGCTAGTTTCCTTGTCAAGCCTATGCACAATCCCCAAACGGGTATTCCCATTTAATGTTGAAAGTGTATATCCTTTATATGCAAGCCATTCACATAGGGTAACTTCCTTTACAGTTGGTGCAGGATGCACAACAAGCATGGGAGGTTTATTGAGCACAAGGAGATTGGAATCTTCATACAAAATTTCTATATCCATATGTGCCATATCCATATTTTTTTGTGCTGAAGAATCTTCTGAATGATGATATGGTATAATCTCAATATTTTCTCCTCCTTTAAGTGCGTGAGAAGTTTTACAAATAATATTTTCATTAACCTTAACTTTTTTGCTTATAATCAACTGTTCGATTTGATTGCGACTTTTTTTGGCATATACACTCAAAATTTTATCCAAACGACCTCTTTGTGTATTAAAAAATATATTCTCCATACAGCAATATCCTTAGAGTTATTTTTTAGAAATTATAAGATATAATTAAACAGAGAATCATTAAGGGGATATTTCAGTATGAATATTTTTTTTAATCGCAAAATTTTATCTCATTTTGATTATATCCTACCCCTTTTTATTTTACCTCTTATTATTATTTCATGGATGCTTATTAGTGAAGTTAATGAGATATTATCTCATAAACATCTTATTTACTCATCAATTGGGATTATCATTTTTGCAGGAATTGCTTTTGTGCCTCTAAGAAGGCTTAATTGGATTATACCTGCTTTTTATTGGATAGGTATTGCTCTACTTATTATAACTGAATTTGTGGGCACAGATAGGGGCATGGGGGCTCAAAGATGGCTTGAAATTCCTTTTATACACTTTACTCTACAACCATCAGAAATAATCAAACCCGCACTTATCCTTATGTTAGCCTATCAAATTGCTAATAAGCCACCACCAAAGGGTGGCTATCGGCTCATTCGTTTTTTTGTGCTAAGTTTTTATATTTTATTGCCATCAGGTTTAGTGCTTATGCAACCAGATTTAGGGACTAGTTTAGCCATGCTTATTATTTGCTTTGGTGTTCTCTTTTTAGTAGGGGTACATTATAAAATTTGGCTTACCATATTTATTACTCTAGCTTTTAGTGCTCCAATTATTTATACTAGCCCTCTTATTAAAGATTATCAACGCAACCGTGTAACAGAATTTCTTAGCAAAGAACCGGGTTATCAAGTTAAACAATCTTTAATCGCCATTGGTTCAGGGGGATATAGCGGCAAGAAGAAAGATGAGGCAACACAAGCACAGCTGAAATTTCTCCCCATATCTACAAGCGACTTTATTTTTGCCTATTTTGTAGAACGATTTGGCTTTTGGGGTGCAATTGGACTTTTGGGATTATACCTTTTTCTCATATTACATATTATTTCCATAGCATTAAGCGATTCAAAAGATTATTTTTTGCAATGTGTGGCATATAGTATTGCTTTAATGATATTTACTTACACAACAATCAATATCGCCATGGTTCTTGGTCTTTTACCAGTGGTGGGTATTCCTTTGCCACTTTTTAGTTATGGGGGTAGCAGTTTTGTAACTTTTATGATTCTCTTTGGAATTTTAGAGAGCCTTCTTGCATTTAAATTTAATTTTGTGTATAATATTCCTCCATTTATAACAAATCGAAGAAAGGGTCCTTAGCTCAGCTGGTTAGAGCAATCGGCTCATAACCGATTGGTCGTAGGTTCAAGTCCTACAGGACCCACCATTATTTAATCAACGACACAACCTTCTTTCATGAAAATATCTTGAAGTTGTTCAACTCCTTTTTGTAGATTTTTTCCATAACTATTATTTTTTATATCAAGTAA
This sequence comes from Helicobacteraceae bacterium, assembly GCA_029258405.1. Taxonomy (GTDB): domain Bacteria; phylum Campylobacterota; class Campylobacteria; order Campylobacterales; family Helicobacteraceae; genus NHYN01. Next base: position 47,350 of record JARHYY010000061.1, on the reverse strand, counting down.
AATATATTTTTTGCTTTCAGTAGAAGCTATGCGGTAAAGTGCTTTCAGAGCATTACTATATTTGTGATTATATCTCTTGATTTCTCTCTCCTCTTCAAAAGTAAGACGCAATTTCATGCCATGAGTATTATCATACAAAATTGCACTATTATTTATAATATCAAGCTGATTATGCTTGAGAGCATAAGAAAGCCTTTTTCCATAACTTGTATCATTCATGAGTGCAATAATGCTCTGCATTTCTTGTTCGCTTAATACATGTTGTATATAAGTTTCCATAGATCTTTGTGCATCTTGCTGAATATTGGTTGCATTTTCATTCATCTGCCATTCGAGTTCCTTAATAGCTTTTAAAGCCTCTTGCTTGCCCTCACTGCCTAAACAAGTAAAATTATTTACTTCATTCAAAAACTGCTCTAAATTCCTTTTTTCATTCATCAAAAGATTTGCAGAAAAGTTCTTTAAATTTGTAACTTCCAAGAACTGTTGCAATTGCATTTCTTCAGCAAACAAGAAATAAAAGCCAAAAAATATGAATAAAACCTTACGCATGCTCTCTATCCTTTTACATATTCTTCAATATGCATTTATGCTGCTCCATACATTCTTTATTTAAATATTTAAGATATTCAACATTTACATCACGCAATCTCACATATTTTCGAGACTGATAAGGTATCATTATATACTCTTTATTGTTGAGAAACTGTGAATAATGCGACAAAAACATTTCATTATTTTTGTCCTCTAAATGCCAAGAAATACTTACTGATTTATCGGAGAGATGGGCTAAAGTTTCAAGAACAATATAATTATTTTGAACATAAACATTAACATGATTTAAAAAGAGATAGGTATCAAACTCTGCTTGTTTTTGAATATTTTTATGGAGCACTATTTTAACTGTAGCCATATCAAACAACGGATTATCTTCAATATCATAGGCACAAACATATAAGGTATAAAAGTCCTTTTTCAAAAGGACATCAAATTTTTTAATAAAAAAAGTCTCACCACATATTTTTTCATCATCAGCCACAAGAAAACTCAAATATAACAACAGTATATATAAGATTCTATATATCATGCTCAATTAAATAAGGTATAATTAAAGCTAAATCTTTGCTATCCACAATGATATTTGCATGCTCTTTTAATGCAGGTTTTGCACAAAAGGCTACAGATTTACTTGCATAAGCACACATGCAAACATCATTAGCCCCATCTCCTACCACTAAAGTATGCTCTTTTGTTATCGATAGCAAAGATTGCAAACGCTCAAGCATTGAGCCTTTAGAATCAATAAACATCATTTCGCCTCCAACCTCTCCGCTCAACACCCCATTCTTATGATGTAAAATATTACTAAAATCTGCATCTAAATGGAGCTTTTTTCTCATGCAAGAAGTAGCTAAAGAAAAACCTCCACTAAATATAACAATCTTGTATCCATTTTTTTTCAAATACTCTACAATCTCAAAAGCCCCATTCATCAGAGGAAGGGCAAAGCATATCTCTTCTGCTTTTTTCAAGGGCATGCCTTGCAATAAAGAAACACGACTTTTTAAGCTTTCATAAAAATCAAGTTCTCCTGCCATAGCCCTTTGAGTAATTATAGCAACTTCTTGTAATGCACCAGCCTCCGCAGCTAAGAAATCAATTGTTTCTCCATCCATAAGAGTAGAATCAAAGTCGAATACTGCCAACTTATTTTTTTTCATATTGAGCATCTTGTCAAAAAGTTCTTTTTAAAAGCCCTTCTGTCTTCAAAATAGTAATAATTCTATCATCTTTTTTACCTACACCATAAATAATATTTTCCCCTTCTTGTATGGTTTCTGGTGCGGGGTCTATATTACTTTCTTTAAGCCTAATAGCCTCTGTGAGTCTATCAATAACAAAACCAGCTATTTGATCATTTTCATGCATGACAACATAACGAGTATTTTCATTTTGCCTTTCTGGCATAAGCCCGAATTTAATACGCAAATTAATCAATGGTATTACTGTTCCTCTCAAGTTAAATACACCCATCACATAATTTGGTGCACCCGGCACTCGTGTAAATTCAATGGGTTTGATAATTTCCTTAATACTTAAAATAGGTACAGCGAACTCTTCTTCTCCTACCATAAAACCTACTACCATTTGTTCAACTTCAACGGCAGCTTTTTCTTCTTCTTTTGCTTGTTGTCTTTTAAGAATCTCTTTTACTTGATCGCTCACGCTTCTACCTCCATGGTCAGATTAATATTTCTTTTCACAACATTCATTAAATATTCAGGAGAATAGGGCTTGGTAATATATTCTGTCATTCCAGCTTCTACGCCACGCATACGGTCAGTTTTACTTGTGCGACTTGTAACAGCAATAAGAGGAAGATTTTTAAATTTATTATATTTGCGGATTTCTCCAGCAAGAGTGTATCCATCCATCTTAGGCATCTCAATATCAATTAAGATAGCATCAAACTGCCTATCCCCATTTTTGATAATATCTAAGGCTTGTATGCCATCAATTGCTTCCATGACGGTAATGCCTAATGGCTTTAATGATTTCTGGATAATTGCTCTATCCACTTTACTATCATCAACCGCCAAAATACAATAATCACTTGGTGTAGTTTTTGTGCGTACTACCCCTGATACTTGCTCTTGAGCTTTTTGACTCACATTAACTTTGATATGTTTTGCCATTTGCATCATAGCTGCTACATCTACAATGAGAGTTACTCTACCATCTCCTCGCACAGTTGCTCCAGCAATACCTTCTGTACCGCTCAAATAATAACCTAAAGATTTAATAACAATCTCTTCTTGTCCTACCAAGAAATCTACAATAACTCCAATTTTATTTTCTGCCAATCCAATAACAACAACATAAGCTTCTTCTGTATTCTGAAAAACACTATCCACACCAAAAATATCGCCAAGACGCACTAAAGATAAGACTTCATCGCGCAACCTCAAAACACTTTTGCCTTCAACAGAATAAATTTCATCTTGTTTAACACGCACTGTCTCAAGCACAGAAGCAAGAGGAATTGCATAATATTCCTCCTGTATCCCTACTAAAAGAGCCTGAATAATAGCTAAAGTAAGTGGTATTTTAAGTTTTAAAGTCATACTTTTACCAAACTCGCTATCTACATCAATAATTCCATTGAGCTTTTCAATATTAGTTTTTACCACATCCATGCCTACGCCACGCCCTGAAATATTGCTGACTTGTTTAGCTGTGGAAAAACCAGCCTTAAAAATAATACCAAAAGCTTCTTTGTCAGTCATAATATCAGCTTCTCGTTCGCTAACAACACCTTTTTCAATACCCTTTTGCTTAAGTGCATCAGCATTCAAACCTTTACCATCATCAGCTACTTCAATAACAATATGATTGCCCTCATTATAAGCTTTAAGCTTGATAACGCCTGCTTCGGTTTTACCTACCTTAACCCTATCATCAGGCATTTCTATACCATGATCGCATGAATTTCTAATGATATGCACTAATGGATCACCAATTTCTTCCACAATAGATTTATCAAGCTCTGTTTCTTCGCCTGAAATTTCTAATTCAATATTTTTACCTAATTCTCTTGAGAGGTCTCTCACCATTCGCGGAAATTTATTAAAAACTTTACCCACAGGGATCATCCGAGTTTTCATAACCGCAAGCTGAAGATCAGTAGTAACAGCTGAAACAGCTGAAACAACTTGATTAAGCTCTTCTAAGAATTTCTCGCCTTCATAACGCTCTTCAACATCATCATAAATCCTTATGAGTCGATTCTTCCCTAGCACAAGCTCCCCAATAAGGCTCATTAAATGATCTAATCGCTTAACATCTACCCTAATGGTTTGCTCGACTGCTGTTGCTGGAGCTTTTTGATCTCCTTGTGCTTTTGGGGCAGCTGGTTGTGCTGGTTTTGGGGTTATGGGCTTTGGGGCAGCTGGTTTAGGCACATCTTGGCTAGCAGCTGGTTGTTCTGGTGTTGGTGCTGAAGGGCTTTGTGGTTTTGGAGCTTCACTTGCATTTTGAATCTCTTTAGCTTTTTTTGCCTCTCTTCTTTTTCTGTCCTCTTCTTGTCTCTTTTTCAATAAGCGTTCAATTTCAGCTTCTATTTCTTCTGGGCTCATATTAGCATAATCTGGTTCCTCTTCCTCTCCTTCAATATTCTCATGCACTTCTGGTTGTTGAGGGGGGGGCGGAGGTGGTGGAGTAGAAGCCTCTAGAGCTCTCTCCCCTCCTTGAGCTGCTGCTTGTCCATTAGAGATAACATCTAATCGTTGCACAACCCCTTCAATAGCCAAGCCTGTATCAGTATCACTACCTGTATCCCTAATAGCACTTAAAAGAGCTTTCATAAGATCAATAGATTCTAATACTACATCCATAATATCTGGAGTAAGCTTTATATCGCCATGCCTTGCTTTATTAAGCACATCTTCCATATGATGTGTTAAATGTGTTAAAATATCAAAATTCAAAAATGAGCTTGAACCTTTAATGGTATGTGCGACACGGAATATTCTATTGAGCAAATCCAAATCCTCTGGATTATTTTCAAGCTCTACTAAATCCTGATCAAGCTGTTCAATCATTTCAAAAGCTTCTATCAAGAAATCTTCTAATATTTCTTGCAATTCATCCATATAAAACTCCTTTAAAACTCTGTTGTTTGTTATTGTTCTTCTTCTGTTTTTCCACTCATAACACGCACAATCGCTGAATAAAAAGAATTGGCATCATATTTTACTAAATATGCTTCTCCTCCAGCTTCCTTGCCTCGTTCAGCACTATACTGATCACTAATAGAAGAATTAAAAATAACTGGTATTTTAGCAAAACGTTTATCGCTTTTAACTTTAGTAGCAAAATGAAAACCGTCCATTTGTGGCATTTCAATATCAGATACAATTATCTTTAATTCATGCCCGATTCTATCACCATAAGCTTCATAAAGGCTTTCTAAACGCTCTAGCCCAGATTCTCCATCAATAGCCTCAAGAACAGTAAAGCCCATTGTCTCAAGAGTCTCTCGAACAATTTTACGAGCAACAGAGCTATCATCTAAAATAAGAGCTAATCCATCAAATTTAATATGCTCATTATCTGCACTAATTTCAGGTTTATAAAATCCAAGCTCTTCTACAATGCTTTCAAGGTCTAAAATTAACAAAACTTGTCCATCTTCGATGCGAGTTGTACCAGTAACTTTATTGCGATCAAGATTACCATAGTTAGAGCTAAAATGTGCAGATTCAATATCTTCCCAACTGATTCGTCGTATTCTCTTTGTAGCATGTACAACAAAACCAATTATTACATTATTAAACTCTGTAATAATCACACGAGGTTTTATTTTGTAATTTTTCGGCACTTCAACGCCCATCCATTTAGCAAGATTGATGATAGGAATTACTGTTCCACGCAAGTCATAAATTCCTTCTACAAAATCAGGTGCACCGGGAAGCTCTGTAAGTTTTGGCAAACGTACAATTTCATTTACTTTTGCTACATTAATTCCATATACGCCCTCATATACCTTACCATCTTCTAATTTTATAATGCGAAAATCAACTAATTCCATTTCATTAGTACCGACTTTCAAACCACCTTCTCTAGCTGTTGACACTTATTCTCCTCTTATGCTATAAATCAAAAACGCATTGCCATTAGATTCTACAATAAAAGCGTCTTTAATGCAATAAAAAGGGGGTAGCCCAATATAATTTTTTTCATTTTCGTGCAAAACCCCATGTTTAAGGTGAAAATGCCCTTCAAAAATCCATTTTTCTTCTAAATGACTATATAGAGACAATCTTTTTTTTGCAAACTCAAAAGCTTGATGTTTAAAGTAAGAAATTTTATGTTTCTGGAGATAATGCCGCACACATTTAAATAAAATCCCATTACATATCATATCTATGTACCCCAAAAAATGCAATAAAAAAGAATTGCGGATTATAAAAGTATAGCATTCATATAACCAACCTACACCAACATCGCCATGCCCAACAATAATGGCTTCCCCATTTATAGTGGCATTTGCTGGCTGCTTATGGCGTTCAATAACGCAAACTGATGTAAAAATATATTTTAAGTTAAAATCATGATTGCCCTCAAAATAATATACAGGTCTTTTATGAGCAATCTTTTCAAGTCGTTTAATCAAATTTTCATGCGGATAAATACTTGAATACACACCTCCAAAAAGCATGTCAAAAATATCACCTATCAAGAGCAAGGTAAAGTCTCTTTTCTCCTGTATTTCTTGCTCTAAAAAATCTAAAAAAGCGGGTAAAGGATTATGAAATTCATTTTGATGGGCATCAGCAATTAAAATAACGCGATTCCCAATGTCACCTAAATTATATTTCACATTAAGGCACATAGGCAACAAAAGGAATGGCTGTTTCTTCATCAAAACCGCACATTAAATTAGCATTAAATACCGCTTGAGAACTTGCCCCGCGTAACAAATTATCAATAGCAACATTAATCCACAAATCACGATCCTTGTGTTGGATATAAATATCACAAAAATGAGTACCTGCAACATTTTTAACAGATACAGGAGAATCACAAATGCGAATCCATCGCTCTCCTTTGTAGCAATCTTTCAAAAGAGACAAAGTATCAATATTATGTGCTTTTAGTCTCACAAAAGCAGAAATGAGCATACCACGGCTTAAGGGAACAAGATGGGGAACAAATCGTATTTGTGCTTTGCAATCCCCAAGCAAACAAAGCTTTTCATAAATTTCTGGCTCATGACGGTGGCTAAATGGTGCGTAGGCAAACATATTTTCATTAATATTCACAAAATGTGTATTATAGCTTAGTGTTTTTCCTGCCCCGCTTACCCCACTTTTTGCATCAATAAAGATAGGATATCCAATATCAATATATGGCGTAAAGGGTAAAAGCCCTAATAAAGAAGCTGTTGGATAGCAACCGGGGTTGGCTACAAGCCTTGCTTTTTGTATCAACCCTCTTTGCCATTCTATTAACCCATAAACAGCTTCTTTAAGGTGCTCCTTATCAATATGCTCTGTATAATACTGCTTGTAAGTCTGTTCATTTAAACGATAATCAGCGGAGAGATCAACAACTTTCATCTCTGCTTCTAAAGCCTTTTTTGCAAATTCCATAGCCTTTTTATGGGGCAGAGCTAAAAAAAGGAGCGAGCAACATTCTTTTGCCCCATCAATACAAGCTTTATGAATACTTTGCTCAAATACATTTTTAAGGCTTGAATGAATTTCTGTAATACTTTGTATATCTTCAGAACCTGCTATATATGTGAGCTCGAAATAAGGATGTTGCAATAAAATTTTTACCAACTCCAAGCCTGTGTATCCGCTTGCACCCACAATGCCCACAGCGACTTTTCGCATAATGCTCCTTTATTGTTTTGTGTATTTTAGCATTTCTTTGCTTGCATATTCAAATATTGATACTTCTTTTGTAAAATATCATATCAATATACAATAAAAAGAAGGTAAATATGTTAGAATGGTTATTGATATCCCTTTTTGGCTTATGCATTGGTTCGTTTGCAGCTACATTAAGTATAAGAATTCCACAAAATAGAAGTATATTTACCCCTCTTTCCTCTTGCGATTCTTGTAAAAGAGCACTCAAACCCTACCATATTATCCCTCTTGTTTCTTTTATCTGCCTTAAAGGAAAATGTGCATTTTGCAAAGAGAAGATTCCTTTAGTTCATGTACTCTTGGAAATTATCACCTTATTTCTTGCCCTTATACTTACCTACTGTTTTGGTGCAAGCTCAAAGACATTGTATCTTTTAAGTATTTTTGCTCTTATGCTTACAGCTTCAGCTATTGATATTCAACATCAAAAGGTTTCAAGTTTGCTCTTATTTGCAACATTAGCTCTTTCATACATTTATCTCTATTCTATTGATACACATTTTATATTTGCTTTGCTCGATAGCCTTGGAATTGTTGGGCTTGTTGCCCTTGTGGGCATACTTATGCATGCTATTATGGGTAAAAAAAATATAGGGGAAGGCGATATTGTTATTATTGCCATCTCATCTGTTATTTTGGGTTCAGAATATAACTATATTGCTTTACTTGTGAGCTCAACTATGGCTTTAGCCGCTATGCTTTCGGGAAACCATACAAAAATAGCATTCATACCTTATTTAACCATTGGTACTATAATGGTTCTTGTTTGGAGCAGAATATGAAACTCGCTTCTCGCTATATTCTTGAGCATTTAAGCAAAATGTTTTTTTCTCTATTTATAGTTATATTTTTTATAACTTCAATTATCCTTTCTATCCGTATAGCCACAGTAACCTTTATTATCAAAATGAATTTTTTTGATTTCTTTGAGCTCTATTTTTATTCCTTGCCTGTTACAATGTTTTTTGCTTTGCCCATAACTTTTTTTACCGCTTGCGTAATCACTCTTTCTAAGCTTTCTAAAGAATATGAATTGCCTGTTTTATTTTCTTTAGGTTTTTCACCTGCATATTTTTTTAGAATCTTCTTTCCCCTTTCTCTTATGCTTTCAATTATATTGTTTTTCTTTTCATTTGTGCTTATACCCTCATCAAATGAGCTTTATAATAAATTCCTTAATCAAAAAAAGAAAAATATTGACATCAATTTGCAACCTGCAGAATTTGCACAAAAGTTAGGTTCGTGGCTTGTGTATATACAAAGCTCTTCGGATAAAAGTTATAATGATGTTGTGCTATTCTCCAATAAAAGTTTTGAGTATGAAACTTTTATTGTTGCTGATAAAGTCAATCTTGTTGCACAAGATTCAACATTAGAAATTCACATATTTGATGGCACTGCATATCTCAATCATGAAAAGAGTATTGATAAAATAGATTATCAAAAAATGATTAGTCGCATAGAAATTCTCCCACAAGAACAAAAACATCAAGATGTTATTAAATATTGGAGCAAGATTAATAATATCAACCTACCTTACAATGAAGAAAATCGCCGACAAATAGAAGAGGCTCGCAAAATTTTAAAGAACTTTTCACAATATATTCTTGTTTCACTCTTTCCTCTTATATCCATTGCTCTCATTCCTTTGCTTGGGATTATGCACCCTCGTTTTAATCGCTCCTATGTTTATTTTTACACTATCGCTTCTATTGCACTTTTTCATGGTTTTACCCACATTATCTCCACATATTTTCCTGTAAAAGGAATTGTACCTTTTGTGCTTATATGGTGTGTAAGCATTTATTTGCTTTACAGGAAACAAATTGCAAAAATATTCTAACACGCCTACACTCATAGCCGCCATAACATATAATGGGAGCATGTTCTATGGCTCTCAATTTCAAAAACATCATGCAACTGTTGCAGGAACACTAAAACAAGTTTTTGAAAGCTTTGGCATCACAACAAAAATAAACTTTGCGGGAAGAACAGATAAAGGTGTGCATGCACTCCAAAATATTATTGCCCTCAAAATGCCCTATACACCTTCAAATCTTGAGTATTTTAAAGAACAGATGAATAAAAAACTTTTTCCTCATATACAAATAATATCACTTAAAATTGCTCATTATCGCTTTCACCCTCGATTTGATGCTAAAGCAAGGCAATATCGCTATATTATATCCACTCAAACACCCAATGTATTTTATGCTCAATATGTTTCTTTTAGCCCCATTTATAATGCCCACATTATTAAAAATGCCATAAATATTTTCAAAGGAACACATGATTTTTATTTTTTTTCCAAAAAATCCCATAAAAATAGCATAAGGACAATAACTCAAGCACGCTTTTACCGCCATAAAAAATATTATATATTCAGCTTCACAGGTAATGGATTTTTACGCTCACAAATTCGTTTTATGGTTGGTGCACTTCTTGAGCTTGACAAAGGCAAATTAACAACACAACAACTTTTTGAGCAACTTCAAACTTATAAACAGCATACTACACAGCTCGCACCACCACAAGGGCTCTATTTATGCAGAATATACTATTAAAGCTCTATTAAAGATCTTAATGAATCATTAATACTTTTAAGTTCACTTTCTATTTTTTCCTTTGTTTCATTATTTTCTAAATACTGATTAAGTTTTTCAAGCTCATTTTGTAAAACAGTAGAAATCTCTTGCAATATTTTATTGGCATCTTCTTTTTTTTGTTGCAAAAAAGCTTTTGTTTCATTGCTTTCAGGAAATTCTTTTATTTTTTGTACATACTCTTGCAAAGTATCTGGAATACCAGATTTCTGCAAAGCTTCTTCAATATGCTTTATATTGCGTTGAATGCTCTCTTGCAATGTAAGCTCTTGTTCTTCTTGAGCATAAATCTCAATATTTGACACATTTAACACACAAACAACCATATTTAACACACAAACAACCATTAAGACACAATTTTTTTTCATCATCACTCCTCAAGCTTAATAAGGTGTTCTTATAATTCTCCTTTGAGGCACAATTACTTCCTCTCTTGTAGGCATTTTTTGTTCTGCAGGTTCTTTTGGTCTCTGAACTTTTTGAAAATCTTGCGAAGGGGGGGTAATAAGCGAATCTACCTCGATAATATCTAAAGACATCACACTACCCTTAATAAAAGATTCCTCAATATAGCCCACAATTGCTCTTTGGCTTGAAGTTTCATTTGGAGGAAAATAAATAACCTTTATCCAGCCTTCAATTACAGTGCCATCAGCCTTTTTTAATGCACCTCCAAAATCAATAGGGTAGCCTTTTCCACCCCAATGATTATTATAATCACCATCAAGCCTATACAAAAAACCATAATTTTGAGCATTCGTTTTAATTTTTGCAATAATTTTTCCTTGAGGAAATTGATGAATTGCTACTTGCGGTTGAGAGCTATCAAGCACAATTCTCTCGTAAGTAAAATGTGTATCACCATATACTTGAGTATATCCTCTCTTATCACTTAGGCTTTCATTGCCTTTTTCGATAATCTTTACATTTCTTGCCTTAATCTCATAAATCCAACCACCATTACAAACCATACTTGCAGGAGCAAAATCATAAAAATCACCCCGAACATACAATTGAACTTCACCCATAAGACCATCTTTATACCATTTTGGTAATGTCTCTTCAAGCTCTTTATAGAGCTTCTCGTTTCCCTTGACATCTACCTTGATTCTATCGCCACCATAAAATAAAACACCTTTCAAGCGATTTAAGCTCACTGCATCTGGTACAAATAAAATAATACTGCTTAAACCATCGCAATCATTCCTGTTTGCAGGGCGATTAACAAAAATCATCTCACCTGTAAGTGTAAATTCCTTTGTACATTGCTCGCTTCCACTCCAGCATTCTCTTGAAACAAAAGGAATCAATGGAGTGTCTTGAGCACCCAAATGAACAAATATAAACAAAATTGCAATAAAAGACAATATGCTCTTCAACACTAAACCTTTAAAACTGCAAAAACAACTTTTTTTCATAATATTGCAACCTCAAGTTATTTATCTTATTATAACCTAATATTGTAATATTGAGTTATATTTTTCTTATGGTAAATTCAATTTACCAAAAACTCAAAACAAAGTTTCTTATATATTTATATTCAATTTCAATTTTTTGCAATTATAAAGAACTTCAAGGTATCTTGCTTTAAAAATGAAATAAAGTGCTTTTAAATAAATAAAGTTTTTTTGATTAAGCTATTATTTAGTTATTTGCTCTATAATTACATAGAGCTTAGTATTCATAAAAGCATAATGGCAAACTCTTTGTAAATAATTTCATATATAAGTAAAAGCTTATCAATAGAGATACCCTATTGATAATAAAATTAGGGTGTGGGTGAGAGCTATTCAAGAATGAGCCTTGAGAGCTAAACAAAAACCTTTTAAGTGAGCTAAGATTGCTTAGCTTTAGTTAAGAAGCTAAGAAGTGTGAGCAATTGCACTTCTTTATGGTAAAGGTAAAAATTTATGAAAAATATTGTTGTATTAGGTGCGGGTTATGCATCTTTATCATTTATTAAAAATGTGGATGCAAGTTTTTTTGAAAAATCTCGAGTAACGCTTATTAGTAAATACTCCTATCATTACACTTCTATTTTACTGCATGAGGTTGTTACAGGCGTACGAGAAGAGAGCACAAAATTTCAATTAGCAGATATATTGCCTAGCAATGTGCAATTTACTGAAGCAACAATTAAGGAAGTAAAGGCTGAAGCCGTAATTGATGAACAGGGTAATACATACCCCTATGATATTCTTGTGGTTGGCTTAGGTTTTCAATCTGATACATTTGGCATAGAGGGCATTAAAGAATATGCTACACCAATAGTAGATTTTGAAGGGGCTTTGCAGCTTAAAGAAAAAATTATAAACAAAATTCGTGCATATAAAAACACTAAAGATGTGAATGATTTAAAATTTATCGTATGTGGTGGTGGGTTTAGCGGCATTGAGCTTATTTCTTCTTTAGCACATGCACTCAAAGAAATATGCCATAAAGAAGGCATTGAGAGCTCTTTACTTTCTTTAACATGCGTTGAAGCTATGCCTAATGTGCTCCCTATGTTTTCAGAAACACTCATTAAGAAGGGGGTTATTTATCTTGAAGGGCTAGGTATTAAGCTTGCAACTCATTGCAAAATTTTAAAATGTCTTGAAAATGGTGTTTTAGTGCAAAAAGGCGATAATCAAGAACTCATAGAGGGCAATACTATTATATGGACAGCTGGAGTAAAAGGTAATGCAGTTATTGAAAATTCACCTTTTTTTACTTCAGGAAGAAGCAAGGTTGAAATCAATGGATTTTTACAGCCAATTAATCAAAGCGAAGAGCATAAGGAATCTATGAAAAAAATTTATGTTATAGGTGATTGTGCTGCATTAAAAGATCCAGCAAGCGGTAGATTTTACCCACCAACAGCACAAATTGCTAATAAGCAAGGAGAATATCTTGCAAAATTACTCATGTCAAAAATAAATGGTGAAGAGTTTCAGCAAGAATTTAGCTATGTATCTGAAGGCACTATTTGTTCCTTAGGTGAAGAATACGCCATTGGGGTGTTAGGGCAAAAAGAGGTAACAGGAAAAATTGCTCTTTGGCTTAAAAGGTTTATTGAAATGAAATGGCGCTATTTATTGAATGGTTTAAAAGGTGTTTTTAACGGAAAATGAAATTAGTATTATGTTAGACTATTTTTGTTAAAATATACAAATATGTGATAGCATAAAAAGTTTTTGTTGATATTTTCAAAATAGGTTTTTAGTAAAAGAGGAGCGACTTATGCAAATTGCACAACCAGCTAAAGGATATGCCTATAATAGCGATTCTCTTTTTTTGTATAAGTTTGCTCTTTCTTTTATTAACAATGGGGATTATCTCTTAGATATTGGTTCAGGAAGTGGGGTAATAGGATTACTTTGTGCAAGAGCAAAAAAAGTTTCATTAATGATGATTGAAAAGAGTTTGGATATGGCTTTTTATTCACAACGAAATGCAAAGGCAGCTGGATTTAAAGCAGAAGTAATATGGGCAGATTTTTTGCAGCTCTCGCCAAAAAAACCACATGCTTTTGATGTAGCTATTTCTAATCCGCCATTTTATCATGCCAATCACCTCAAAAGCCCCAATCCCATTATTTATAATGCACGATATGAAGAGAATCTCCCTTTTGATAAATTACTCAATAGATTAAAACAGTTCTTGAAACCAAAAGGGATTTTTATTTTTTGTTACGACTGTAGGGAAAGTGATAAAATATTTAAAATATTGCTAGAATCTCATTTTAAGGCAGAAGTTGTTCGTTATGTTTATCCATGTGATTCAAAAGATGCAACATTATTTCTATGTAAAGCACGATTAAGCTCTAAAACACCTACAAAATTTATACCTCCGCTTTATGTGCATGAGTATAACCAATTCTCCCAAGAGGTGCAAGGGATTTATCGTTCTATCGATATTCACAGTATTAAAGCTGAACTCTAATGGCTGAATTTTGTTTTTCTTTTGATTCTGATGTATGTAAACAGTGCAATGGGTTTTGTTGTCGTGGGGAATCAGGCTATATTTTTGTAGAATATAGTGAGATAGAACAAATTGCATCATTTTTGCATGTTAATATTCGTGATATTACGCAACAGTTTGTTAAAAAAGTGGGGTATAAACTCTCTCTCACAGAAAAAATTATTCATGGACCTAATGGGCGAGAACATGCGTGCTGTTTTTTTGATGAACAAAAAGAATGTTGCTCTATATACCATGTAAGACCGCAACAATGCAGAAGTTTTCCTTTTTGGGATAAATTTAAAAACGCAAAATTTCAGGAGGTTAAGAAAGAGTGTCCTTATGTAGAATCATTGTGATTTTTTATCTTATTTTTGCTGGATGTTCTTCTAGTGATTTGCATACACAATCTGAAAAGGTAACTACAAATGATCATATACCGCAAAAAAAATCATTTGTGCTTTATCAAAATGAAGAAATTCTTATAGAAGCCCCAAAAGATTATAACAGTACTATAGATTATGAAGATAGCACTATTATCACTGCCCTAAATGCGTTAGATGAAAATGATTTATCAACATCAGCAAAGCTTTTTTATGAGCTTTGGGAAACAACAAAGCAATATCAATATCTCAAACAATCATTAGGCATTCGCCTTGAGGCTAGTCGCTTTAATACGCTTTCAAGAGAAGATATCAAAGCCTTATTATCTGATATTGATATCTATCTTAAAATAGACCCAAAATCTCAAGATGTTAGGCGTACTCTTGTAGCCATTTTAATTGCCATCAAAGACAATAAAAAAGCACAGATTGAAGCCCAAAAGCTCGTGAAAATTGAAGAAAATGAGGAAAATTATGAATTACTTGGTTCAGTTTTTCTTGTGAGCAATGAAACAAAAAAAGCTGAAAAAGCTTTAATGAAAGCTTATGGCTATAATCAATCAGCCCTTGTTCTTGAAAGACTTATATCTGTGCTTAATACACAACAAGCCATTGCTTTGCTTGAAACACATACTCGTTTTAAAGGCTGTGAGGAACGATTATGCTTTATACTTGCTGAAGTATATAGAAAAAATAAAAACTTTAAACGCTTAGAAGAAATTTATACAAAAATATATGAACAGAATCCAGAGAAGGAAAACCTAGAAAGTTTATTGAGCATTGTTTTGCATAATAAAAATTTTTCAAAGGCAACCATGCTTTTAGAAGAACATTTAGATTATAATAAACCCTTATTGCTTGAGCTCTATGTCGAGCAAAACCAATATCAAAAAGCTTTGCTATTAGCTCAAGAACTTTACAGGGAAACGCATGACAATAAATATATGATTATTGAAATCATGGTAGAATATGAAAGCTTAAAGCAACCATTATCCAACAAAAAACTATTAAACCCTATTATAGAAAAATTGAAACATATTATTGAAAATGGTAAAGCCGATGATTTAGTTTATAATTTCTTGGGTTATATCTTAATTGATCATCAAGTTAATATTCAAGAAGGTATTGAATTTGTTAAAAAAGCACTCCATCAAAAACCAAATGTTCCTGCTTATCTTGATTCTTTAGGTTGGGGGTATTACCATCTCAATGAATGCACAAAGGCAATGGAAATTTTCGAACAAATTCCAGCAGAAGAGAGAAACAAAGAAGAAGAAATTCAAGACCATTATAACAGTATTCAAGAATGTCTTGCTAAAGAGAAAAAACCATGATATTACAAGAAATTATCCAACAAAAAAAAGAAGATGTAGCACAAGCAAAAAAGCAATTTCCACCTGAATGGCTTGGTCGTTCGTTAGCGTATAATCCCTATGTACCAAGAGATTTTAAAAATGCCCTTGATAATATTAAAGATTGTACATATAATATTATTGCTGAAATTAAAAAAGCAAGCCCAAGTAAAGGGGTAATAAGAAAAGATTTTGACCCGCTTTTTATTGCTCAAGAGTATGAAAAAGGCGGTGCAATAGCTCTTTCTGTTTTAACTGAAGAGCATTTTTTTTTAGGCAAGTTAGAATACTTAAGTTTGCTTAAACGATTTGTACGAATCCCTATTTTGCGTAAAGATTTTATAATAGATTCTTATCAAATTATTGAATCTGCTGTTTATGGTGCTGATAGTTTATTACTTATTGCTGCTGTTTTATCTCAAAAAAATTTAAACGAGTTTATTGCATTAGCAAGGCGATTTGGGATTGAGCCATTAGTAGAAATTCATTCTAAAAGCGAGTTGCTTAAAGCGATATCAGCAGGGGCTAATATTATTGGTATTAATCATCGTAATTTAGAAGATTTCAGCATGGATATGAATTTATGTAAAACGCTTGTGCCCCTTATACCGCGTGGCAAAACTGTTGTTGCAGAAAGTGGCTTGCATACACAAGAACAGCTTCAAGAGTTAAGTGCATTAGGAATTGATGCCTTTTTAATAGGGGAATTTTTTATGCGTCATGAGGATGTAAAAAAAACACTTGAGACACTCAATAAAAAGAAAGTTTAAAGTGTTCTTTTACTTATTAAATATGTTTTTAAGCTTTTTTAGGTTAGAAAATACATATATTATAAATAAGGGAGTAGATAAATGGCTTTAATGATTACTGAAGAATGTATCGCTTGTGATGAGTGTCGTGAGGAATGCCCAAATGACGCTATAGAAGTTGATGATCCACATTATATTATAGACCCAGATAGGTGTACAGAATGTGTAGGCTATGATGATGAGCCCTCTTGCATACCAGTATGCCCAGTAGATGCGTTGATTCCAGACCCAAATAACATAGAAAGCATTGAGGAACTTAAATATAAATATGAACAATTACAAAAAGAAGAATAATGGCAAAAATTACCGCAGTTATTGATATTGGTTCAAATTCGGCAAGAATAGCAATTTTTAAACGCACTAGTCGTTATGGCTTCTATTTAATTGAGGAGCATAAGAGTCGAGTGCGGATTTCAGAAAATAGCTATGAAGCACAAGGCTATCTCCAAAAAGAAGCTATTGAGAGAGCAATATGTGCATTGAGAGGCTTTTTAAAAATTGCCCATGATTTAGGGGCAAGAAAGATTTTTTGTGTTGCTACAAGTGCTGTAAGAGATGCTCCAAATAGAGGGGATTTTTTAGCACTTGTTCGTTCGTGTTTAGGATTAAATATTCGCGTTATTAGTGGTGAAAAAGAAGCATTTTATGGTGCAGTGGCTGCTTTTAACCTCTTGCCTTATCAAGAAGGCATCACCATTGATATTGGTGGTGGCTCTTGTGAATGTGCACTTATTAAAGAGGGGAAGATTGTTCATTTAAGCTCTCTTAATATCGGTACTATCCGATTAAAAGAGCTTTTTTTTGATAAAAATACTTCTCTACAACAAGTTATTGAATTTGTGCAAAATGAGATCAAAAAACTTCCTGAAACACTTAAAAGTCATTGTATTTTTGGTATAGGTGGAACTATAAGAGCACTGTCTAAAGCAATAATGGAAAGAGCAGAATATCCTTTAAGCACCTTACATGCTTTTGAATACAGTGTTGCAGAGCAGCAATCTTTTTTTGAACAGATTTATTCTGCAAGAAACACCGATGAATTGGAGAGATTAGGTATTGATGAAGAGCGTTTTGATAACATACGAGGGGGAACATTAATATTTAGCTTATTGCTCCTCCATTTTGGTGCAACAAATGTTGTTACTAGCGGGGTAGGCGTGAGAGAAGGTGTATTTTTAAGCGATTTATTGAGAAATTCCCATTTCACATTTCCTATTGGTTTTAATCCAAGTACAAGAAGTTTAATTGATAGATTTTGCACAGAAGATACTCGCTCAAAAAATATTGCATCTTACTCATTAAAATTATTTGATACGCTTTATTTATTGCATGAGATTGATGAAACTTATAAATTTCATCTGAAGACTGCAGCGAAATTACTCGATATGGGTTCTTCACTAAATTTTTATCAAAGCAATAAGCACAGTAGCTATTTTTTAGTTAATGGTCTTAACTATGGCTATACACATAGAGATAGAATCTTAATTTCAATTTTAGTAGAAACATACGCAAGCAAAAAAGTTCCAAATATTGATAAATATCAGAAATTTGCTTCACTCACCCCTCCATATAAACATATTGTATGGCTAAGCCTTATTTTAGCCATAGCTGAATCAGCTGCTATTCATTTACAGAATGTAGATTTCAAATATCATAACAATAAGCTTTCCATCGCTACTTATGATGATCCATACTTATTTAAAGAATCTCTCAAGAAAATTCCTTTACCAAATAATTTGGTTATTCAAACTGATTGGCTTGAGGAATAAGTTGCAAGAAGCTATTGTCAAACTTTCTTCATTGGGTGATATTATTCATTGGGTAACATTGTTACCTATGTTTGAAAATCGTCCAAGAACTTGGTTTGTTGATGAAAATTTTAGTGATATACTCAAATATTCACCCTATATAACCTGTCTCCATCCCTTACCCATTAAAAAACTTGTTCA
Source organism: Helicobacteraceae bacterium (assembly GCA_029258405.1). Lineage (GTDB taxonomy): Bacteria > Campylobacterota > Campylobacteria > Campylobacterales > Helicobacteraceae > NHYN01. The sequence goes on along the minus strand of JARHYY010000061.1, from coordinate 28,873 downwards.
ACAAAAAAAATATTTCAAGCTCTATTGTATGCTTAAAGAATTGCGAAATCTCCCAGCATACCATCATGTTATTGATGCACAAGGGCTTATTAAAAGTGCCATAGTAACCCACTTCCTCCCATCAAAACAAAAAATTGGTTTTTCTTATCATTCAGCAAAGGAAGGTTTGGCAGCTCTATTTTATAATAAATATTGTATTGTAGATTACAAAGAACATATCTTTAAGAGAAATGCTCAACTTCTTTGCACGGCATATAATATTCCTTATAGCTCACAACTCCTTGAAGAATATTTATATAATAAAACCCAACACAATATTAAAGTGCTTGATGCCAGCACAAAAGCCAAGAAAAGGATACAACAACTCTTAGGCATAAATAATGATATAAGAATTGTGTTTGTCCTAGAAGCATCAAAGCTCAATAAAGTATATCCCCAAGAGCAATTTATTGCTCTTGCAAAATTACTTAAAAATACAACCATATATTTATTGTGGCATCAAGCAGAGCATGTTGCCCGAGAGATAGCCTCTCAAACAGGGGCAATATGCTTACCATTGCTTTCTCTTGATGAAGTAAAGGCATTGCTTTTGTCTGTTAATTTAGTTATAGGTGGAGATACGGGGATAGTGCATTTAGCCTATTCTCTCAATGTTCCCTCAATAACACTTTTTGGAAACACCCCTATAGAACGATTTGCCATGATTGATGATACGCATAAGGCATTAAGAGCCCATAATAGTATTGATTATAATAAAAATGACTATTCTATAAGGACTATAGCACCTCAAGATATTGCAATTTTAGCAGAGGAGCTAATATGCAAAACAAACAGCTAAATAATATTGCACAAAAAATTATTTTAGCGATATGCTGGTTTGTTTTCTGTGCTCTTGCTTTTATTCTGTCTGTACTGCCCCATAAAGCATTTTTAGCCATTGTGAAAACATGTGCTTTTATATTTGCTTGTTTTGATACAAGAAGAAAAAAAAACGCTCGAGCAAATCTTGATTTCATATATGAAAACCGCTTAAGCGAAGAGGAAAAACAAAGAATTATTAAAAAATGTTATAATAATTTTGCTTTTATTATTTTAGATTTCATTCGCTTGTCAGCTTTATCTCGAAAAAAAATTTTACAAAAAGTTACACTTGTTAATGATAAAGAAATTGAAAAAAAAATACCAAAAAATAAGCCTATTATATTAATTACTGCACATTATGGGCATTGGGAGCTAGCATCTTTATGTGCAGGTTTAATTTATGGGCATACCATAAACATAGGAAGAGCTTTTAAGAGTAAAATTTTAAGCCAAATACTTTTTAAAGCTAGAGAGCATTGTGGAAGCACTGTCATTAACAAACAAGGGGGCTTAAGAAGGATACTTAAAGAAATGGCACAAGGTCATCATATTGCTATAGTTGTTGATCAAAATACTTCAGACAATGAAGGAGAGATTGTAAATTTTTTTGAAAAAAAAGTAAGACATACGCCAACAGCTGCCATTCTTGCAAGAAAATTTGAAACTGCTATTGTACCTGTTTTTATGGAAAGTAATGATGACTATTCTCACTTCACAGCCCATTTTTACGAACCTATTTTTGTGCCTAAAACAAACAATATGCAAGCAGATATTTTACAAGCAACACAGCAACAAGCAGATATTACGCAAAAAGCTATCGAAAAAAAACCTGATGAATGGTTATGGTTTCATAGGCGATTTAAAAATCAGTATAAGGAAATTTATGAATGAGAACATTTCAGCAGTAATACTTACTAAAAATTCAGAGCAATATTTATACAGAGTCCTCAAATCACTTCAAGAATTAAATGAAATAGTAATTTTAGATAATGGCTCTACAGATAATACCATTGAAATAGCCCTTAGATTTGATAATGTTTGTGTGCATAAGCATGATTTCATAGGTTTTGGTCCCATGAAACAACTCGGTGCTTCGTTAGCAAAAAATGATTGGATATTTTCTCTTGATAGTGATGAGATTGCCTCAAAAGAACTTATAAATGAACTTAAGAATATTATTTTGAATGAAAAAAATGTATATTCTTATGATGTTCAAAATTATTATAAAGATAAACTTATTACATGCTGTGGCTGGAATAAAGACAGGACAGTTGGCATATATAATAAAAAATATGCTAATTTTGATTGTAGTCCAGTTCATGAAAAAGTTATTTCTTTAACACAAGATAAGTTAAATATTGTCGCACTTCATGGTTGGATTGAACATCATCCTTTTGATAATGCCGCACAATTTCTCCATAAAATAAAGCTTTATGGAGAGCTCTATGCTGAACAATATAAACATAAAAAAAAGTCCTCCCCCTTTAAAGCTTTGTTTCATGCCCTATGGTGTTTTGTGAAGAACTATTTTTTGCAAAAAGGCATTTTCTGTGGCTATGAAGGCTTTATTGTTTCTTCTTATAATGCTCAAGGAGTATTTTGGAAATATATTTTGCTGTATGAAGCAAATAAGCAAAAATAATTTTTTGAATTAAAATCAAAAAGACGCACTTAAGCCACTCTTTGTTTTTGTGGTATTATTTTTAGTATGTCATACATTCAAGTTAAAAGCCTTAGACTCAAGAAAATATTGCATACATAATATACATTAATTTAAAGTTATTTTCAATGTAATTGCGGATTTAAGATAAATTCTGATTTCTTATGTTAAAAAATGAGTAAAATAAATATTTTAAAAGTTTATATATTCAGTTTTCTTTGATAATATGATTTTTTCCATCTTTAAATATAACCATTTTATCGCCATTAAAAAGATTTGGATTCAAAAACTCTCCTCCAAATAATACGCTGCCCTGTCCTATTTTTGTGATAATCATAAAATCCCCCTCACATTCAATAATACCATCAATTTCTCCATAAATTTGCACATTGCCCTTAGCATAAATTTTTGCTCCGCTATTAACTCTACCATAGATAACAACATTTCCATCGCATTGTATATCTTCCCCGCTGCGAACAATGCGATTAAGGAATAAGCTTTTAGGTAAATTTGCATCTATCTGTTGAGATATATTTTCATTTTTATTTGCATCTATGGTATTTGATTGAATTTTTTGTTGGTTATGATGATTATTGCGTTTAAGGGAAGCAAAAAGCTTAGATTCCATAAATAATAGTTTATTTTCTTGAAGAAAATCGCGTAACGAATCACTAATATCTTGTGAGAGAAGTATAAGAAATCCACGCAAGAGAATATGGTTTCTTTCAATATATTCCTTAAGTTCTTGCTCTTCACAAGGCTCAAATTCAAAAACTCTAAGATTTCTTTGTTTTCCTTGTATCATGGCTGTTTATGTCCTTTTATTGAGTTTTTAGAACATTATTGGCATCGTTAATAACTTTATAGATATTATCATTTATCCATTTTTGATCAAGCCATTCTGCTGGATTTACTTCGATCCCTTGAACAAGTACTCCAAAATGAAGATGATCCCCTAGGACCAAACCACTAAGTCCTGTGTTGCCAATTTTTGTTCCTGCCTCTAGCATATCTCCTTTTTTAACATCTATGGAGGTCATGTGTGCATATAAACTCATAAGCCCTAAGCCATGGTCTAAAATTACCGTATTCCCATAAATGCCATTAAATTCAGCAAATGCTATTTCACCTCCATTGGTGATAATTATAGGAGCTTGTTTAATGCTAGCAAAATCAATTCCTAAATGATAAGATTCTCCAATAATATTACCATTATATGAAAAGTAACGATGATCACCATAGCTACCTACAGCTGCACCATTTTTTAGTGGATAAAATTTTTTTATTTTAAAATTGCTTGGAAGAACTAGCATTTGGTTAAAATTTTTCCCAACAAGATTTACAATTTCTATATTTTTACTGCGAATTTCATTGTTAATGTAATTAAACTTTGATTCTTGTGTTTCAAATGTACTTAAAGGTCTTTGATTTATTTCTTCAATAAGACTTGATATTTTACCATTAATAAAACTATCATTAATAGTAATAGTAGAATCTTTGTATTTTCGTTTCACAATATAAAAAGCGATATTTTGGGTAGCAACATTGCCTGCTTTATCTTCAACCTTAATATATGGAGAAAACTGCTCATTTTTACTTTCCCAACCTAGTAGCGCAGCATAATAACCGCCATCAGCAAAATAAACAGGCTTAAAAACAGTATCTCCAGAAACAATACTTATGGAACTTATATTTTTATCCACTGCTTTGAATACTACAAAAGCACTCCCTCCTTGAACAATCTTGTAAGAATGCGATATTACTTCAATATCGGGCTTTTTGGTGTCAGCAATAATTTTAATATTTTTTGTGCTACTGTTACCAAAGCCCCATTTACTTGTATCTGTAACAATAATACGAAGTTCTGTGCCCTCATCTTGAATAAACATAGTATTTTCAGGCGGATTTATCGTAATCTCTGCAACCTTTGCTTGTGCTGGTGGGTTGGTTGATTCAATAAGTCGTTGTTCTGTTTGAGAATTTATATATACACGATAATTCTGTATGCCTATATTATCACTCACTTTTACTGTAAGTGCGTCTTTGTAATTCCAATAAATTTCATCTGGAGCATCAATAACAGGTGGTTCGCTTTCAAACATCTCACTATTTAGCATCCATGCACCACAACCTATAATAATAAAAAAAAATACAAATAGAATTTTTTTCATTTTTTAACCTCCGCTAAAAACTTATGAAGCTTATTGTATTCTTTTTTTTCTAAATATCTCCATTGTCGCGTACGAAGCTGATTTAATGATACAAAACCAAAAGAAACTCGTTTTAAATCAAGCACATCTCTACCAAATGAAGCAAAAAATCTTCTTAGCTCTCTATTTTGCCCTTCATTTATCATTACGCGCAATCGTGTAAAATGCTTGCTTGTCCTAAGGACATCAAAGCCTAAAAAAGGTGCAAATTTCATTGAATATATTTTACTATGTGAATGCCCACCAGCTCTTGCATCATCAAGCTCTAGACCATTAAGCATTGCCTGCTTTATTTCTTGATTTAATGTGCCATGTATTTTCAGATAATATACTCTTGGCAGAGTACTTTGGGTAAGTATATGGGCAACTTCTGGGCTATCAGTGAGTAAAAGTAAGCCTTCAGAAGCAAAATCTAAACGACCAACACTAATAAAATGCTGAAAATACTTTGGTAAGCTTTGATAGATTACTCTTCTTTTTCTATCATCTTTTTTACTTACAATTTCACCTTTTGGTTTATGGTAAGCAATAACTGTATATTTATTGTTTTTCTTGATGGGATAAGAATCAATATATACTTGCTCATCTTCCTTTATGCGAACATGCAATGCTTTAATACATTTTTTATTAATGGCTACTCGTCCATCTTTTATAAGTTGTTCTGCTTCTTTGCGAGAATAATGCGTATTGTGAGCAATATATTTATTAATTCTCATATTTTTTTCCTTTGTAATTTACATGGACATTTAAAATACGCTCTGCAATTGCCCTTGCTCCTCCTGATTTTATATGTGCTAAAAGCCTTGAGCTGCATTCTTTAATAAGGGATTGGTCTATAATATTGAATACTTTAGAAGCATTTAAAGCATGTTCTTCACATAAATAGGCTAGATTAAAACGGACAAGAAATTCAGCATTATGATATTGATGGTTTTTTGCTGCATAGGGATAGGGAACAAAGAGAGCAGGAAGGGCATTAGCACTTAACTCCCATAATGAACTTGCCCCTGAACGCGAAAGAGCAAAATCAGCCCTCTGTACATAGGGCAATATATTTGGCACAAACCCAAAAACTTCTGCTTCTATATTTATGCTTTTATAAGCTGATTGCACTCGCTCTAAATCTCTTTCGCCACATTGATGTATGATGTGGATATTGCGTTTTTGGAACTCTAATGCTATGTTAAGGGCAAAATCATTAAGAGCCCTTGCCCCTTGAGAGCCTCCTAAAATAAGAATATTTTTGACATGTTCTCGTAAGTGTCGTGTAACAAAAAAATCTTCCTTAATAGGATATTCTTTAACAGGTGATTGATGTGTATAAGATGAGTAAAACTCTTGTGCAAAGGGTTTTAGTATTGCATTAAGAAGCCCTATATGTGCATTTTGTTCATGAATAAAAAGAGGTATCTTCGCCCATATTGCCGCCATGCTTGCAGGTGCTGCAGAATATCCACCAACGCTAAACACTCTATGAATGTTAAATGCTCTCATAATTTTTATTGCCCCATAGCTTGCTTTAACATGCCTCCAAAGAGATTTACTCACGCTCACAACATCTTTATTAACCACACCTTGAGTGTCAAAAAAATATGTTTCATCAAATAAACTATTATTTTCAAACCATTTTTTATCCTGCCCTTTTATTGAGCCTATATAATAGAGTTTATTCCCACCTATTGCTTTTACTTCTTCTGCTACATTTCTTACAACAGATAAATGCCCCCCAGTTCCCCCACCTGTGAAAAGAATATTCATAATTATAGCTGTATATGCCCTATTCTATATGAATGAGATGCTAATGTAATCCCTATATGTGCAACAATATTTTTTTGGGCAAGAACTCTATGGGCTTCCTTCATAGTTGAGCCAGTGGTTAAAACATCATCATACAAAATAACCCCATACGGAACATCATTAGGGGTTAAAGATGTTTTAAAACAGCGAGGATTTTGCTGCCGAAAAGCAAGACTTTTCCCAGCATATTTTACATGAGCAGAAGAATGCAAAGAGCAATAGAGGGGGGGGATTTTAAGAACTTTATGAAAAGCTCTTGCCATAATAGCGGTATGTGAATAGCCTCCTCTAGGTATATCATCAATAGGTATGCCCTTTACATTTTTCAAAGCTTCAAAAAAACCATGTTTTTGTATAAAAGAAGCTATTTTTTGAGAAATTATATAAAAAATGGAGCTTCCAATCAATTGATATTTGCTATGAATAATATATGCTATTGAATCATAGTCAAAAAAACTATACACTTTGAATCGAGTGTGCTCATCAACTACCCGTACTTGCGGAGTAATTTCTATCCATTCATAGCATTTTTTGCATAAAACAGACCATGAAAAACAATGACACACAAGACATCTCATCTATAAACCTAGCTGTTTATGAATATACTGGCTTATGGCAAATCCATGATTGAGTGCAGCAGCAATAGAGCCACCACTTTTAAAGAGTATATCACCAGCAATAAAGATGCCTTTCATAGAACTTTGTTGCATTTCATCAACAATAGGAACACCATCTTCATCAACAGAAACAAGACATTTTTTAAGAAAATCTACAGGAGCAACGCCTCCAATAGCATAAATTATTCTATCATATATCTCTTCATCTCCATTGTCAAAATGAACCAACACTTTCTTATTACTATCTTCAATGCTAAGTATATCAATTCCTAATTTTGATTTCAGTTTATTCTGTGCAAAATACTCATCAAGAATTTTGGTATTGATTTCATTTACACGAGAGAATACTTTTTTTCGATAATTAATAGTTACATTATTATTATCTGCTAAAAAATAAGCATATTCAACAGCAGAATTACCTCCTCCAACGACTAAGATTTTTTCATCACCTTTACAGGATGCAACATTAAAATTAATAACTTCTTTAAGACTAAAAGGAAGAGCATAGCTTGGCTTATTAGGTTGCCCCATTTTGCCAATAGAAATAACCACAAAGCGGGATAAAAAAATTACTCCATTTGTAGTATATACTTCAAAAATATCCTCATTTTTTGTTATCTTCTCTACTTCAGTTTTAAAATAACTGTCAATATGATTTCCTCTAAGCATCTCGTCAAATAAATCGAGTGTAGTTTCTTTGGTGCCATCAGCAAAAAAAATATGACCGCTTAAATGCACCTTTTGCCCTCTATAATCTTTATCAACGCGTTTATGATCTTTGTAAAATTGACGAATAGTTGTTGAATGATTCTCGCCTTTTTCAAGCAAAGCAATATTTTTAATACCCAATATCATTCCCTCAACAGCCGAGGCAATTCCTCCAGGACCACCACCTACTATAACAATATCATATATCTTTTTTGACATCAGTATCCTTAATTTTTGATTCTTTTTGATTTTTATTATTTGTTTCAGTTTTTATGGCTTCTTGTAAATCTTTGGGGCTATCAAATAAAATACCTTGTGTCATTTTGTTTGCATCATCAAACTGACCACTCTTTAATCCCCATAAAAAGCCAATCAAACCTACAAGCCCTATTAAAATAGAAGTGGCAAGCATAATAGCAACTATACCACTGCTCATAATAAGCCTTGAAACATTATTGTAACATTATATTGTATATGAATATAAATATTTTTATTATCTTTATATTTCATTATTTATTTAAAGCTCCCATCTACTTGCATTCGAAGAATTCCATTTTGTATAATTCTTGGATTATAGCTCGCTTTTCTTGCAAACAACGGTTCTAAGATTTCCATGATTCGTTTAGTGCTTTTTTGAATATCATATTGCTCTGCTGCTTTTTTGCATTGCTCATTAAAATCCTCGCTTAAAACCCTTTTGAGTGCATCAAACCAAGGTTGTATTTCTTCATCAGTGGGAATACATAAATGATCTTGCTGGCAAATATGAGGTGCTGCAACAGCAATACCTCCGCTGCCCATAGCTTCTTTTAATCCTCCACTTTCAGAAACTATACAGGGGATATTATTAAGCACTGCTTCAGTAACTACCCTACCCCATGACTCATACCATAGAGATGGTACAAGCAAAACTTTGGTAACTCTATAAACTTCTTTCATATTTGAAGTGTGCTTAACCAAATTAACATTAGAAAACATATTTGGGACATAAGGATTTTCTGAACTATTAGGCAAATGGAGTTGAGCGAGTGATTCAGAAAGCATACCCCTGCTCTCTACCACAAGAAATTCAACATTAGGCATTTCATGCTTGACTTTAAGGGCAAGCTTAGCAAAAATGCTTACGCCTTTTGATGGATGTGGGTTAATGAATGTAACATATTTTGGCTCTCTATTTTGGGCTATATATTTTTCTTTTTTGATAAAAATACCTGTAGCTTGAACATTGAGCCTATCTCTTTTAGCATATAAATCAGCTGTTGCTTGAGATTCAGTCAAAAGCAAATCACAATCATTAAAATCATAAAATGGGTGATTGCCATTATGCAAGCTATACACAAAAGGGATGCCTCTTCTTCTTGATTCTGCTTGAATTGCTACCCCTGTTGTGCCCACACCATAACCCATAATTATATCAGGACGAAAAGAATTACATAAAGTTGAAAATGCGATGAAAAATCTCCATGATTCATCATGTGTAAAATTGTTTAGATAGCGATTAAAACAAAATGTATAATGATAAGTAATACCTTGATCAGTAAAAGTTGTTTGCTGTCCTTTGAATTTTTTAATATTTTCTTCAAGATTTGGAAAAACAGCATCAGCCCCACTTGGAGAATCAAACACAAAACTATTAAGCACAGTAACTTCCACACCCTCTGCAGCAAGGCATTCAAGCATAGTCCTTGCTTGAATAGCTGCTCCAGAACTTGTATCATGGAGGCTAAAAACACTTACCCATAATAATTTTCTTGCCATTATATTCCTTGTTTCTATATGAGCTATTAAAACCATATTTTAACTTTCGCACTCTAAAAATTTTATCATCAATAGAAGCTCTAATATTGTAGATTTAATTTGCAAATGCTAAGCTTAGTAAAAGAAACTTATGAATTGCCCTTGCTTAAAAAGTAAGAGCTTTCTCACTTAAAGCCAATCTTAGAGCTAATTAAAAGGTTTTGAGTTGAACTCTCAAGACTAATGCTTAGCCCAAACTCTAATTATTCTTATTCGCATTCATATCTCTGTATGGTGTTGCCAATAATCTAAGTCTCATGACAAATCACATTCTTAATATTCTTCCGCAATATTTAACAACAAAGATAAATAATATTGTAACAAAAATACTAAGTGATGATTTGTACTATACTGCAATTTTTATACTAAATTATATCACAATTCATTAAATATGATTGATTATATTTTTAAAGGTTTTTATTAATCTTTTAACACAGGAATGGTTAGCAATCTATCTCTTCATGAAGAGTTTTTTGACTAAGAGATAAATAATAAATCATATATGCTTTGGATAATATTTACCCAAAGCATTAAATTTATTTTTCAAATTTTATTTTTTCTCTTGGAGCAATTAGGCTTTCTGGCTCAATAATTCTCTCTACCTGTTCTCTAGTAAGCAGTCCTTTTTCTACTGCCAAATCTCCAACTTTAAGATTTTTATCTAAAGCTTCTTTAGCAATAGCTGTGGAGTTAGCATAGCCTATATAAGGATTTAATGCCGTTACAAGCCCTATGCTTTTTAAAACATATTCTCGGCATTCTTCTTTATTGGCTGTAATACCATCAACACAAAGCAAAGCAAGAGTTTTAAGAGCATTAGTAAGCATATCAAGAGATTTAAAAAGCGTATAAGCTGCGACAGGTTCAAAGACATTAAGCTGCAATTGCCCTGCCTCTGCTGCTAAAACTACACAAGTATCTTGCCCAATAATATAGTAACACACCTGTCCAACTACTTCTGGTATCACAGGATTAACCTTTCCGGGCATGATAGAACTTCCAGGTTGCATGGCGGGTAAATTAATTTCATGAATACCATCTCTTGGTCCAGAACTCAACAGACGCAAATCATTGCAAATTTTAGCAATTTTTGTAGCAGACATCTTTAGTGCTGAAGAAACACCAAGATAAGCACTTTGATCTGGTGTAGCTTTAATAAGATTCTTAGAAACATGATAAGGGTTTCCTGTGATATCTCTTAATGCCGTTTCAACTTCTTTTGTGTAAAGGGGATGTGAGTTTATGCCTGTTCCTATGGCTGTAGCACCCATATTTACCTCTAAGCAAGCTCTTTGAGCAAGTTTGAGATATTCTATATCATCATGCACACTGTCTGCAAAGCCTTTAAACTCTTGCCCTAAAGTCATAGGTACAGCATCTTGGAGCTGTGTTCTTCCCATTTTAATGACATCTTTAAACTCTTCTGCTTTTCTATTAAACGCATTAGAGAGCAGATCATAAGTACCCATTAATTTTTTTATTTTATTATAAAGAGTAATATGAATAGCTGTTGGATAGGCGTCATTAGTCGATTGGGAGAGATTGATATGGTTATTAGGATGGCAATGCTCATAATCTCCTTTGCGTTTGCCCATAAGTTCTAAGGCAACATTAGCAATCACTTCATTTGCATTCATATTTGTTGATGTTCCTGCCCCACCTTGAAACATGTCTACAACAAAATGTTCATCATATTTACCGCTATACACTTCATCGCAAGCTTTGCAAATATAATCTTTAAGCGTATTATCAAGTAACCCTAATTTTGCATTAGCTGTTGCCGCTGCCTTTTTTACTTGTGCAAATGCTTTGATAAAATCAGGATAGATTTTTAATGTTGTTCCGCTAATTTGAAAATTCTCTTTAGCTCTTGCTGTTTGAACACCATAGTAAAACTCATTGCTAATCTCTTTATCGCCAATGAGATCATGCTCAATTCTTGTTCCCATAGAACCTCCATATTTTAAATAAGCTTTATTTTTAATCCTTGATATAATTTTAGGATTAAAAATTATATCAAAAAACATTATAAAAGAGTATAATCCTGTAATAAATTTTATATAACTTATATTTAATGATTAAATTAAAAAAAATCTTTAATTGTCGATATTGTTATATATTCTGTTTTTTTCAAAAGGATGTTAATAAAAAAGCAGAAAAAAAATCTAAGGAGCAACCATGGATGGTTTAATTTCTTCATTACAGTACAGTAATAGTAACACTCGATTTACTTCTTTTCAAAATGAAAAAAACGAAGATGGCAAGGCAAACAAAAACAATGCAAAAAATGCACAACAAAATGTTCTCAACACAGATAGAGAAGGCAATCATTTGACTGTCACAGATAGAGAAGGCAATCATTTGACTGTCGTCACAGATAGAGGAGGCAATGGCAAACAAGACCCTCAATCTTCTCAACAAGACTTTGCTACAAATGGTATAAACACAACTCAATTTGGGAATATCTTAGGAGAAACTATTGCTACTGAAGCTATTGTCAATAAGGCTTTAGAGATTGCCCAAAGTATAAGAAATGCTATGAATGCTTTTGGATTAGAAGCAACACTTAGAGAAGGAGGTTTTGAAGAAAGTAGTGTATCAAAATCTATGCAAAATTTGCATCTACAATTTTATGGCATGTTAGTAAGTGGCTCTACAGCACAACAAGCACAACAAGTAGTAAATGTAAATATTGCATTTTCAACTAGTTTTATAGAAACTAACTTTAGTTCTTCTAGCTTTTCTTTCTCTGCTAACTCCACCAATTCATTTAACTTTAGCTTAAGTAACACACAAGTGCAGGCACAAATAACAACTCAAAATGCACTTACTAATGTATCCCTTGTTGATCCTTTAGTGATTGATTTAGGAGGTGATGGCGTAGAGTTAAGTACAGACCATTTTGAATTTGACCTTGATTCTGATGGCGAATCTGACCAAATCTCCCGCCCAAAAGGGAATAGTGGCTTTTTGGCATTAGATAAAAATGGCGATGGTAAAATCAACAATGGCAATGAGCTTTTTGGCGCAAAGACAGGTGATGGTTTTAAAGATTTAGCAGCATATGACTCGAATAATGATAATAAAATTGACAAAAATGACCCTATCTATGACAAACTGCGAATATGGAAGCCCACAGCTCAAGGCAATGGAAAACTTATAGGACTAGGAGAAGTAGGCATAGGAACGATATATCTCAATGCACACAATAATGAACAACTTTTTCAAAGTCAATCAGGTGAGATATTAGGCGTACAAAGAAAAACTGCACAATATGAGCGTACTGATGGTTCAACAGGGCGAATACACCATATTGACTTAGCAAAACGAAATAATCAAAATGAGCAAAAAGAGGACTTAACCCAAAAACAAAAAGGTATGGCAGCATATAAGCAATCACAAGGGGAGCTTGAAAGATTACGTTTCTTAAACAATGCACCACAAGAAGACAGTGCATTAAGTAAACATTACGATAAAATGATGCAATTGAACAAAAATAATTTAGGCTTACTTGGTATCAACAAAGAAGATATTGCCCAAAAAATAGAAGCAATAAAAAATGGTAATATAGATGAATATGATATTGCCATGATTAAACTCGATGCTCTGCTAAGCAATAAGCAACACAATGGTTTAGCCTCTTTATTGAATCAAATTATTTTTGATAACCAGCTTGGCACTATTAATCAAACATTTTTCCAATATGAGGCATTACTGAAAGCTCAAAAACTACTTGGTTAAATATTATTGATTCCCCATAGCCAAGGCTATGGGTTTTTACATAGACACAAAGGTTCTACTTTTAAGATGACCAATAAAGCATAAAATCTGCCACATTTTTTTTAATATCTCCACTCCACAAAGAAGATATAACAGCTATCATATCTACATTACTTAAATACTGCATATTATAAGGTGTAATTCCTCCAATAGCACAAAGAGGCATATCTAAGATATTTTTTGCTTCATTAAAAATATTAATATCAATTTTTTGAGCATGAGGTTTAGTAGGGGAATCAAAACAACTTCCAAAAGCAATATAATCTGCACCTAATCTATATGCTTCTTGAGCAAGCTCTAAAGAGCCATAACAAGATATACCAACACAAGAGAGTTTTTTAAAAATATCTTGAATTTCTTGCATATTATAATGAGATTTTAAAATGCACATTTCGTCCTTACCAAGATGCACACCACATTCTAATTGTAAAGCTAATTCATAGTAATCATTAAGAATAAAGCAAACATCATATTTTTGACATAAAGACATTATTTCACGACTTAAATATTTAAGCGTATCCAATGAGGAATGCTTATCTCTTAATTGAAAAAAACGCACACCAGCAATAAATGATTCTTCAATCATATTTAATATTTTATTATATGGAACAAGTTTTTCATCGCTAATGGCATATAAACCTTGCATTATTCTTGGTTTTTTTTGCATTATCACACTTTGTAAAGAAGAAATAAAAAACAATTGTGGCCGGGAGAGAGGGATTCGAACCCCCGGAGGTGTAACCCTCAACGGTTTTCAAGACCGCCGCTTTCGACCACTCAGCCATCTCCCGAATATTGTTATGGAATTTATAAAATGGAGGCGACACCCAGATTCGAACTGGGGAATCAAGGCTTTGCAGGCCCACGCCTTACCACTTGGCTATGTCGCCATTTTATAGATGGTGCCCAAAGCCGGACTTGAACCGGCACGGACGCAATGTCCGAGGGATTTTAAGTCCCTTGTGTCTACCATTCCACCACCTGGGCAAAGAATCTATAAGATGTAATTTGAAATGGATTATCATTAAGTAACTAATGCATAAGCATTAATGGAGCGGGAGACGGGGATCGAACCCGCGGCCCCAACCTTGGCAAGGTTGTGCTCTACCACTGAGCTACTCCCGCAAACAAAAAAGTAAGAAATTATAGCTATATCTTTTTAAAAAATCAAGTACAAGAATAAGATAAAACATTAAGAATTGAAACAATCGCCTATTTTCATCATAATACACAGTGCTAAACCAAACTTACATTAAATATTAGCCACCACCCAACCACAAACTCACACAAAACAACAAGACTCAATTATACCATACCCAACCCAAAACCTCAAACAAGCAATAAACCTTAAAGAACTTACTTAACTCCACTATATAAAGTTATATTATAAGCTCATTGTAAAAACAAACTCAAGCACAAGGTTGATATTGTCCTTGCTAATATTTTGGAGTTCAAGAAACTTTATGATTAATGGGAATTTGAAAACATTTTGAATGAAATGATGAGTTAAATTATGGTAAGCTGTGTCAAGTTTTTATGTATTGAAATGTTTGTGTGGTTGAGGGTTAGAGATAATATCAAAGGGTTATCTATCGCTTAATGATATTCTTAGTTAAACCTATATATAAGTTAATATATACAACACAAACAAACACTATAAATACATATCTTAATGATATGAACCTTGGCAGTAAAGCATTCGTGTGTAATATTAAAAGTAATAATTCTTCTATTA
This sequence comes from Helicobacteraceae bacterium, assembly GCA_029258405.1. Lineage (GTDB taxonomy): Bacteria > Campylobacterota > Campylobacteria > Campylobacterales > Helicobacteraceae > NHYN01. The sequence goes on along the minus strand of JARHYY010000061.1, from coordinate 13,708 downwards.
AAGCTAAATATACTGGAAATATACTGTATAAGCTTATTTCGATACTTGTTCTCTTGCTCTTAAGCTTATACTTAATAAGTCAACAATATATTTTTATTTTACTAAATTTATTTACAATTCCATACATTAAAAATGATTCGTTTAGTCTAATCTCCCCACTTTATCAATATGATACTTCTTCTTTATTTGGAACATTATTAAAATAATATGATCTTTTCAATAATAAATAAAATATAATTTTATTTATATTCTATATAACTTAAAATTAGGGGCTTTTATATGAGATAGGTTTGATAAATATAATGTTTATTATTAAAATCATAAAATTAAGAAATTCGTATTTTGTGTTAAATATTTTTAATTTATTTACAAAACTTCATTTTAAAATGCTATACTTGCACATCATTAAAAAGCTTATTATATGCACATGTATTCAAATATTGGATTTTGTGCATATATTTTGCAAATTTTTAGAATTCAAGGAGAGCGCAATGAGTCAAAGTCAATATGTAGATAGTAGCAAAGTTTTCAAATCTCGTTATGAAAATTATATTGGTGGTAAATGGGTAGCACCAGTTGATGGTAAATACAGCCAAAACAAAAGCCCTATTAATGGAAAAGTGTTATGCGAAGTGCCACTTTCAAGTGAAAAAGATATTGAAAATGCTCTTGATGCAGCACATAAGGCAAAATGCACATGGGGCAGAACAAGTCCAACAGAAAGAGCAAATATTCTTTTGAAAATTGCTGATAGAATCGACGCTAATTTGGAGAAAATTGCTCATGCAGAAACATGGGATAATGGTAAGCCAATTCGTGAAACAACTGCAGCTGATATTCCTTTGTCTGCAGATCATTTTCGTTATTTTGCAGGATGCATAAGAGCACAAGAAGGTGGAATCTCTGAAATTGATAATGATACGATAGCCTATCATTTTCATGAGCCTTTGGGTGTTGTAGGGCAAATCATTCCTTGGAACTTCCCCATTCTCATGGCAGCATGGAAGTTAGCTCCAGCACTTGCTGCTGGAAATTGTGTTGTGCTTAAACCAGCTTCTGCTACTCCAGCGAGTATTTTAGTGCTTTTTGACATCATTGGTGATTTGCTCCCTGATGGTGTGGTGAATATTGTAAATGGAAGTGGCGGTAAAATCGGTAAATATTTAGCAACAAACCCAAAAATTGCAAAAGTGGCTTTTACAGGCTCTACAAGTGTTGGAAGACAGATTATGCAGTTTGCTACAGAAAATATTATTCCTTGCACTCTAGAGCTTGGTGGAAAATCACCTAATATTTTCTTCTCTGATATTTATGAACATGAAGATGCATTCCTTGATAAAGCTATTGAAGGTTTGGTGCTTTTTGCATTCAATCAAGGCGAGGTTTGCACATGCCCATCTCGAGCATTAATTGATGAAAAGATTTATGATAAATTCATAGCAAAAGTGATTGAGAGAGTTAAAGCCATTAAGATAGGTTGCCCACTTGATCCAAGCACCATGATGGGAGCACAAGTTGATGAAAATCAAGTGAATACCATCATGAACTACATAGAAGTTGGCAAAAAAGAAGGGGCAGAGTGTCTCATTGGTGGTGAAAGGAATAAGCTTGATGGAGATTTAGCAAATGGATGCTATGTCAAACCAACCCTTTTAAAAGGGCATAATAAAATGAGAATTTTTCAAGAAGAAATTTTTGGACCAGTGCTAGCTGTAACAACTTTCAAGAATGAAGATGAAGCCCTTGAAATCGCAAATGATACTATCTATGGTCTTGGTAGCGGTGTTTGGACAAGAGATATCAATCGGGCATATCGCTTTGGTAGAAGAATTAAGGCTGGAAGAGTTTGGACAAATTGCTACCATTTATATCCAGCTCATGCAGCATTTGGAGGATATAAGCAAAGCGGTATTGGTAGGGAAACACATAAGATGATGCTTGAGCATTATCAGCAAACAAAGAATCTTTTAGTGAGCTATAGCCCAAATAAACTAGGCTTCTTCTAATTTTAAAATTTCGTAGCCTTGGGCTACGAAGCCCATGAGTGTGTTGGGAGATTTTAAGTGTTTTAAATGAGTTAAGAAGACTTAAAATCTTTAGTGTAACGCTAGGATTTTAGTTTCTTAAAGATTGAGTGGCATCTTTAATGAATCGTAATACCTACTGGAATATGTGAAAATTTTATTCTAAGTAGATTGTGCTACTGCTTAAATAGAGGTGCATGCACCTTAAACTTAGTATTCATTAAAAATGAATATAACTAACAAGGAGGCGTTTATGTCAAAAAAAATGAAAGCAGCTATAGTTAAGCAATTTGGCGGTCCATTAGTCGTAGAAGAGGTAGATGTACCAAAAGTTAGTGAAGGACAAGTTTTAGTAAAAATCGAAGCTTGCGGTGTTTGCCATACGGATTTACATGCTGTTGATGGCGATTGGCCAATCAAACCAAAACTTCCACTCATTCCCGGACATGAAGGTGTTGGCTATATAGTTGAAGTAGGCAAGGGTGTAACTCATGTTAAAGAAGGAGATGCAGTAGGCATTCCTTGGCTTTACAGTGCTTGCGGACATTGTGATCATTGTATGGCTGGCTGGGAAACACTGTGTGAAAGTCAGCAAAATGGTGGTTATTCTGTTAATGGCGGTTTTGCTGAATATGCTTTAGCAGATGCAAATTATGTAGGAATCCTTAAAAAAGATAGCAATTTCTTAAATATTGCTCCTATACTTTGTGCGGGTGTTACTGTGTACAAAGGCTTGAAAATGACAGAAGCGAAGCCAGGACAATGGGTAACCATTTCTGGAATTGGTGGTTTAGGACATTTAGCCGTGCAGTATGCAAAAGCAATGGGCTTGAATGTTGCTGCTATTGATGTTGCTGATGATAAACTTCAACTAGCAAAAAAATATGGAGCAACTGTAGTAGCTAATGCAAAAGAGCTAGGCGAACAAGGCACTATTGATAAAATCAGAAAAGAAACCAATGGTGGCACACATGGTGTCTTAGTTACTGCTGTGCATCCAACAGCATTTAAACAAGCCATTGGCGTGGTAAGACGAGGTGGGACTGTGGCTATGAATGGTCTTCCTCCGGGAGAATTCCCTGTTAATATATTCAACATGATTCTTAATGGTGTAACCATTCGGGGCTCAATTGTGGGAACAAGGCTAGACTTGCAAGAAGCAATTAATTTTGCTGAAGATGAAAAAGTAAAAGCACATGTTGCCCCAGCTAAGCTTGAAGAAGTCAATGATGTCTTTGATAGGATGAAAAAGGGCAAAATTGATGGGCGTATGGTACTTGACTTCAGAAAATAAATAATAATTTCTTTCCCCCTATGGGGGAATTAATGTTGATATGATTTGTATATAATCTTTACTAAAGGAATTTTATTGTAAAAAAATATATTCTCAGTAAGGATGTATAATGAAAACACAAAAATTTTATATTGAAGGCATGACTTGTTCTGCTTGCTCTGGTGGTATTGAACGCTCTTTAAGAAGAAAAGATTTTATTGATAGTATTGAAGTGAATTTGGTTAATAAAACGGCATTGGTTGTTTTTGATGAAAACAAAGGAAATTTAGAATCCATTTTTAACTTAATTGAGAAATTAGGTTATGCACCTCACTTGCAATATGCTTCAGATGAACATCAAACAACAATACAGCTTTTGAAGGAAAAAAAATTTGAAGCTGTAGAAAGAAAAATTATATCTCCTCTTGTTCGTGTATGTTTAGCTTTGGCAATAATGTTCATTATGCTTTATGTTTCTATGGTTGGCATGTTTTTTCCCGCACTTTTACCTTCTGCTTTTGATTCTTTTTCTGTGAATATTACTGTGCAAATTATAGCTACTTGTCTTATTATGCTTTTAGGATGGAGATTTTATGTTAAGGGTTTTAAGAGTCTTTATTGTAAGAATCCAAATATGGACTCCTTGATTGCTATAAGCACAATAGCAGCTTTTATATATAGTGTGTATTTACTTGCTGAAAATTTTAGTGCACATCATCTCTATTTTGAAAGTATTGCTGTTATTCTTGCTTTGGTTATGCTAGGAAAAACTGTTGAAGAAAGGGCAAAGGAGGACTCTCATGATACACTGAGTGCTCTATTGGCACAGCAACCAAAAGAAGCAATATTAATCAATGGAAACGAAGAGCGAAAAATTTTAGTTGATTTTATTAAGGTTGGCGATCGTTTGAAGATTCTTCCTGGTGATTGTATTCCTGTTGACGGTGTACTTGCAGAAGGTGAAGGTTATTTAAATGAATCTATGCTTACAGGTGAGGTAATGCCCGTGTATAAAAAACAGGGTGATAAGATTTTTGCAGGTAGTTTAAGCACGCACACTTCTTTTATAATGAAAGTTACTGATGATAGTGCTCATAGCACTCTACAAGGCATTGTAAAGCTTATTGAGCAAGCAGCCGCTTCAAAAACAAAAATGACGAGAATCGCCGATAAAGTTGCTAGCATTTTTGTTCCAAGTGTTATTGTTATAGCATTCATTGCAGGCATATTTTGGACATTTTATGAAAATTTTTCATTTGGTTTTGAAATTTTTATTGCTGTTCTTGTAATCTCTTGTCCATGTGCTTTAGGGCTTGCTACTCCTATGGCAGTTATGATTGGAAGTACTCTTGCCCATAAGAAAGGTTTGTTTTTTAGAAATGTGGGCTTAATGGAAAAACTTCAAGATATTGATTGTGTTGTGTTTGATAAAACAGGAACGCTTACTTATAATTCTTTAGAAGTTGTTGAAATTGTGCCTTTTAATAATAATCATGCTGATAATATTTTACAAATTGCTGCTAGCATAGAACAAGGGAGCGAACATTTAATTGCCCATGCTATTATAAATGAAGCTCAAAAAAAGAATTTACATTTATTGAATGCTCAAAAGTTTCACACTTTTGCTGGCTATGGGATATCAGCATTTATAGATGAAAAAGAATATTTTGTAGGAAACGAGGATTTTTTTACAAAAAATGCCGAACCTTTGAGAGATGAACGAGGACTTATTACTGTGTTTGTTGGCACAAAGGATACGATTCTTGGTTTAATCTTTCTTGAAGATAGAGTCAAAAATAGGGCAAAAGAGATATTTGATTTTTTTAAAAGTCGTCATATCCAAAGCCTTATTGTTAGTGGTGACAGAAAAGAGAGTGTTCAAAGAGTAGCACATATTGTAGGCGTAAAAGATTTTATAGCCCATGCAAAACCAAAAGATAAGCTTGATTTGATCAATAAACTTAAATCTCAAAATAAAACAGTTATGATGGTTGGAGATGGCATTAATGATGTGGCTGCATTAGAGGCAAGCGATGTTTCTGTAAGTTTTTCAAATGCTAGTGATATAAATTATCAGAGTGCTGGTATGATTATTTGCAATGAGGCAATAGATTCTATTGTATATGCTATGGAGTTAAGCAAGGCTATTGTAAGAAATATTAAACAAAATTTATTTTGGGCTTTTTGTTATAATGTGATGGCTATTCCTATTGCTTGTGGAATATTATACTCCTATGGCATTTTTTTAAATCCTATGCTTTCGGCACTAGCTATGAGCTTAAGTAGTCTTAGTGTTGTTTTGAATGCACAAACTTTAAGAAAATTTAAATATAAAATGGCAGATTAATGGCACGCTCTAATTCTGTAATGTATCGCCGAGAAAAAAAATATGCAGATTGGGAACGAAGTAAGATAATTCAAAAAAATAAGCAATTGCCTCCTCGTGCTGGGCTTAAGCTTATCCATGAGGACTTAGTGCATTTTCTTGAAAGCTCTTTAGATAAGGAATGCTGTTTATTTCTAAATCCACAACTAGATTTATACCATAAAGGAGGCAGAGAAGTTGCTATTATTTTAGAGCTCCTTGAAGAATTTATTAGCATTGATGATGTGGTTCGTTTTATTCATGCTATTATTGTAGGAAAATATTTATCACAACTTAACACTCAAAAACCCTGCTCTATTATTGTAAATGGCAAAAAAGAAAATGGAAAAGCGTATCAGAGAGTTTTTGAGGTAATGAATATTCCTAAAAAACAAGGAAAAATGCGAGAGGGTTGCTCCATATTGCGTACCGTTGGATTAGGGCAGGCAGGTGTAATTGATGTGCTAGTGCAGCCCATCTATGAAGAAGCTAAAGGCATTAATGCAGATAATTTTGCCTATCAATTTTCTGTGTTAAGCAATGGGAGAGAAGCTGCTCTTTTAATCTCAAAAGAACTTATAGAAGGGGATATTTTTCTATCATTGCTAGAAAAAGAACATAGCAATATAGCTTTTGATGAAGTTGATTTAAGACGTTTTTTTATTGGTGTTATTTTATTTGCATTGCTTATGTGTGGTATTATAGCTGTTATATAGGGTAGGGTAACAAAGAAGAAACATCGCATTATAGTATATATGAATATAATTTAGCAAGAGCTATAAGCATTTTCTTTTTTGGCTATGTGTTTATAAAAACATTTAATCAGAAAGAATATCATTACTTGTTCTAACATTCCTCACTACAAGTGCTATCAAAGCACACAATATCAAAACTTAAACAATAACTAAACCCAACTATAATTTAAACAAAAATACAAACTTAAAAATTTACTCAACACTCTATTTAAACTATATATAAACATAAAAATATAAGAATTCTTAAAAACACCTAGAATTATATATACCATACAAAAGAGCATTAAGGAGCTATCTCAAAGCACTCTTATATATATGTTCTCATTATATGCCATTGATATGATTAAGGAGTTAGACTTGAGATAATAATATAGAATAATTTCTTACAATAAATAATCCCTTGCAATATACAAATCTCATTGATTCTCAAGCATAAGTATTAAGCTCTTATATAAGAGTAGAGCTAAAAACCTAGCCATTAAATACATTCAAAAGAACAAAGAAATTCACTTAAAGAGTAAATAGCTTTAAAGAGATAATGATTCAATAGAGAATCTCATAATAACAACAAAAAGAATCTTAGAATTTAAAACCAAAAACAATAGAGAACTCTATAATAATAATATAGAGCTATAGAATAACAATAAACTACATATTGTTATTAATAGAGAGTTTCTCTGATAATATGTTGCATTGTATAAATATTATAAAAAAATCTAAGAAATGTTTATGCAAAGTCTTAAGGTATAAATATCAAATCATAAACTTAAGGAAACAATATAAACAATATAATGAGTTCTTAGGATTTAAAATCAAAGCTCAAAAGAAGCTCAAGGATATAGTCTTAAAAGCATAGCGTTAAACATCAAGAACAAGTAAGCATGCTATAAAAAATCTATGGTGCTCTAGATTTGAAGCAAGAATTATAATAAAGCTTAGACATATATAACTCCTATAAATACATATCACAGTAGCATAGATTGTAATATGACACTCACTTTAAAAAGTCATAAATAATATAAAACTCAAAAATATTAAAGATACATCTATAATATACCAAAATACATTAAGAGCTTAGGATATTTCTTAATAATATAAATCTTTCAAGAGTAAAGCATTAGAAAATTTAATGTGTCAAGAGCAAAAGTAAGTTAAATCTTCATAAAAGATTCTATATTCGTAAGAGATGCAATGTATATTAGAGTGAACATTAATGATACATGCTCACTCAAAATTTTGTTTGCGTAGTTTGGCAGGGGACTGGAGATAACAAGGGATTTAGGCTGGAATTGCTAAAGCACTCGCAATAACGAGGCTGGATTACCTGCGTATACTCCTTTTACTGTAATATCTTTACACACAACACTCCCCGCCCCAATAACAGCCCCATCACATATTTTTACTGGCAAAATAGTTGCATTTGAGCCAATGCTTACATTATTCCCAATAACTGTCTCTTTCCATAAAGCTGGATCTCCACTTGGACCTCCCATAGAAAATAAATCATTTACAAACATAACACCATGCCCAATAAAGCATGATATCCCTATGCTTACAAGCTCACAAATAAAAGTGTGGGATTGTATGCGGGTATGAGCTCCAATCTTAACTCCTTTTTGAATTTCAACAAAAGGACCGATAAAAACAAAATCTCCAAGCTCACATTCATATAGATTACAAGGCTCAACAATCCTTACTTTCTGTCCGCATTTTACATTGCGTACTTGAACTTTATGGTATATACAAAAATCATTCTTCTCGTACAAAAAAGATTTTTTTCCCTCCGATAAAACAGTATGGCGGTTCAAATCCCGGCATTGAGGTTGCTCTGATAATTCTTTCAATTATGCCCCCCCGCTATATCTATACATTTTAATGAATCAATTTCGCGACGCAAATGAAATTCTCTGCGGTGGCTTATGCGACTGCTTTGTGGTATCAGCTCATAATTGCCATTTATCAAAGCAGGAAGTGAAGAAGAAAAAAGCTCAAATCCATATTGTGAAGCAATTTTAACAAGCTCATCTACAAAACAATCAGAAGGAATATCAAACCGCTTTTCAAAAACAATAGCTCCGCTATCAATGCCCTTTTCAAGCCTGTGGATAGTTACTCCAAATTCTTTATCATCATTAAGTAGAGCAAAAGAAAACTGATTGCAACCACGATATTCTGGAAGAGGGGCTAAGTGTAAATTAAAAGCAATTTCTTTTGCAATTTTAATATGGCGAGGAGATAATATCTGGTGGTATTGTACACTAAAAAGTATATCGCATGCTTTCTCTAGGATATCATCTAAATGTTCAAAAATAGCTAAATCATGCTTTTTGCAAAAATTTCTTATACCCTCACCTCTAGGAGAAGTAAGTACAGCAATAATTTTATAGTTTAGTTCTACTTGTCTTAAGAAAAGTTCTTTAAGACAAGCCACGCCAATATCCTTAGCACCTAAGAAAATAACTTTTTTCATACTTTATGTCCTAGCTTACATTTTTGTGGTTGAAATTTCAAAAAAACTTCTTTGCCTGTTTCTACGCTTTCATATAGAGCCACAATAAGCTCTAGGCTTTTTCTTCCTTCTAGCCCATCAACTAAAGCTTTTTTATTGTGCATAATAGAATCTACTACATGCAAGTAATATTCTCTATGCCCAAAGCCATAAACATTTGGAGGGTTAGTGGAATATCGCTCTAAAACTTCACTATCACTCGGAATGGTGTGCGTAAAATTCCAATGTAAAATTTTATTAACTGCAAAACCTCCAATCTCAACACTGCCTAATTCACCTAAGATGGAAATGCTACCTTCGAGATCTTTTGGTCTTGTAGCAGTAGTTGCCTCTATAACTCCCAATGCACCATTACAAAATTTTACAATAGCCACACCTGTATCTTCAGCCTCAATATTGCTCAATGCAGTTTGGCTTTTAGCAAACACGCTCTCTACATCGCCCAACATCCATTCAAGCAAATCAATATGATGGCTTGCTTGATTTGTAAAAACCCCACCATCCATTGCCCATGTTCCTCGCCAAGAATCTTGATTATAGTAGTTTTGGTCTCTACACCAGCGAACTCTGACGCTTCCCATAACGATTTTTCCAAACCGTCCTCTTTCTAAAGCTTCTCTTAGCTTTTGCACAGGGAGGTTATAGCGGTTTTGTTTTACTACAAAAAGTTTAATCCCATACTCATCGCAAATCTTAATCATTGCATCAGCATCATCAAGAGTAAGAGCCATAGGTTTCTCAACAATAATATGCTTTTTATAAGGAGCAATTTGCAATGTATTTTGTGCATGCATACCACTAGGTGTCAATATGGAAACAATATCAATCTCTTTACACTTTTCAAGCATTGTTTTATAGTCATAAAAATATGGTAGATTATATTTTTGCCCAAAAATTTCTGCTTTTTGTTTTTGTATATCGCATACTGCTACAAGATTTGCCCCCTTAATCTCCCCTTTGCTTAATATCTCTGCATGTCGCGATGCAATACGCCCACAACCTAAAAGTGCTACACCGAGCATGTTTTATCCTTTCAAACTTAGCGTTTAAATTAAAGCACTAATTTCTTCAAAAAGAAGAATAATAAATCACAACTAACTTATACTATCAATAATTATACAAAGCAGGATTGATCATCTGCCTACATAAACGAGTTATTTATTTTCTTGGAATAGTTAAACGAACAAATCTACAACAAAGAATAAAGCGGGTTTATGGCAGACAGAAGGGGATTTGAACCCCTGAAGGCTTTGAACCTTACACGCGTTCCAGGCGTGCTCCTTAAACCGCTCGGACACCTGTCTATAACAAAGTACAATAATTTAAACTCTATATTATAAAAAAATAGGGCTAAGAATTACTTTAAAAATTAAATCAAAACAATCAGAAAGAGCAAAAAATATACCAGATGTTTTATTTAAAATTCCCATTTTCTTTATTTTAAGCCTTATTTCAGTAGAAATTTGACAAAGTATTCAATCTACCTGCTTTATCCATGACAAGCAAGAAGGCTCTTAAGTGGGTGAATTGCTAAAAACTCTTAACAATTAATAAGCTAGCATAACAAAATTTCAAGGCAATATTTAATTAATTGTGATATAATATTGCTATAAATGCAGGTAGGGATATCTTAAAAAGAGCATGGATTAAAAGCTTTGGGTTAGCGAGTTTTATTGGACTAAAAACCTTTTAGGTGAGCTGAGATTTTACTTAGCTTTAAGTTAAGAAAGCCATCATTTCTTGTAAGCGGAGGATTATTCGCTTAAACAAAAGAGGCATTGTGCCTCATTTAATTTTTTCCTAAAAAGGAGTAGTATGGGAACAGTTACATTAATCAATAATGAAACAGGTGAAAAATTTGAGTTTAACCTTATTGACTGCACACGAGGACCAAAAGCTATAGACTTTTCTAAGCTTTTTGAAACAACAGGTATTTTTTCCTATGATCCGGGATATGGCTCCACCGCTGGTTGCCAAAGTACTATTAGCTACATCAATGGTAAAGAAGGACAACTTTTATATAAAGGTCAGCCCATACAAGAAATTGTAGAAAAATATTCCTTTACTGATATTGCAAAATTGCTCATTACTGGCGAAGCACCAAAAAACAAAGAAGAATCAGAAGAGTTTGATTTAGAGTTAAGGCATCGTAGCTTTCTGCATGAGGGGCTTATTAATATTTTCAGTGCCTTTCCAGATAATGCACATCCGATGGCAAACTTAAGTTCGGCTGTAGCTGCGTTATCTACTTTCCACTTCGATCATAAAGATATGGAACATGAGGGTGACTATCAAACAATGGCACGAAGAATTATTGCAAAAATTACTACTTTAGTAGCATTTTCATATCGTAATTCTGTTGGTGCACCATTTATTTATCCTGATATTTCTCTAAGTTATGTAGAAAACTTCTTGTATATGCTTAGAGCATATCCAAGCGGAAGATTAAAATACACCCGCTCTGGAGAAACTACAATTACTCCACTGGAAGTGCAAGCCTTAGATAGAATATTCTCTCTCCATGCTGACCATGGACAAAATGCCTCAACCACAACTGTACGCAATGTTGCTTCAACAGGTGTGCATCCTTATGCAGCAATTTCAGCAGGGATAAATGCACTTTGGGGTCCTGCTCATGGAGGTGCAAACGAAAAAGTCCTTGACCAACTTAGAGAAATTGGTGATGTTAAAAATGTAGGTAAATTTATAGAAAGAGTAAAAGATAAAAGTGATCCATTTAGGCTTATGGGATTTGGACATAGGGTATATAAGAGCTATGATCCTCGTGCAAAAGCCATTAAAACATTGAAAGATGAGCTACACAAAAAAGGTATTACCATGGATACAAAATTAAGTGATATAGCAGAAAAACTTGAAGAAGTTGCTTTGAGTGATGATTATTTTAAACAGAGAAATCTTTATCCCAATGTTGATTTTTACAGTGGTATTATTTTGAGTGCCTTAAAAATTCCTGTTCAGCTCTTTACACCAATATTTGTTATCGGGAGAATGCCGGGCTGGTGTGCACAAGTAATAGAACACATGAAAAACCCTCATGCACGTATTACACGTCCAAGGCAGGTTTATCTTGGCAAATAATGTTATTCATTGATATAAAATTTTAAAAAGTTTATATTACAAATAAACAATTTATCTCTTGCTTGTGAAGCAAGAGATAAACCATCTAGCACTTTTAGCTATAGTGAAAATATTTTAGCAATACCTAACCTTTTGAATACTTTGCTATCAAGATTTATATCATGAAGATATGTATTATAGTATTTGTTTTGTTGCATATATTAACTTATGTATAGATTTAACTAAGCATATCATTAGCAATACCTAACCCTTTGAAGTTATCTCTAGGTTTTCCCCCACTCTAAACCGTGCAAGCTTTCAGAGCACACAGCTTGCCATAATTTTAAATAATCATTTCATCTATTCAAATAAACAAAGAACCTTTTATAAAGGTTTATTACCCGCTTTTACTCTTAATAGGTTGAGCTTTTTTATTGCTTTACTATCAAGGTTTATTACATTAAGATATTTCTTTATAGTATTGTTTTTTGTTGCATGGATTAACTTATGTATAGATTTATCAACCCATATCAAGTTATTATACTCATCATTTCCCCCTAAGTGTAAGGGTATTTTATGATGGCATTCCATGTTGCCTACTTCTAATCTATTACCGCTTATTTCACATTTACTATAACTTGCACATAGCCTACTTATTCTGTTATCGTTATATTCTATGCTCCTATTAGTAATAGGATTATTAAGAACATATTGCAACAAAGCTCTATAAATTTATAAGATATGGAAACATTGCTTACTTTTTTCAACCCAAACAAACCTTTTACTTCTTTTTCAAAATTCTCTTGATAAATCATATAAAATTCTATCTTTTTGCCCTGCAAAATAGTATAATTAAAGAAAATACCATACGCCATAACTTGTATGCTAGGATGCCCCTTTATCCCTCCGTCTTGATAAATTGATAGAGTGCTTTTTATGCCACCTGTTGCTTGACTCCCACCTACTTTTTAATTTCTCCATCAACAACAATCAAATACACTCTAGCAACATTCTTTTTTAGAATCTTTTGTGGTAAGGTGTTGTCATTTTCATCTTTTAGGTTTTTTAAATAATTGAAATTAAGTTTTGTGCTTCCTTCTACAAATTCTACATCGGCGATTTTAAATGCTGTTTTGACTTGTTCTATTCTCATTTATTCACTTCCATTTTGTTCTATTTGCTTGTTTATTCCATTCTGGAGCTTTCCCGCCATTATCATTTTTATATTTTTTTATTTCTTCATCTGCTTGATCTTTTGGAGTTTTAGGAGGTTCTACTGATTCGATTATAACTTTGACCTTGCTTCCATTTTTTAACTCATTTTTTATGCTTTCATGCATACCTGTAGTTCTAATACTTGGATTTCCTTTCTTTTGCCCGTTTTTAAGTGCATCTAAACTACGTTTTGGACTTTGTTCACTATAAGCAATTTTTTTGAGCTCATCATTAACACAAAATTTTTGAACTTGCTTCATTGGATCCTTAAAATTAAAGCCATCTGGAAAATTAGCTATAACCTCTTCTTTATTTAATGACAACTCTACTTCCACCAATTTTTTATTTTTCTTCATTGCCACTCCTTTATAATCAATAGCTCATGTGATTTTTTAATATTGTGGTTATCGCTTCTCTCAATTCTATTTTTACCTATTCTAGTCTCCCCTTGCCCCATTGTATATTGCCATTTTGGTTCTAGTATTTTAA